>JBILOU010000012.1:0-42940 GCA_044374295.1 Flavobacteriales bacterium | reverse complement strand
TGTTCAAGCGTTGCAATTTGCGTAGATGCGTTCGACATGTAGTACGTTTAAAAAACTGACGCGAAGATAACTTATTTCAACTCGTCTAACTTCATTTTTCCCTCGTCATTCCAAAGGCTCTCTTCTAGGTCAAGCGCTATGACGCGGGCGTAGGGAGTTGGGCCATTTCCAGAAGTTTTCAACGAAATAAGACCGGGATGTGAACTCCAGGAAATTTTACCAATGATTTCGTAGTTCACGCGGGCATCGTTATCGAGATAAAACGCCGATTTTATTTTTGGAAGAAGGCCTTTCAAATAAACCGTCTCTATTCCTTTCGGAACGAAAACGAAGAGCGTATGTCCGTTCGCGCTCACCGTAGTCGGAAACTCGCAGTATTCGCGAGGCAAGCCGGCGCGAGTTCCATAGATCGCAGCCCCGTAGTGATTCAGCCAATTGCCGGTCTCTTCCAAGACGCGATGCACTTGCGGAGGGAAGGTGCCATCTTCCTTCGGACCAATGTCGAGCAATAAATTTCCTCCCAACGAAACCACATCGGTTAGAATGTGAATGATCTGCTCCGGTGTTTTGAACGCCGTGTCTTGCGGCTGCCATCCCCAGTTGGTGTTGAGTGTAAGGCACAGCTCCCAAGGCTTTTCGTTTCTGTGAATAGGGAAGGAGTTTTCAGGAGTCTCATAATTCCCGCATTCAGGAAGGCGATTGTTAATGAGCACGTTTTTGTTTTTCGCCACCAGGCTGTCGCGAATGACGAAGGCATTCCATTCTTGCGCTGAATGTTCCCAACCGCCGTCGAACCACCACAAATCTGGGTTGTAGGCATTGCGAAGTTCCATGATTTGCGCTTCGTTGTAGGTTTTGAAAACGTTCCAGCGCTCGGCGTCGTCTGCGATTTTATAGCGCGTACTGTCTTTCAAAAAGCCAGGATAGCACGGATGGCTCCAGTCGATGAGCGAATAATAGATTCCGATTTTTATTTTTTTATGTTGAAGGGAAGCGATCAAAGGCGAATAGACATCGCGCCCCGCCGGAGAAGTTTTCGGAATGCTGTTAATGAAAGGCGTTTTCCTTTTTTGATGGGAAGGGGTGTTGAGATAAGGAACCTTCGTGTCCCAAAGCGCTACCCCGTCGTGATGCTTGGAAGTGACCACGGCGTATTTCGCGCCCGACTGTTCTATGAGGTTCGACCAGTCTGTTGGGTTGTAATTCTTCGCGGTGAATCCCTTGGCTTGCGCCATGTAATCGCTATGCTGAATTTTCTTGTTGTGAAAAGACCACGACTCATCTATTCCTTTCACCGAATAAATTCCCCAGTGAATGAAGATTCCAAATTTCGCATCTTGAAACCAATTGTCTGTAGTCTGCGCAAAAGCTTGTCCTGCTTGAAGGAATGCAAGCAGTGTGAAGATTTTAAATTTCATCTTCAAATATAATCAGAGTCAAGGCCATGTTTTCAATTGGCTCCAATCGAAATCCCACTCGGGAGTTTCGAGTATGCCCATTTCGCTGGCCTTGAACCATGGCGACATTCCCGCGTTGTTCGGATTCTTTAAAATTTCAATGTCTTGCGCGGGCATGTAGCTCTGCGCTAGCATGAACAACTTGCCTTCACTTCCTTCAGCCACATCAACAACAATAACGGCGTGTCCGGGAGATCCGCCTTTAATGAAGACATCGCCGGCTTCCAGGTTTGCAATGCTCTTGGTTTGAAGTTCTTTCGAAAGGGAAAGCGTTCCAGCGTAGGTGAAGATTTTCTTCATGTAATTCATGAAATCGTCGTGCGTCTCGGAAGCGGCGCCTCCGGCTGTCCAACCGTTGCATGCGGAATTCAATCGCTTTCCTTTTTTCCATTCGGAATATTTCATGTTGAATCCGTTCGTGAGATCGAAGGCGATATCATCGAACCGTTTCTCTGCGAACAACCATTCGGCGCGCAGCCGCATAATGGCATCTGCACACTGTTGCAGGTCTGAAGTTCCAACGGATACATCAATGACTGCCGCTGCAACTTTATTCGGTTTCGTTTCTCCGTTGTATCGCTTCGTTAGCGTACCCGCAGGTTTCAGCGGCAACTGCTGCAAATAATTTCCGAACGTCCCGGCAGCGTAAGGTTTTCGGGCATAGCCGTTCGGAACGCTAAACCTCGTCGCGACTGTATTGCCCTCGAGGTTTTCTTGTGCAACATCTTGCGAAGCATCTTGTGAAACATCTTTCACATCGTGAATCTTGCCTTCGGCATCTTGTGAAACATCTTTCACTCCGTGAATCTTGCCTTCGGCATCTGTTGTAACACTTGAGCATTGAACAATAGCCGCAAGCAGCAGCGCAGTAGTCCCGAATTTAAAGGCAGTAGCAAGTTTATTCATGAAAATCGTATTTGAAGAAGTCAATGCAGTTAGGGCAACGAAGAAGTTCTGAGATTATTTTATGTGGAAGAAGCGAATAGACATTTTTTCGAAGTGTGAATTACTTTTTTCAATTTTGAAAAAAATAATTAGAAATGTTATAACATAGTTATAACTTAGCGGAAAGATATTTTGGCGATATGAAATCGAAAATAATTTCCATAGGCAACTCGAAAGGAGTAATCATTCCTTCTTCATTTATGAAAGACTTAGGTTTAACCGACGCTGTTGAAATGGAGGTGGTCGAGAATACCTTGGTTATTCGCCCGGTTTCTAAAGTCCGCGAGGGTTGGGAAGAACGAATAGCCCAAGCCGCGAAGGATGATTCAGGTAAGGATTGTCTACCTGATTTTTTCAAAGATGAAAAGTTGGAGGACTGGACATGGTAGAGCGCTACGGAATTTATTGGATAAATCTTGATCCAACCGTTGGAAAAGAAATGAAGAAGACACGTCCATGTATTGTCCTCTCACCGAATGAAGCCAACAGACACATGAGCACAGTTGTCATAGCGCCCATTACATCGACTTTACGCAATTACCCAATGCGATTATCGCTTACCTTGAAAGGAAAGAAAGGGCAAATTGCATGTGACCAACTGCGTTGTGTAGATTTAGGTCGCATTGGAAAGAAAATTCAGCCACTTCCTTCCAACCAACAAAAAAAGCTTCGTGAATTGCTTCAAGAGTATTTGGTGGCTGAGTAATCACTCCATCCAAAAGTCAATGCTGTAAAGCAAATAACCTTCTTGATAAGCTTTGTAATTCGTGTGCCAATAATTGTTAAACAAATAGAGGTACATCTTCGAAAGGTCAGTTGTGTTTTCTTTCCAAACCTTTGCGCCGTTAACTTGTTCTTCATTCACGATGTTTCCTACCTCAACCAAATTCAATTGCGGGGAATATACACAGGCAGTGTGCTTGCCATTGTTTAGATTGAAGGCATTGGTGGTACAGATGAAATCGGCGTTCGAGCCAGGTAGGCGAGAAGTTTGGAAGTCGAGTTCGCTTCCGTCTTTTCCATAAGTCAATGTTCCGTTCTTTCCAGTTCCAACACAGATGTGCAAAGATTCTTTGTCTTTTTCCAAAGCCTTGTCAATGGAACAAGTCATGCGAATAATGCCGTCTTCCTTCCATAAAGAATAATGCACACTGACGGACTTCATACCTTGAAGTTCAAAGGTGACATGCACGTATTTTTTGTCGTGCGTATCTGCCAGGGTCTTTATATTAACTTGCTTTGGATACATGAATTCTTGCGGAGAAATTCCCTTCGAATAAATAAATTCAAAGAGGTGATTGTTTTCCGCAAAAACCAACGAATCGTTATCAAAATAAATGCGGTCAATCGCTCCCGTTTTTTTGTTCACCGTGTAATCATAGATGGCCTTGGGCTTGCGAACGGGATCTTTTTCCACGTATGCGAACTTCACTTTAGCGGAGAGATTCAAATACTGATTCAATGCTGAATCGAGAAACGATTTCTTAATGCGCCATTGCTCTGTGGTGAAGAAAATTTCCGGATCGGAAATGCTGCACCACGATCCCCACGTGTGTTCGTGGAAGAGAATTATATTTTTTTGAAGTTGGAAAAGTTCCTCTTGATTTTCTTTCGAAGGGGGAAGTTGTGTGATGTGTTTTTCTAAATCGACTGTCAAGCGCGCAAGGTGTCTATTTCCCATTTCCTCTTCTGCTGTTGAATAAGCGCCGTCTTCCCAATACGGAGAAATCTCACCCGTTACAGTGCGAAGAGATTCGCCGTAGCGTTTTTCGAATTCACTGAAAAGCTTGTCAACGCTGGAGAGCGTGAGCTTGGGTGAAGAATATCGCGCGTTCCAATTGTTCACGAAGGTGCACAGCGATGTGTCTACCGGACCGTTGTCGGCGTTCTTTGTGTAGCGCAGTTGCACCAATTCATACGGATATTTTTTACCGACGAGCTCATTCACATACGCTGAAATTTTGTTCTCCCATTTCGTTTGCTTTTCATTCTCTTGAATGTTGTGGAAATAAGAATATCCTTTCCCTGCGGTCCACACGAAGAGTTTTTTGTTCGGCTCGTTTTTCGGCGTCCAGTAGAACATGTCATCGCCGCATTCGCGAATCACTTTGCCTACACGGTCACCATGATCGGCGTGTGTTTCAACGTAGTTCGGTCCCAACGATAAATATGGAATGTTGTTTTGGACATACATGTTCAACGCGTCGTAAGTAATGCCGGGAATGTCTGTGATCATCGCGTTTTGAATGCGTATGCCGAATTCTTTTTCCAAGCGTTTCGCATAAGCAACAATCCAGTTGAGTTCTTCGGGCTGACACAATCCGTTCAACACGTTCGCATAATTCGCAGACAATACAATGCGTCCTTCTTTTACTTTTTGAATGAAAAGCGCAATCTCTTCTTTCGAGGCTTGCTTCATGAAATTGTCTACTGCCCACAAACTCTCGATGTGCCAGATAGGTTGACAGTCGCCCTTTTCAGGAACAATGGACCAACGAATGGCTTTGTAGATATTGTCGGTTTGAATTTTTTCTACTTCGGTTTGAAGGTGCGAATAGCCAATGTCGTTGTGCGAATGATGTATAATGTGGAAGTCGAAATTCTTGCGCGGTTGAATGGCTACCAATTCGGTATGCACCAATTTGTTTCCCATGAAATACCGAAGGGTGTCAATGCCTGAAAAGCTTGCAGGATAACTTTCCAATGAAATGGAATTGTATCCGGTAATAACTGGAAACGTATTTTCGAAATACTTCGAAACCACTTTCATACTTGGGGGTTTGAAATGCAAGTGGGGATAGTCTACTGCAATGTTCATTTGCAATTTGTTGTTTTTCCGAAGTACCAATTGCGTAGGCGTAGTAATTATTTTCAATGTCCGTTTGTACTCGAACACCATAAGCCAGTCGCGACTTTCAGCATTAACACCAATAACAGTAAGTTCACCTTTGTTAAGCAGTCTGTCGGGTATTTCTATTCGAAGAAATCCGAATGCGTCTTTATTAATGTCTTGTTCCAACGTTCGGAATTCAAAGGCAATGTCGTCTTCGCTTCTCCCTGCTTTCACTGTTCCGAGCGGTTCTTTCGGTGAAGTGGCAAAATGAAAAAGTTCTTTTCCATCAATCGAAAAAATGAATTCACGATCACCGCTGCTCGTGCCAGTTGAATGTCCGATTAGGAGTTCAAAAGTTCGCAGTTCACTTTCCGACTCTTCAATTTCAAGTTGAAGAGAAATAGGCGATTTCCCATTCGCACGTGTAAGCAACGCTGTATTCGCAAACTCATGTAAGGGTGAGAAATATTTAATTTCTTCTCCAGCTATTTTACTCGCGTATCCAAGCGCAGTGGGAATCTCCTGTGCGTTAAGCGTTGAGGATAGAATGAGAAACAGAAAGAGAATGGGAAACAGAATAATATTCTTCATGCCCGTGAAATTAAGGAATCTTGCGCAACGCCACCTCGTCTTTATCTTCGTTCCATGAAATCGAAACTGCCAAACGTTGGGACAACCATATTTACAACCATGTCGGCTCTTGCTGTGCAAGAAGGCGCTTTGAATTTGGGACAAGGCTTTCCGGGATTCCCAATTGATGATCGTTTAATTGATTTGGTGACCAAGGCCATGAAAGACGGATTCAATCAGTATGCACCTATGCCAGGCATGCCTGTTCTTCGTCAAATTATTACGGAGCAGTTAAACGCGAAGCACGGATGCAACTACGATTGGAATTCGGAAGTGAATATCACTGCGGGCGCTTCACAAGCCATCTTCACTGCCATTTCAACTTTGATTTTTCCTGGAGATGAAGTCATTCTTTTCGCGCCAGCATACGACTGTTACGCGCCAGCGGTTGAGTTGAATGGTGGGAAGGTGATCTGGATTGAATTGGAAGGAGAAGACTTTCACATTCCATGGGAAAAAGTGAAAGCCGCCATAAACGATCGCACGAAACTCATGCTCATTAACACGCCGCACAATCCTACCGGTGCTGTGAATTCATTAGACGATGCGCACAAACTTTTAGAGGTTGTTCGCGATACCGATATTTTTATTATTTCCGATGAAGTGTATGAGCACATTGTGTTCGACGGAAGAAAGCACGAGAGTTTGGCGCAATTCCCTGAACTGCGTGAACGCATGATGTTGGTGTATTCCTTCGGGAAGACGTTTCATGCCACCGGATGGAAATTGGGCTATGCCGTGTGCGATGCGAAGTGGATGGTTGAATTTCGGAAGCAACATCAGTTTAACGTCTTCACCTGCAACGCTCCATTTCAGATTGCCATTGCAGAATACATGAAGACAGTTGATTACTCAGAAATTTCACGCATGTACGAGCGTAAGAGAAATTTATTTATGGAAGCGTTAAGCGGAAGCGCTTGGAAAGTCTTGCCTTGCGTAGGGACCTATTTTCAAGTGCTCGATTACAGCGCTATTTCTGAAGAGTCGGATTTCGATTTTGCGGTTCGGTTGAACAAAGAAGCGAAGGTGACAAGCATTCCGCTTTCTCCGTTCTATGAAAACGGGAGTGAAGCTAAGCGCTTGCGTTTCTGTTTCGCGAAAGATGATGCCGATATTCTTGAAGCCGCTCATCGTTTAACGCAGTATATTCGTTGAAGTGAAACGGATATCGTTCTTCATACTTTTTTTGAATGCTTCGCTGGCATGGACTCAATTTAGACAATTGAATCCCATGGCTTATTTGAGTACAGAGAATCCGTCTTTTGTGGTTTCGCCGTTAGACTACAACAAGGCAGGAATGTATCGTCAAACCAACGGTGCAGGTGGATTTCAAGGCCAGATGAATTTAGATGGAATTTATTCTGCGGTTGGAATTGATCTTTACAACAATGCCAATGCTTTCAATGCTGGGGCCCTTCAATTCGCAACGCATTCGTATACTTCGAGAAGAAATTTTCATGTTGGATTCGGTGCACGTGCTGAATTCACCAACTACGAAAATCATAATTTTAATTATTCTATCGGATTGAATGTCATGAGCAATCCAGCTGGAAGGTTTCTAGCGGGAGTCTCATACAAGAACGAAGACTTGCAAGTGACTCCGTTTGAAAATGAAGTCACTGTACTTTCGAAAGTCATGAGCGCCCAAGTTGGAATAGCTGTGGCTCGTCTTTCGCGCAGATCGAACTTGAGTTTTTCCGGAATCTACAAACGTGGATTTGAGGGCGAGGATAAAGTGCGTCAGTTTCAGACTGGACTGAATTTTACCACAAGAAATAAATACATGTTAGGTGTGGGCGTTCGCGCATGGGACAATGCACACATGGGTGCGTTCGTTCGCGGCTATTATATTTTTCGAAAATTTGTCATCGGATACACGGGCTTGGCGAATGACCAGCACCGTTCACTTCAACAATGGAATCACGAAATTTCTCTTCAATATAAATTTTAATTATGAAAAAAGTAATTGCTCTTTGTCTTTCTGTCGTTTCAAGCTTAGCACTTTTTGCGCAGACGAATGTAGATTCGAAGATTACGCAAGTGACAGTGTACTTACAAGGTGCGCAGTTGGTTCATACGGCTGAAACGCAGGTGGCTCAAGGAAAGCAGACAGTGGTATTCTCAGGGCTAAGTGCCGACATGCAGCCCGAGAGTGTGGTGTTGGAATGTGGAAACAAGAACGTGGTGTTTCAAAGTGTTTCCATTCGAAATAACTATTTGAAAGAGCAAGCACCGAATGCGAAGATTGCCGAGTTGCAAGAAAAGTTAGCTTCGGTTGAAGAGAAGTTGGTAACGCTTCGCGCGGAGAAGGGCGTTTATGCGAAAGAGCGCGACATGTTGTTTCGCAACGAAGCCATTGGCGGAACAGCGAACAATGTGCCTATCGCAGAAATTGAGAAGGCTGCCGATTTCTTCCGTAAGCGTAACAACGAGATCAATACATTCTTGTTGAAGGCCGATGCTGATGAACGTAAGTTGGTGAAAGAGCAAACCAATTACAGCGCGCAGCTTTCAGAATTGAATGCAAAGACCAATCCGCCTACTTCTGAAGTTACCGTGGTGTTGGATTCGAAGGTTCGTGGCGACGCTACCTTTACGCTAAAATATTTGGTTCGAAACGCCGGCTGGGCGCCGAAGTATGACGTTCGCGCAGAGAATGCCATTGATCCAGTGAAGCTTGATTACCACGCGAATGTCTTCAATAAATCTGGATTGGATTGGACGGAAGTGCTCATGATCTTAAGCACGAGCGAGCCGTTGCAAGGGGCAGAGAAGCCAACGTTAGAGACGTGGGATATTGCGGAATCTACAACAAGAATTGCCGGCGTTCAGAAGAATTTAGAGTCGGTTATGGTAATGGACATGAAGAGCAATCGCAGCGATTATTTGAAGAAAGAAGATAGAGGTGGAGAAGGTGAAGTGGCGTTTCAGCAGGTTGCAGTGCAAGAGTTGAGTGCCGAGTTCGAGATTGAATTGCCGTATACGATTTTGTCAGATGGAAAACCTTATGTGGTTGACGTAACCTCGTTCACTTTGCCAGCAACATACATGCATTACGCTGTTCCGAAGCAAGACGCCGATGCATTCTTAATGGCGAAGGTTGTAGGTTGGAACACCTTGAACTTAGTAAGCGGTAAGGCGAGTGTTTATTTTGCAGGGGCTTATTTGGGGCAGAGTTTCATTAACACCGCTTCAGTAGACGATACGCTTTCGCTTTCGTTGGGAAGAGACAAGCGTGTGGCACTGTCGCGCAAGAAGCAATCTGAATTAAGTAAACGTCAGTTGCTCGGAAACAACGAGAAGGAAACCTTCTACTTCGAAACAACAGTGCGCAACAACCGCGACAAGGAAATCAATGTTTTGTTGGAAGATCAACTGCCTATTTCTTCCGACGGACAGATTGAAGTTGCTATGTTGGAAATCTCTGGCGCCGTATTGGAAAAGAACACCGGTAAGCTTTCTTGGAACATGAAGTTAGCGCCTGGTGAAAGCAAGACAATCACCTTAGGTTATAGCATCAAGACTCCGAAGTCTATGCAGGTTTCGAAGGCGAAGTTCAGAACGATTACTTGTCCAAGTTTTTAGGACTTCTTAAGCGGTCCCATCGTAATCAAATAACGAAGAATCGCTTGCTCTTCTTTTTTGTCAATGCCCGCTCCTTTGTCCTTGTTCGCTATTTCAACCATTTCTGGAACATGATGCTTCCATCCGCGAACGCCTTCAGATGCTGGATCTTTTAATGCGTGACAACTTTGGCAATGCTCTGTGTACAAAACTTGTCCAGTTTGCAATTCAGCTAGGGTTACTCCAGAGAATTCTGTTTTCGCTAAACTTAAATCGGCTTCAGTAATTGTTACTTGCTTTGAAGCTGCACATCCAACAGCTACAGCTGCAATAGAAAGAAATATCCATTTTTTCATGAAGCCAAGATACTTGATTTATAATTATTTCACATAACTTCGAATGCAAATGAAATTGAAATCACTTTTACTCGAAACCTTCCTGCATTGGGAAAATCAAGAGGAAAACCGTGCGCACTTCAAAGCGTTACTGCAAGAACAACAGTCCAATCAATGGGACCTCATTGTCCTTCCTGAAATGTTTTCTACCGGTTTTACCTTGAATACCGCTGTCTCTGAAGTGCTTGTCAATGACGAGTTTCCGAGTGTTACATTGTTGAAGCAAGAAGCGGCTCGATTGAACGCCGCCATCGTTGGAAGCCTCTCTGTAAGCGAAGAAGGGAAGGCCTACAACCGTTTGTTCTTCGTTCGTCCAAGCGGTGAAGTTTCAACGTACAACAAACGTCACTTGTTCTCCTTCGCAGGAGAACACAAACACTACGAAGCAGGGCAGGAGCAATGCCTAGTGGAATGGCGCGGATGGAATATTCTGCTGAACATTTGTTACGACTTGCGCTTCCCGGTATGGACACGAAATGAAATGATAAACGAACAACCGAAATTTGATTTGATGATATATGTCGCGAATTGGCCAAGCGTTCGCGCTGAAGTTTGGAAGACGTTATTGAAAGCACGCGCCATTGAAAACGTGGCGTATGTAATAGGAGTGAATCGCATTGGGGAAGACGGAAACGGACACGCCTACAGCGGTGATTCGGCCATTGTGAATTACAGAGGAGAGTTAACCCAAGAACTTTCGTTGGAGGAATTGAATGCCTTCCGCGAAAAGTTTCCTGCGTTAAATGATGCAGATTCGTTTCAACTTAAATAGAAAAACAGAAGGTGAGCATTTTGTTCCACCCTTTGAATTCATTTGCATTTAAAATAATCTTGTCTTTGGCGAAGGCCAACGAAAGCTCCGCGTTTTTGTGCTCGCCTAAAGGAAGGAAGAAACCAGTACTCACGTAATAGCCAAAGCCAATGCCGGTTTGCGGCTGGTAGTTAATCGTCTGTGCTGGATTCGCAGCGCCTATAATTAATTCATAATTGCGATCTGCGAGAATAGCAACGTTATTAATCACCTTCGTTCCTAACATGCTTCCACCAAACTGCATGAAGTACAATCCGTTTCCACTTAACGCCCATCCTGTTCTGTATCCCAAGCCCAATTGCAAGCGCTGTTCATTTCCTTCAATATTAAAAATGCGGATGTCGTTTTGCCCGTTTTGTTGTGCAGAAGTACCGGTCAATTGCATGGTGAATCTGTCATAAGCTTTCACCTTACACACATTCAAATCGAAAATAAATGAAGACTTGTTGTTGAAATCATATGCCGTCTGAAAGCCAATGTTAAAGCCTCCGTTGTAGCGCATGGCTGCGGGATAAGCATCATATGGAAACTGAAATCCCGATGCATTGAAGTAGGAGGTAATGTATTGTGTCTCTTGCGGAGTCAGGTTCAAACGCTCTTCAATGCTGAAGAGACGAACGCCGTTCGGATCTATGTTGTTGTTATAGAAGCCGCTTCCGTTGTAATAGTTCGCGGAAACCTTCGAAGGGAAGTACATGCCCATGTTAAGTCCGAAGCGAAACCCCTTGCGCTCGTCGCTATCTTGAGCGAACACGTTGGAAAACAGAAGACTTAAGTAGCAGAGAGATATGAACAAGAAACTTTTTTTCATAACAATAGGTGATTGTCTTCAAAAATAAGCCGAAATTCGAGGCCACGGAGAAAAGATGTTGTACGCAATTACAGATATTGAAACGACCGGCGGAAGAGCTGAGCAAGGTAGCATTACTGAAATTGCTATATTACTGCACGATGGGCATAAGGTCGTAGATGCCTACCAAACCCTTATCAATCCAGAGAAAAGACTTCCTCCTTTCGTGGTTCAACTGACTGGGATCACAGATGCCATGTTGTCTCGCGCGCCAGTCTTTGAAGACGTGGCAGATGAGATCTACGACATGCTGAAAGACGCGGTATTCGTGGCGCACAACGTGAATTTCGATTTCAATTTCATTAAGGAAGAGTTCAACGCAATTGGATATTCGTGGACGCCTCAGCGTTTGTGCACCATTCGTTTGGCGCGCAAAGCGTTTCCAAACATGACGCGTTACGGACTAGACAATTTGTGTCGCGAACTGAACATTACCAACGCCAGCGCTCACCGCGCCATGGGCGACACCAAGGCCACAGCGGAGTTGTTCGATAAGGTTATTGAAGAAATAGGTTTAGACGGCGTGAACGCCATGCTAGGAAGAGGAAGCGCTGAAGCGTATTTGCCACATCACCTTCCTGAAGATACCATTGACAAACTTCCCAAGACCACGGGTGTGTATTACATGCGCGACAACAAGGGAAAGCCCATATACATTGGTAAAGCGAAGAACATTCGCAAGCGCATCAAAGAACATTTTCAGAACGGAGAACCGGAAAAGAAGATTTCATTTTCGAATGAAGTGCACCACATCGATTATGTGGAAACCTCTTCCGAGTTAGTAGCCTTTTTGTTGGAAGACCAAGAGATTCGCGCGCACATGCCGAAGCACAATGCCGCGCAGAAGAAGAAGCGTCCGAAAGTAGGACTCTTTCAATTCGAAGACCAACAAGGCTACTTGCGCCTAATGGCAGCGCAGCTTTCCGGACAAGCCACTCCGCTTCGCATCTTTCCAACCCTTCCTGCCGCGAACAAGTGGTTGGTGAAGTTCTGCAGTTATCACGGGTTTTCATTGAAAGCCATTGGCATGTTCAGTGAAGAAGAATTGTCTACGCTCGAAGAGCACAACACGCGCATGCTTGAAGCCATGAAGCAAGCTTTCAATCCGCAACACGCCATTCTTACGCACCGCGGAAGAGAGCACGGCGAGTTCGTTTTTGTTTTGGTTGAAGACGGATTGCCCAAAGGCTACGGATTCATAAATGAACACGTAGACACCATTACTTCGGTAGACGATTTAGTAGATCGAATTACACCTTTGAAAACTTCGGAATTGAGCGCTGGATTTATTCAGCATTTCATGGATGCACCGCAAGGGCATCGCGTGAAACCGCTTACGCAGTCAGGCGTTTGAAGAGATACTTCGAAACAATAAACGGCACCACAACCAACATTTGAACAGCGTTCAAGTATTCGTTCTTCAACCGAATTTCTTCCTTATACAATTTCCAAACGTAACGTTTTGAAAGTCCATTTGCATCGCAGCGCGCCACGGTTTCATTCACGTATTCCACCTTTACATTTTTATTTTTTAGGTGGAAGTGAAATTCGTAATCGCCCAAGATTTGATACGTTGTATTGAAGTTTCGTTCTTGAAACAACGCACGTCTGTAGAGCACTCCTTGTTGGTGAAGCGTGTGCTTCCAGATCATTCCATTTGGAAAAAAAGGGATGTGAATTTTCGTAGTGGCGCTGTGTGAAAGGCCTGTATTTTCAACGTTTCCAAAGACTACGTCGGCGTGAGCACTACGAGAAATTAAATTCGAAAGCGTGTTTTCATTCGCTAAAATATCGTCGCTTCCCAAGAGGTAAATCCACTCACCTTTCGCAACAGCAATGCCTTTGTTCATGGCATCGTAAACGCCGTTGTCTTTTTCGTGAATGAAGGTTAGGGGGAAGGGGTAGGAAGGAAGCGATTGAAACACTGCGGGTTCATTCGCGCCGTCTACAATGACAACTTCAAGTAGAATATTTTTTTGTGAAGCAATGCTTTCGAGGGCTTGCACAATGCGCGCATCTCGAAAGGTTGGAATAACAACGGTGCATTGCATACGTAAGCGTTAGGCGATGGCTTCTTCTATTTCTTCCGGACGCGGAGACTCGATGAGTTTTTTTCCTTTGCACAAAACAATGCGTGAGCTGTATTTGCGCATAGCGTCGTAATCGTGCGAAGCCATAACAACTGCGGTTCCGCCTTCGCTAATCATTTTCAATAAATCTAAAATGCCTTTCGCGGTGGAAGGGTCTAAGTTTCCAGTAGGCTCGTCGGCAATAATGAGATGCGGCGAGTTCAACAACGCTCGGGCAATAGCCAAGCGTTGTTGTTCTCCACCACTTAATTCAAAAGGCATTTTTTGTTTCTTTTCTGAAAGTCCAACAAGCTCCAACACATCGTCTATGCGACTGTGAATGGCGGAACTTTTGTTCCATCCTGTTGCACGCAATACGAATTCCAAATTATCTGAAACCGAACGGTCGGTAAGCAATTCAAAATTCTGAAAAACGATTCCCAATTTTCTACGAAGTTCTGAAATGCGCTTCAGCGTAAGCTTGCGCAGATCGGCGTTGCACACTTGACCTTTTCCGTTTTTCAACGGAATGTCGGCGTAAAGCGTTTTCAATAAACTCGATTTTCCACTCCCGGTTTTACCAATAAGGAAAACGAATTCACCGTCGAATACTTCGAAGTCTATATCTTCCAACACGCATATTTTTCCTTGAAAAATAGAAGCGCGTTCGAGCGATACAATGCAATTGGTGTTGTCTTTCATTGAAGTCATTTAGTCTACCTTGAAGGCTTTCTTGCTCACTTTACCGTTGATGGTAATTTTCTCAATAGTCATGTCAAGTGCTTGACCACCTGCATTGATTTGAATGGTTTTCGGGAAGATCATTCCATCTACGGTCATGAAATCTTTGAAGTTTGTTTCAGAAGTTACAGCTCCTTCAGGTCCTTCTTCAACAGAGTAAGTTGAAACCAACTGTCCGGTCGCTTTGTCGAAGTATTCTGTCTTCACCACTTTGTTTTTCTCATTCAATGTTTCAAGCATGTACACTTCTTTTTCGTTGCGCATAATGCTTCCAGCAAGATTCAATGAATATCCGTAATCAGCCATGTGATCGCGAAGGAAGAAGTCTGCTTCCATCTTAGCTTTCAAAACATCTTTTTCTTCGGTTGGTTGTTCTTTCCCCATTTGCTTCACTACCAATTTCGTTCCGTCGAAAATTTGAGTGGAAATTTTCATTGGTCCCATGCTAACTTCAACACGAAGCATTTTGTTGTCGAAGGTTAAGGTTTCAATGTTTATTGAAGTTCCTTGAACGCTCATCTTACCTTCTTGCTTCATTGATTTAACTTTCTTGAATTTGTCTTTTCCACCGTTTGCGGCGTAGTAGGCTTCAACAACAGTAGCAGCGGTAACGCCCGCAGCGGGAGGAAGAATTCCTTTCGATACACTTCCGTCTGTGTTGAATTGCATCACCTCTGTTTTGCTGAACTGTTTTAATTTTTCAAGAATGTCTTTATTTCCAACTACAGAAATGTAACAGTTGTTTGCTTTCAAGTATTTCTTAGCAGCAGCCTGTACGTCTTCCGCAGTGATGGCGTTCAAACGTTCGAGGTACGTTTCGTAGTAGTCAGCAGGCAAGTTGTATTTCGAAATGTTGTAAGCGAACTGCGCAACTGTAGCAGCGTTTTCAAGTCTACGAGCGAAGGCTCCAGACATGATGCTTTTAGCAGACTTCAACGTTTCAGCAGAAACAGCTTGGTTACACAAGCGATCCATTTCCAACAACAATTGTACAATTGCGCTATCGGTAACTTCGTTACGTACGCTAGCTCCTGCGCTGAAACTTCCAATTACATCATCTGGACTCATAGAAGAATAAGCACCGTAAGTATACGCTTTGTCTTCACGAAGATTTTGCATTAAGCGAGTTTGAAATCCGCTTCCACCAAGAATGTTGTTCAACACAGTGGCTGCTAAATAATCTGAAGAGTTAATGTTCAACGGAACAGCGTAAGTCACGTCAATAACGCTTTGCACAGCACCAGGCATAGCAACGAACGCCACTTGATTCGCTTTCAATTCAGCAGGAGCAGGGTAGGTTCTTGTAGGAACTGCGTTGCCTGTCCACTCTCCGAAATACTTTTTCGCAGAAGCCAACGCTTGATCCGGAGTTACATCTCCAACTACAACCAACGTCGCAACCAACGGTGAGAAGTAGGTTTGGTAGTAACCCATAAGGTCTTCACGTGTGATGTTGTTCAGGGTGTTTTCGGTAACGAATTCACCGTAAGGGTGACGAGCACCGTAGCGCACCACGTTTCCAATTTTATCTGAAACCGCGTTTGGATCGGTCTTTTCGCTGGTTAAACCAGAGATCATTTGCTTTCTTGTTTTCTCTAACTCTTCAGCAGGGAAGCTTGGGTGAAGCAACACGTCTTGCATAAGTGCAAGCAAGGTTTCACTGTGCTTGCTTAAGCAAGAACCTGAAACGCTTGAAGAAGAAGTAGAAAGTGATCCGCCAATGAAATCAATGGCTTCGTCAATTTGTCCTTTTGTCTTCGTTGTAGTTCCAGAAGAAAGTAAATCTCCTGCAATAGAAATGTATCCGGCTTTGTTTCCTTCAGCAATCGGAGTAAGGTTCAACGAAAGCGAATACGTTACGCTTGGAAGCTTGTGGTTTTCCACCACAATCACTTTCATACCATTATCTAGTTTGAAGGTCGTTGCTTTTCCAATTTGAATTTTTGGAGCAGGACCGGGCTGAGGAACAATGCTTCTGTCGAGCGGAGTTGCTTTCGGAGTTGTTTTCTTTGAAGGTTGCGCAATGGCTGTAGAAACAAGCAATGCGGCGAGTAAGGTGTATATGAATTTCATTTTAATTCGAATCTTAGTTTGCAGAAAGTTTAGGGTCGTTTAGGAAGTACAACACCACGCGGTTTTCAGGCGTGTAGTACTTGCGCGCAGCTGCACGCAGGTCTTCACGAGTCACCTTCATGTAACGTTCAATCTCGGTGTTAATGAGGTTTGCGTTACCGTAGTAGGTGTGGTAGTTCGCAAGGCTTTCAGCAATACCTGCCATTGAACTGTTGCTTGAAACGAATTGACTTTCGATTTGATTTTTCAATTTCTCGAATTCTTTTTCCGTTACCAATTCTTCTTTCACTTTGTCGAACTCTTTGTTCATGCCGTCTTCCAAAGTCTTTGGATCAACACCCATGTTTGCTAGTCCGAAAGCCAATGTCAATCCTGGATCTTCTAGGTTAAAGGTGAAGGCACCGCAGTACAACGAAAGTTGTTGCTCTTCAACCATTGCTCTGTTTAGTCGAGAACTTTCTCCGTTTGAAAGCAAGGTGTTCAACATATCTACTGCATAGAACTCAGGTGTTCCTTGTGCAGGAATGTGGTAAGCCTGAACAATCATTGGAAGTTCATCTTTTCCGAAGATGGTATCGCGCACCTCGCCGGTGTTGATGTCTTCTTTCACGGTTGGACGAGGAATTGCGTTTGTTCCTTTTGGAATATCGCCGAAGTATTTCGCGATAAGTTTCTTCGTTTCTTCCACGTTCATGTCTCCGGCTAGCGAAAGAACGGCATTGTTCGGAACGTAGAATGTTTTGTAGAAGTTCACGAAGTCTTCGTCTTTCGCTGCGTTCAAGTCTTCCATGCTTCCGATTGGAGACCAAGCGTAAGGATGTTTTTTGTAAGCGTGTTTCAACGCTTCAGGAAGAAGGCTTCCGTACGGTTGGTTGTCGTAACGCATACGCTTTTCTTCTTTCACCACTTCGCGTTGTGTTTCAATTCCTTTGTTTTCCACTTTCGCGTGAAGCATACGCTCGCTTTCTAACCAAAGACCCAATTCAAGCTGATTGCTTGGCATAAGATCGTAATAGAAAGTGCGGTCTTGTGTGGTGTTTGCGTTTAGTCCGCCACCAGCGTTCTCCACATATTTCGCGTATTCTCCGCGACCGATGTTATCAGAACCTTCAAACAACAAGTGTTCGAAGAAGTGCGCCATACCTGTTCTACCTACTTGCTCGTTTTTCGAACCCACGTGGTAAAGCACGGTAACGGCTACGATAGGGGTGCTGTGATCTTCATGCAGAATGACGTGCAAGCCGTTTGGCAAATCGTATTCAATGAATTTAATGTTTTGCGCTTGCGCCGCGAAAGAGCAGAGCAGAGCAACAAAGAGAGTTACTTTTTTCATGTGTTAAATATGGTTTGAAATACCGCTAGCGAAGATACTAAAGCGGAGCTTAGGTTGGGTTGGAAAGATTCGATTCTCGAAAGGTTCATGAATGAAAGGTTCGCGGAGCGAAAGGCAATGGGCATTAGTCTCGGAGTAACATCACGAATCCGGACTTGCCTTCACCTTGCGGTCCTTCAAGAGGTTCAATGATCCAATAGTAGGTTCCAGAAATACAATCTCCTCCGTTCCAGCCTAGGGCTATGTTGTTCGTATTGAAGACCTCTGTGCCCCAACGATTGAAAACAGTGAGTTGCCATCTTCCGGGAAATTCTTCGAAAGGAAGGAAACTGTCATTTTCACCATCGCCGTTGGGAGTGAAGATGTTTGGGAATTCAAAATTTGGCTGTGGCAACGGTATCACATTGACAAAAACGGTATCACCACCAGTACATCCATTTATATCCATTCCAGTCACAATATAGATCGTATTTTGGGAAGGTTGAGCTATTGGATTTGGGCAATCAAAACAAGTTAAACTTGAAGAAGTATTCCAGGTATAGGAAACTCCTCCTGTAGCATTTAACTCAACGGAATCCCCTTCAGTGATGGTTGAGATATCAGGCGTTGCATTAATGGTAGATCCGCCCGATTGAGCCCCTAACGTTATTGAAATGGTATCAGAAAGGTTGCAATAGTTTTCGTTTGATACAACAACTGAGTAGTTGCCAGAACACAAATTATTTATCGAGCTGCTTGTAGCAATCACATTGGATTGAATTTCGCCATTGCTCCACTCATACGTATAAATTCCATCACCTGATGTGATGTTAATATCAATCGAACCATCGCAAGAGGTACACGTAATCGGAAGAGCACTGTTCGTGTTCGTCAGTAACTCAGGATTTTGTATTTTGGAAATGATCAATTGTGCAAAGTCGCCCCCGGTTGGTAAAGTATTATCGAAATAGGCTCCGGAACCGGGATCAGTTAATGGATAGGTGGTCGGGAGAAATGGACAGTATAAATCACTTCCCGTATTACTACAAAAAACAACTGAATTACTTTGGTCTATATCGATACAGGTTCTCCTTTCAGCTCCCGATCCTCCCATGTATGAGCACCACTGCAAATCGCCGTTGTTAGACAATCGGCCAAGTATGGGTTCACTGCTACAAGTACCATTTTCAATAGAAAAAGGAGCGTTTATCGTGTTGGTAATATAAGGGAAGTTATTGTTAGGAATCGAGGCTTCCGCTCCAGTCATTGGCGACGTAAAATGAATAAATGTAAAGTGTACATGATCACATTTATCAACTCCTAAATTATCAAACGCACCAAAATTTTCGGATTCATCTCCTCCCATTAGGGTTGCCCATAAACGCGCCCCATTGGTATCGAATTTCAAAAAGAACGCATCAGAAAAACCTCCATTGAATGTTCCCTGAAAGAAAGTGCCTGAGTTCTGAAGCGGGAAATCAGTGGACTCAGAACTTCCCAAAACAAAGAGATTACCCTGGGAGTCATTGCAGATTGAAATTCCTGTGTCATATCCGAGGCCTCCATAATACGTCGCCCAAAGCCTTGAGCCATTGTCTGCAAATTTTAAAACGAATGCGTCTCCAGCTCCTCCGTAATTTGACTGAAAATACCCTCCATTGTTTTGCGTGCTGAAATTATCTGAAAAGGTTTCCCCTGAAACAAATGCATTTCCATCAGCATCATTAGAAATGGAATGCCCTTCGTCACTCCCTGTATCGCCATAATACGTGGCCCACTGTCGAACACCAAGGTTGTCGAATTTTAGGATGAATGCATCGGATCCTCCTGCATGTGTTCCTTGAAAAAAAGTACCGGTGTTTTGTGAAGGAAAATTAGGAGAGTCTGTTTTTCCAGTTATCCATAAATTTCCTTGCAAGTCGGTGGATAAGCCATATCCTAGATCCTGACCTGAACCGCCATAATAACTGGCCCAAAGACGCGTTCCATTGTTTTGAAATTTTAGAATAAATGCATCCATAAATCCCCCTCCGAATGTTGGCTGATTAAAAGAGCCTGTTCCTGCACTTTGAACAGGAAAATCCTGAGACTTAGTCCAACCCGTTACAAAAACATTCCCATTTAAATCTGTTTCAATTGAATAAGCAGACTCCTCGCCGAAACCACCATAGTAAGTTGCCCATAAAAGATTTCCAGAAGCAGAAAATTTAAGCAAGAACACGTTAACATCAACAGCGAAGGGAAGAGTACTATAGTCGTCCGAAAAATAAGCAGTTCCACCAGGATCCAGTAGAGGAAAATTATCCGATGTTGTGCCCCCGGTTACGAATATATTTCCGTCTTCATCTGTATCCGTAGAGAAACAATCATCCACATTGTTACCTCCATAAAATGTGTACCAGTATAATTGTGGATCGATAATTAAACGCTTCGATGAATCATAGCGTGCAAGATTAAATTTCAGAAGCGTTTTGTTGTTGCTAATTGTTGTAAGCTGGTAACTACTTTTAACTTCATTGTCGCCCTCCTGTTCATACGTAAATGGTTTTTCCTCTTTTAGACTGCCTAATGGAGTTTGTATGCTGATGCTACCATCATCAAAAAGTGTTAACGGGTTCTGCCCATCGTATAGAAGATTTATTTGTGAAGGATCAGCACCAGGATGTACAACGAAATCGTATTTCATTCCGCCAGTTTGGCTATTATAAAAAACCCAATCAATACCTGGATAGACCTCTCTAATCGTGATTTTATCATATTGGTGCACCTCGTATATTCCTTGTGGACAATGGCCATAGAAATAATTGAAATGCTCCTGGCTTTCCACTTCTTTGATGATGTTTTCTCGTTGGATTTTTGCGCCATCCAAGTGAACATTAAACCAATCCATTTCTGTTTTTAGTTGTTTATGAAATGATGTTGCTGGATTGATTTCTTGCTTTTGTTCTCCCTTCTTTAGGTGCTTCACAAAAACGTAGGTCAGTCCTTTTTCCGTGATATACAAGTTCATTCCAGGAGCTTCTGCCTTGAACAAAACAAAAGGAACAGGACGTGCGTTCACATCCACAATTTGCCCTTTGTTTTCAATAAATTTTACAGATTGGGATTTAACATGATTTTTGAAGACATTATTTAAAGCTGTTTTTTCATTAGGCCTAACGAAGTTGGCTTGCTTTGCCGATGATGCATGAGTATAAAAATAATTTTCTGGGGAAGTGGAGTCAAATCCTCTCGATTCATGAATGAAGAATAAACTAAAAGTTAGAAGGAATAGATAGGCATCCGATACAAGTGCTTTCATTGTTTGTTTTTACAGTTAGATTCAAATGATTCTTTTAAAGCATTTGAAATCGGATTCTCTTTTTGTTTTGATTTCGAAGTATTTGTTTTGTTGAAACTTGTCGAGGAAATCGCAATACCGCCTAATCCCTTAACAAAGTCACATAGCCCGCTCTGCCTTCACCTTGCTGTCCTTCAAGTGGTTCAACGATCCAATAGTAGGTTCCAGAAATACAATCTCCTCCGTTCCAGCCTAGGGCTATGTTGTTCGTATTGAAGACCTCTGTGCCCCAACGATTGAAAACAGTGAGTTGCCATCTTCCGGGAAATTCTTCGAAAGGAAGGAAACTGTCATTTTCCCCATCGCCGTTGGGAGTGAAAATATTTGGAAGCGTTAAGTTTCCTGCTCCATCTATCTGAATGAAAGTGCTAAGTGTATCAACGCAACCGTTTTGATTTTCGACGATTAACGAGACTGCATAACTGCCGGGTACTGCCGGGAAATTGATTACTGGATTTTCTACTGAAGATGTATTGGGTGTCCCGAATTCAAAGCTCCAATTGTATGTTGAAGGATTACCAGTTGTAGTCGAGGTGAAGGTGATTTCCGTATTCTCGATTGTTGCAGGCTGCGGGTTGGCGTTGAATGAAGCGTTCGGAGAATCATTTACTGTGATTGTGATGGAATCGCTGTAACTGCAACCGAAGGCATCGACAACATCAACAGTGTATACCCCACTTTCATTCACCGTGAAATTTTCACCGTTGCTTCCATCTTGCCAGGTGTAGGCATCAAATCCTGTTGCTGTTAGCGTAATAGATTCTCCGTCGCACAAAGTGGCATCATTGCCAAGGTTGAGCGTGTTCCCGTTATGAATAACAACGGTTGCAATGTCGGCGCATATTGTCTCAGATCCATTCGTGGGAAGAGCGTAGGTCAGGGTAGTTACAAAACCCAAAGGTTCTTGGCTAACCACTTGTTCAATTAAATTACCTGTGAGCTTATCGATGTGAGAGAGAGTGCCACTTGCGTCTATACCCCACAATTCATTCGCATTGTAATCGTAAGCGAGGCCTCTTAAATCCGCAACTGTGTTCCCTACTGAAATCGCTTCAGCTGTGGTGGTATTAATTTCAAACAATTCCCCATTCGATGTTGTAGCCCACAAGACATTGAGTGAAGGGTCGTAGGCTAGCCCGTTTATACCATCACCTCCTGCAACAAAGAAATTGTCGACGGTGAGCAAGTTCAAATCACCAATGGCGTTAAGAGCTCCGGTATTGACATTTATGGTGTAAAGCGTTTGTGCCAATGGTTCGCCGCTATTTATTTCAGGAATTCCAATGACGTAAAACAGGTCGTTAACATTGTCGTAGTCTCCTGCGTAAAACTGATTGTTGGTGTAGGAAAATATTGGAGTGACCGTTCCTGTGTTAATGTCTACAGACGATAGGGCAGGTGCTGTAACAATATTGGATATTCCATACAATATGTTTGTTTCAGTGCGGAAGCCCATGGCTGTCCAATCGTTCCCTGTGTTACTTTGAATAACATTTACGCTGCCGTCTGCGGTGTTCGTATAGAAAATAATATCATCACCGCTGTGATCGTAGGCGAGGAAGTTTCCGCCTACGGAATTTGTCTCCTGTAAGAAAACCTGTAGCGTTAAATTAGCAAAACCTGCATTTATTTCTTGTGCCGAAGGAACATAAAGAGGTTCTGCAACTGTATTGGAAGGAATGAATGTTCCACCTCCTAACCATTGAAGTCCCGAGTATGTAGCTATTTGACTGAGGTCTACTTCAAGTTGCAGGGTATCACCGGCGCACACTTGTAACGAATCGGGTAAACTGAAAAGGTCGCATGAGATGTTTGGATTTGTTACACAAGGCAATACGGTGATTTGATCGGAAGATGCGCAACCACCGGCTCCACTGCCGTTGGAGCAGGGCCCATTTACACAGGCTACATAGGTTCCGGGTTGTGTTACGGTGAAGTACCGCGTGTTGTTGTCGGGCCACGTACTTTCCGGACCGCTGAAGCAATCGCCACCCCATTCCCAATAATCGCCCACCCCGGCATCGAGAATTATTGAATCACCTTCACAAAGGTATACGGTGTCGGGACCGAACTCTATGAAATCTGTGTAAGGATCGTAAAAGATCCATGACGGGAAATTGGGTAGCCCAACAAAGAAATTTTCAAAGCCTCCGGTGTAACTGAACACTTCGGGTGTAACCGTTGGTGAATCGGTATTTGCACAGTTGATTGATCCAAGGTGGGTAACACCAGAGAAATCGAACCAACTGTAATAGATGTTCATGTCCGGCGCCATTTGCATATAATATGCTGTGACTTCCGGTGCAATCACTTCTTGTGTTGAGGCAACACTAATTCCTTGTTCAAACGCACTTTCTAAATTGTAGCGCACCAATTGCTGTGTGCCAGTTCCAAGACCTGTGGAGGTGGCGTAGATGTATTGGCCGCTGTGCGAAAACTCAAAAGCTTCAGAACCTACGAAGGGCAATAGTTCCGGATCATGCAACACACCGGTGTTTAAATCGAACCCCAACAACAGACCGCTAGAGGTTACAACTTTGCTGTAAACTGCGAGAACTAGTGGTTCCGGATTACCCGAAATGGGCGAGGCTTTGATGGTGCCCGTCAAAGGCGTTGCGGTTTCAAAAACCGATGAAAGAGCTACACCCGCAGAGGTTACACTGTACACCCCAATACCTGCAGTACCTTGATTGATGAGTATCCAATAATCTGTTCCGTTAGCATGGCGAATGGCACACAAACCTTCTTGGGAATAATCATAGACTTGAACATCTGCTTCCACTACGCCGCCAAGGCCATTGTTTAAGGTCATATCTATTTTGAAGTAACGAAACCCTCGTCCATTGGGTTCCGCAGCTAAAACTTCCGGAGTAGCATCTACGTAATGCTCAATCTCATCGATAGTAAAAAGGTAATACACATTTGGTTCGCCCGGTGCTGGTATGATTACCGACGATTGCGCAGCACTAAAACCTCCGCCTTCGGTTCCTTGCATGTCGTACATCACTTCATGGTTTCGGTTCCAAATGTGTCCAGGATCCTGACCAAGCTCCGGAAGGCGTCCTCCGCCATTGGAGTAAAAAAGTAGGTTGCCAGCTGAATCGGAATAGGCGGTGCATCCTTCAACGGATGACATGGCTCCTGTTATCTGAACAGCTTCACCCGAGTTGAAGTCAAGACCATAGCCATAGCCGAAGTGCCAGACATTCGCTTCTTTTTGGGCAACAAGTGCTAGTGAAACAAGCGCAAAGCTGAGGGTGGAAATGAGAATCTTCATAACAATCTTTTAGCGTATAATTGAAACAGACCCTCTGTATTCGAATCGCTCTCCCGAATTCAATGAATAAGTTGAAATGCAATAGGTATAGGCTCCGTTAGGACAGTAGTAGCTGCTTCCGTTCGCTCCGCCGGTCCAGGCTTGTTGCGGATCAGTACTCGAAAAAACGGTTTCTCCCCAACGATTGAAAATATCAAGTTGAAAGTTCGAAGCATTTATCCCTGTTCCTTCCACCTGAAAAACATCGTTGAGACCATCGTCATTTGGAGTGAATGCGTTGGGTACATATAGATTAAACAACTCGTTAATGATGATTAACCCGCTGGTGGAATCTATACAACCTTCTGCAGTGGTGACCTCCAACTGTATGGGGTATGTTCCTTCGAAATTAGCAGGGAGGCTTACTTCAGGGCTCTGGTCAGTGCTAACAATTTCTTCAGAAGGCAATGAGATTGTCCACAACCAGGATTCAATGTTTCCAGACGATAAATCAATGAGCGTTATGTCTGTATTGTCGGGATATAAAATCAGCGGATCGGTTGTGTAATTGGCTTGGGGTTGCGGAAAAGATGCTATGTAATTGTTGATTAGCGTATCGTAGGCACACCCGTTGGCGGTGGATACTTCCAGCATAACATCGAATGCACCGGGCTGATCAGGCACGAAGGTTACAGTGTTCAGATTGGAGTAGGGTGCTCCGTTTATTGTCCATTGCTGAGAAGTAAACGTGCTTGGATCTGTGTCGTTTGTCAATATGAATTGAGCAGGCATGCACAGTGCTGTGTCTGAAACACTGAGGGCTATCAATACTTGCGGGTCTACAGATACGCTAAAACAATCTGAAAGTGTTTGACCATTTGCATCGGTCACAGTTACACAAGTTTGCCCATCTTCGGTTGCTACAACAGTGCAAGAAGCATCTGCGCAAACTACACCGTTGTTAAAGGTCCATTCGTAAGTAAATGGTGCTTGTCCGTTTACATTTTCAATTGGCCCAAGGGTTAAGGACTCGCCATAACACAAGGTGGTGTCGTTGGGCATTTCAATTGACCAAGCAGGTACCAAAGGATTTATGCAACAGGTTCCCCCATCTGAGATGTTATAGGTTTCAGAGAGCCAGCATTCGTATTGTGTGTGGTGAAACAGCAACTCATCACCTAAATTGTTTAGAAAGTAAAGGACTACTTCGTCGGGGGTATTTCCGCCTCCAGCAGGATACAAAGTGTCGCATTGTCCACTAACACCAACCATTAGGCCTGAACCATTAAAAAAACCTGACCCACTTTGGCCATTCCCATGTTTTGTGTCGAACCCAAGTGATGGTGCAGTTTGTATCTCGGTAATTGCCGGATTTACACCTGAAATTGAACTGGAGAAAATGCCCAATCCACAGTGATTATTTCCTGCGTTGGAATTAAATCCGGCGTACAATACCTCAGTGACATTTCCAACAAAAGGACCGCTTATATTGACTTGCACAGGCTCGTAAGTACAAATGCCAATTTTTAAATTGGGAATATTTTGATCTACGTTGATGTTCAGCGTACCGCCATCATAGTTTGAGTAGATAACTAAGTTTCCATTTCCGTTGCAAAGAGGAAAAGCATCGGGATTCACGCCCAAGTAATTGGTCCATAAAAACCATTGATGCTGCATGCCCGATGCAGGAACTCCATCGGCATTGGCATTGGAAGGAAAGGCGCAAGTTGAAGTTGATGAAGTTCCTGCAACATCTGGAGACCAGGCATTACCTTGGGCAACTTCTCTGGTTGAAAACAAACCTGGGATATCTCCATTCCCCACTCTAATTCCAACATGAACATCAGTGGAGGGAGCAGCAACACCGAGAAAAGAACCATATTTAAAACTAATTGCACCAAATCCAAAACCAGACAGTGAGGGGGTCACAATTCTAGCTTGGAAAGAAAATGACTCTCCAGGGTAGCCGACTCTTCGGACATTCTTCCATTGGATGGTTATTCCTTGAAAATCGATTGTGTAACTTACCTTGGATGATGCGCCAGTGCTTTCCAAATTAGTAGCAAAAGGGGCAATTACGGGAGCGCCAACACCGAGAGAGAGAGGGTCGTAATTGTTGGCTGCAGCGGCCGCGCTCAATGTTAGAAAGCCATTGGTACTAATGTGCAAAGTGGTGTGCGGTGCCACCCCCATTGTTACAGGCAGAATGGGAATTCCATTGGACACTCCGTCGTCAAAGTTTCCTGAAAACAGAATAACATCATTTGTTATTTCAGTGTAGGTTTCTTGCGATTGAAAAAGATAGTTGTAATCAAGAGTTTGTGCATTTAATTGAGAAGCGAACGCACCCAAGCCGAAGGATAAGAATAGGTAGAAAAGTTTTTTCCTCTGATGAATAAGAAAGCCAAATTTTGCACTACTCATAACGTAAATGTAACATGGGTTGGTTCGTACTTGTGTCTAGCCATGCGGTTAAACAATTTTTAAGACAATTAAGTTGCTTTAAAGTTCAAAAAAGTCAAGTGCTTATTCTACGCTCTAGAAACCTTCATTCCAAATTTCATGTCGTTTTAGTTAATTGGCGTTACGGTATAACCCGCCCCCTGAAGCAGCTTCAAAACACCTTGTTCTCCGGGTAAATGACCGGCTCCAACAGCAATGAAAATGGGTTTCTCCTGAGCCAATTTGGAAATTAATGGCAGCCAATTTTGATTTCGTTTTACAAGGAAGTTAGAATAGAATTCAGGGGAGAGTTCAGCATCGTTCATTAATTCTCCTAATTTATGTATTTCCTTTTTTAAATAACAATCCAGCATGTTGTTGTATTCGCTGTTATTTGTCGTGAGCCCTTCTAAAAGCAATTTTATTTGTTCATCGTATGGAACGTCATTAACAAGATCCATTTGCAGCTGAATAGTTTCTAAACCCAGTGTTGTCATCTTGTTCTTTTCGGCAAGTTTGTTCAGCTCTACCTCAAAACTTTTTGATTTGCCTATCAAATCTTGCAAGATCACAGAGGTTAGAAAGAACGGAGTAAGTCTGCTCATTCTTGTATACTTTGATTCCTTCCAGTGTAAACTGTCCATGCAGAATTGTCTTATTTTCTGTGCGTTTTCAGCAGAGGTAATATCCGCGATTGTTTTTCCGTCGGGCAACAGAGAGCGCTGCGCTGCATCTATTTGTGTTTTTAAATCCATGTTTATATCTACTTCCATAACGAGAGTTTCGCATTCCTTTAAAGCGGTAGTTATAGACTCAGAAATTACAAATTGTTTTTTCGGCATGATGTGAATCGTGCCATAGATATAACTTGGTTTTTGAAGGCCTTTGCCTTCGATTTTATAGAGTAATTGCGCCTGACTAACAATTGATACGAAAATCAGTAGGGTAAAAAGAGATAGTTTTGTTTTCATTAATTATTTTCTAATTGATATAATTTATCAAATTTATCAAAAGGTTTAACAGGATTAATGCTCCCAAAATAAATTCGGGTTATTGGTTTTGTAGGTAATCCAAAGCGAATTGCTTTTTTCTCCTTTTTCTTCTGTTTTATCAGGGGTTTGCTCAAAATAATCCAAGGGAAGAAGCTTGATATAATTGAAGGTTTTTCCTTCTGCACTTGTTTCCATATTGTATTCGCTGGTAGATAGACACTCGAGTATATATAGATTTTTGGCCATGTAATTTTCAAGATAGTCTTCTTTGGTTTGTGTGCTCTTGTTGTTCCAGTTGGCATCTGGATTTAGAATTAGTGTTTTGTCACTGATCAGACGCTCTCGAACCTCTTCAATACTCAACAGTTCTCCTTTTTCATTCATTACATAAGCATCGAATGTGGGGTCTATCCAAATCCATTTTTTGAGCGATTCGGAATAAACAGAATTAATTACGTGGCAATCTTGGTCAATCTTCAGGCTGTCTTTTGGTAAACACGTAACAACTCTCGATTTAATGCCCATTGACAAATAGCATTCATTCAAAACCAATGCAAGCCCTCTGCAGTTTAATCCTCTACTTTCCTTTTTGCAGACCTCCAACATACTCATTGCATTTTTTACTTCCGGATTTCCATTCATTCCATCGTGAGGAACTAAATCATGTATCCAATGCATCAGGTTTAAAATTTTCAATACATCAGTTCCCTTTCCTGCTATGCTATCCAGATTGAATCCTTTACGCAATTCCACCAAATTGGGATTATCGCTTGCTTGATAGGTAAATTCAAGGATCGTTCTTTTGTCTGAAAGATTATAAGCATTGGCTCTTTTTAAGATGCTCAGGTAGTCACCCGTTTTCTTGAGTTTTTTATTGAGTTCAACGAATTCCTTTTCGTTTCTAACGTTGTCCAAGTCAGTATCATTCTGCACGTGTCCATAATCATTATAACCCGCATCAATTGCTTTTTTTAAGTACGTCAGCGCTGATGGCTTATTGTTTAACAGAGAGTAAGTGCAAGAAAGCGTGTAATAGATATTGTTGAGTATGTAGGAGTTTTGCTTTTTCTCGTCTTCAGATAACTTTTCGTAAATCGAGAGATATTCAGAAAGCAAGGCGCTGAATGTCTTTACATCTTTATTTTCATAAGATGTATTAAAAGCATCTGCTTTTTTTTCTAAGAACTCATCCATTTTTTGAGACGCTGTAGTTTGAGCGATGAGTTGGTGGATGCTCATAAACAATGCACACAGGAGGATTATTTGATTTTTCATTTTTATTGTTTCAACTATTTACTAATTAGCGCTTGCGCGCTGTTATTTGGCGTTTATTTTATTCCGAAACGGCTATTCTTATAATCGATAATTACAATCTTGTTTAAGAAGTATGCGTTCCCAGTTATCCCCCAAATATTTTGCTGTTTAAAGAAATCTGCGATCATAGGGTTTTTAATGTAATAAACATTAGATGATGGTAAAGTAATATTGCTAAATTTCACATCAGCGTTTATCTTTTGACCATATACAGTTAAGTAATCACCCCAGCTATTTGCACTCAATGAATCAATGATGGCATTATCTGATATTTGTTTTGCATTCTCCTCGCTCGATAGTAAAGTAAAAATACTGGAGCCTGAATCAAACATTAAGTTCTCTATTTTACCGTTAATTTCAAAAGGAATGGTAATTCGCCCATCTACTATTGAACAAGGTTGAAAATTTACTTTTGCAAATTTCTTCGGTATTTTTTCTTGAACACAAATTCGTTTGTTGGCATAATCGATAATTAAATACTGGTCTTTAAACAAATCAGGGGCAATGGTTCCAATTTGTTTTTCTGTGCTTGTATAAATTGAATCAGATGGAATCGTATTTCCAAATTCTTGAAAATAACCTATATCTCTTTTCCCGAATGAAATATTTCCTAATCCCAAATTAACATCTTTGAACATAGGATTTTTTTGGCCGTTGATTGTAAAGCTCGTATTAGTGTCTATTTTATTTTTGAGCTCAGAATATTTATCAAGATAATTAGCAATTGAGTTTCCATAAATAACTGTTGTTACAGCGCCTAAATCAAATTGCATGTTGAATTTATGGGGTAACCCATCAATTGAAACTGGAATATTTATAGCAGCCTTGTCAAAATATTTACCGGACACGCTATCACCAATCCATTCAAACGGAATCCAATTTAGCTTCTGACTAAAGGCTACAGTTCCAATAAATAGGTTAATTACGATAAAGCAAATTGTTTTCATTTTTAATTGATTGCAAATTATTTGATTATAAATTGATAGCTTAACGGACAATTACTTTTCCTAAAGCTGTTTCCATTACTATTTTAAATTTCCCATTTCCCAAGGTTAATTGACTACTTGCTTTTTTCTTAAGATCAGGCCTATCTACTTTTACCTTCCCTAAACTTGTGCTTAGATCTAATCTCAACTCAGATAGTGGATTGCTCAATTGAACGTCGATATCTCCGAGGCTGCTCTCTAATTTACAGTCATCTTTTACGGTTATATTCTTTCCAGATACATCGCCAAGCGAGGTGAAACAGCTTATTTTACCGGATAAATTATTGATAATAATATCTCCTAGGGCAGTGTGAAGAGACGTGCTTTTGTTTTTTAATCCATTGGCATCGATATCGCCTAAATCTGAATCCATTTTCACATCGACGTTATCCGGAACATAAAATTCTATTTTACTAGTTTCAGAAAGCACACTGACACCATTGAAATTCTGATCTTTTCTTTGCAAATGAATCGTAAGAACGGAATCTTTCAGCACATAGTTTAATTCACAATTCCCTTCCTTTTTTCGTGAGAAAACTCCTTTTGCCTTTAGCTGATAGTTGTACTTCATGGAAATGCCTATCCGATTACTTCCACTAACCAAAATATCACTTTTATCCCCTTTGAACACCAATGATTTCACCCCATTGAAAAGTGTATCGACACGCAAACTGTCATTGGAAGAAAACCAGGTGCCGGCGTTGGCTTGATTATTCGTTATTGGTGAATACTGTGTAGAATGGATTGGATCGAGTGGAGTAATTGCCGTTCCATTATCTATTTCCATAAAAGGTAAAGGTTCAACACCCAAATCGATCAACGGTTGATTAAAAGGGTTTTCACTGAATTCTATATATATCGGTAATTGATTGGCCTGTTTTGCGACACTTGCTGAAGTGTCCATGATGGCTTCTTTCGAAGTGTTTTTTTGTGGAGGAGTGATTTTAGACTCCTTGTTTCCGGGAAGAGAAAGTAATCCTCCGACCATTAAAGTGGTTACGATTGTAATCATAATAAAAAAGTTTTTTTGAATGATAATTTTACCTGTTGGTTTGGGAGCGTTGACCTGAGCTGAAGCTTGAATCCAAGAGGTAACATCAGCAACGCTGGTTGAGGCCGACTCTGCTCTTAAAGATTCAAAAAGGTGATTTAATTTTTCTTCAGAATTCATGTTACACCGTTTTTATTTCAAGTGATTTCATTAGTAACAACAACTGTTTTCTGCCCCTGCTGAGGCGCTGCTTTACTGCAGATTCACTTAAGTTTTGAATACCCATTATTTCATTTACTGAAAATCCTGAAATTTCAAAGAGGATGATACACTCACTGGTTACCTGATTGAGTTCTTTCAAGCATGCATACAAATCACTGATTTCGAATTGTTTTTCAATCAATGCACTATGGCTGTGCACATGTCCATATTTTACATTTAACTCATCCGCATATTCGGGCCGTTTCTTTTTTCTGTGATTCGCTAAAATCCTAATAGCCGTTCCGAATAAAAAGTGAAGAAAGGCATCCTTCGATTGGAGTTCATCGAATTTTTCAAAAGCGACAACCAAGGTGTCTTGCATAATGTCTTTGAAATGAAACTCACCGTAAGCACGCGTTTTGCAGTAGCGTTCAAACCGTTCATGAACCGGTTCGTATAACTGCATAAAACGTTCTTGTTTGGTGAATTCCATTCGGGATTTTAGTAGTTAATGTCTTAACTTTAAAAAAGGTGACATGCCGTTAAAAAAAATCCTTTTACCGTCTTGTCCATCCTGCTATGATCGTATTCCTCTTGTAAACATTTCGTGTAATTGACGAGATCATCTAAACAAGAGCGATGAAGGGAGATTGTTTGAAACAATGGGTAATGACCCAAGTACTAACTACCGAACCAGCCATCAATTATTCCCTGTTTGATTTCGCGGTAAGAAAAAATGAGATAAACCACAATTGCAATCAGTGCAATCACTTTCCAGTTGTTTGAAAGCAATGTTTTCAAATCAGCAATTAACTTTTGCATTTGCTGTTTTTTAGTTTAAAATTCTCCTTTAAACACATCAACACCAATAGAATAACCATACACTTTACCGTTGGTATCTTTGTAAATTCTGATCTTGTTGCAAGCTTTTCCAAGGTTCACTGGAGTCCACGTTTTTCCACCGTCTTTGGTTTCGTAACCACTGTTCATTGTTCCCACAAAGCCATGGTTTTCGTCAATAAACCCAATGCCAAATTCTCTTGCTCCAGCATCTTCAACCAAATAGATTTCATTCCAGGTTTCACCACCATCTGTTGTCTTGGCAATGCGTTGCTGTTTCACATTCGAATCTGGGTTGTAGGATTGTATTGTTACATAGCCAACTTCTTTTGTTGGAAACGAGGCCTTCCAGGTGCTTTCAAATGGACGTTGGGATTGATAAACTTTTCTCCATGATTTTCCTCCGTCAGTGGTTTTTAATATGAGTGCATTTGATTTTTCCATGTCTTCATCTGAAGCAGCACACGCAAAGCCGGTGTTCTTGTCGAACATTTTAATATCGAAGAGCATTTTGCAGTCTTTGTTCATGCTGCTCGATGACCATGTTACACCTCCGTCGTGCGATACCATCATGTTGGCCGGACTTCCAACGCGACCAACTCCGTAGATGTGAATTTTATAATCGGTTTTCCCGTGATTGATGTATTGCTCTTTCACGATATCCAAAGCACACAATCCTTTCACATAAGGACCAGAATACGAAACCGGATTCCAGGTTTTGCCTCCATCGCTTGTTCCATAAAGCGGAATGGTGTCCGTTACGTTCGGAAAATAATCAGTCCCAACTGTTCCTGCAAATCCACGTAAACTGTCCACAAATGCAATGCAGCGGAAGAACGTTCCTTTCTTTTCCAATTGTTTTTCCCAGGTTTCACCGGCGTTGGAAGTGTGATAAATACTTCCATAACCGTTAACATACCAACCTTCTTTTTCACTGATGAAAGCAATGTCATCTTGTTTTCCAGGATAGCGCTCTGTGTTGAGTTTTTTCCATCCTTTTTCCGGAAGTATTTCTGAATCTTTCTTTGAAAGCACTGCATTACTCCATCTTACGGCTGACAGGCCAACTTCGGTATTGTATTCATCAAATAATTGCTGAATCTGTCCATTCACAAATTTGTCATACGCCTCTTGCATGGTGCCCGATTTCGCGAAGTAGTGGTCTGTTGAAGGGTAGGTGATGAGCGTGGCATTTCCAGGGTGGAAGTGGTTTACGGTGTTCACGATTTGTTGGTGGTCGGCTTTTGAAAAGGCTTGGAAATCTGATTCTCCGAATTGAACCAAAACTTTGGCTGTTGTGTTCTTCCAATTTTCCAAATGCGGATAGTCTTGTATTTGTCTCCAGTATTCAGCGTTGCGATCGTAGATTTTTCCTTTTCCATCATACCCCCAAACACTTCTTAAAACAGAATCTGCTTTTGCATCTTTGGCCATTTCTTCAAGACTTTCCTTCTGAACGAAATACCTGTAATTTAAATCATATTGCTCAACAACAGATTGCTCCACTTCAATGGGATTCATCCCCGCTAATGCGTTTTGAAGGCGATACATTTCCAATTGATATTCAAACCAAGATTTAGCGGTGGTTCCATAAACGACTACTCCAGCAACGTTGTTTTTAGCGCTAATCGCGGGAACAATTATTCCTCCCATGGAATGACCAACGATGATGATCTGATTGGTGTCTACGTATGGAAGTGTTTTCAGTTTTTTCAATCCGACTTCGAAGTTTTCAATCTCATCCATTAAATCACAAGACTCGCATGGAGGCGTGTTTTTGCTATCGCCTAATCCGCTTTTTTCGATGCGCATAGTAGTGTAACCCGCATCTACGTAAGCATCTATAATCCGCTTATATGGATGGTCATTCGTGAGCTCGTCAATAGTGCTGCACGTGTATCCCGGAACAAAAAGCATAGCGGGCATTTTATTTTCTTTGAAGGGCTTATTGATGATCACACGCAACTGTCCACCTCTGAAATTGGCTTCGTCGTATATCACTTCGGCATTGTCGTCGGTTTCGAATGGACGAGCAACGACTTTAGCTTTGAGTGTGATTTTCTTTTTGCCACGTAGAATAGAAAGTTGAATTTCTTGTCCGGGTGTGTATTCGAGAAAAAGTTTCGTGAATTCTTCCGAAGACTTAAAAACGTTGTCTCCGATTTTAAGTATGATGTCGTTTTCTTGAAGTTTCAATTCAACGCTGGTTCCTCTAACGACCGACACTACTTTACAACCGGGGGTTTCGATTTCATTGACGTATTCAAGACGAGCGCCAAGCAATGGTTTGCGAGTAAGTTGCGCTGAAGATTGAAAGAATAAAATTCCAAAAAGCAAAGACAGAATAAAACGAGGCATAAGCTAATTTTTGCCAAAGAAATGTTTTATTTAAAAAACTGAGTTGTCAAAAATTGCTAATTCGCGTTGCGCCAGGAGTCTGTCCGAATTGCTGCTTAAATGCTTTTGAAAAAGTTGGGACGTCTGAAAAGCCATATTTTATGGTTGTTTCCAGGATGCTGATTCCTTTAGCAAGGTCAAGTTTAGCTCGATCGAGTCGAATTCTTTTTTGGTATTGATAAGGTGATACGCCGAACGCTTGCTTGAATACGCGAATGAAATGGTATTTCGAAATCCCAATATTTAATGAAATCTCGTCGAGAGATAGATTCTCGGTAATGTGTTCGTCTATGAAATTTTTCGCATGAAGAATTGCCCTGAATACTTCTTCGTTGGTTATGGTCTTCTTGAAGTCGAGATTGTTCAGGTGGTCGAAAATGAATCGTTGATCGGTAATGATCGATTCCGCCAAGCTGTAGAAGAGTTCTTGTTCCTGAAGACTGTTGGCGAAACTTCCGTTTTTAATTTTCTTGTTGATCTCTGAAAGTGAATAACCGATACTTGTGTTTTTGACGTTGTATCTGTTCACAAAGAATTGATCGGAGAGCAAGAACTCTTTGAGATTAGAGGCCTGCAGATCGTAATACTCAGCAACATCGGAAACAATTTGAGTGGAGATGTCAATGCACAATCCCTCTACAGCTTTTTCTTGATTGATCTGAACGATAGACTTGGTGAAGTCGTTGCCGATGATGTATTCTCCTTCACGCACCATGAACTTTTTTCCATTCGCGTAGTAAGTTTCTTCACCCGAAGCCACATATTTTATTCCCAACCCCGTAAACGCAATTTCAGTTTCGATTTTCTTAATTTCAGAAATCCGAATTTCATTGCGGTTGTCGTCAGAGTATATGGTTTGGTTCATTTTAAAAAAAAACGAAATTAAGGTTTCACTTCCTTCCCATTTACATCAATCGTTATCCAAGGACCATTCGCATCTTTCTGCGCTTGCGCCTTTCCGCCCGAGAAGGTTTTTACGTCGTGGTAGATGCACGGAATGATTTCGTTGCCGGCTTCATCTACAAAGCCTTTCTTTCTGCCCTCTGGAAAGTTGATACTGACTATCATTCTTCCATCATTGAACACGCCATTGATGCCGTCGTATTTGCAGGGGAGGACAATTTTTCCGGAAGTATTAATTCTTCCTGACTTCCCATTTTTCTTCACGTTGGAAAGTCCACGGTTGAAGTCGCCGGTTAATTCATATTCGAAGGGAGTGGTAATTTTTCCTTCAATATTTAAATGTCCCCAAAGGTTGTCCTTCTTTGCAATGACAAATCCTTCGTTGAAGTTTCCCGCCCAGTCGTATTCGAATGGAATAACGATTTCTCCTTTTTCATTGATGAATCCGTGCTTGCCATTCAGAATGGCGTGCGCTAATCCTTCGCGGAAATAGGCTATGCTTTCGTATTGAAAGGGAATAAGAATCTTCCCTGTTTTGTCAATGATTCCAAATTTCCCATTCAATTTGGTAATGGCGCCCTCACCGCTGAAACGAATTTCGGCTTCGTAAATAATGGGAAGAATTTCTTTTCCTTCTTTGTTAATGATTCCCCACTTTCCGTCTTTTTGCGCCACCGATGATTCTAGACCAAAGTCTTTGATTCGGTCATATACAATGGGAATAACAATTTTCCCTTCTTTGTTAATGCAACCCATTTTCCCGTCTTTGTAAATGGTTGCTAATCCGCTTGAATAGTTTCCAATGCTTCCGTATTCCAGCGGTAGAATTTTTTTTCCTTTCTTGTCGAAGCATCCGTATTTCTGATCTATTCCAACAACAATCAAATCTGAAAATCGCATGCTGCGGTAGAACCAATCATCTGCATCGGTATAAATAACAGGAAGCACTTCGTTTCCTTGCTTGTCAATGAATCCGTAATGGGTAGGGTAGTCTCCGAAAATTTCCACGCGAGCAACACCATACATGAAAGGTTCAATCTCATCATACTTCATCGGGACAATCACATTTCCCAACGTATCAATAATTCCCTTCTTATCGTTTGTTCGAAAACTCGCCAACCCGTCTCTGAAATCGTAAATGCGATAGATTTCGTTTTTCGGAATGAATTTCTTCGTCGCTCGATCGTACGTTCCTTCGATTTTGGTTTGGGCGGAGGTAGTTTGGATAACGCTGAGGGCGATAATAAGAATATGCAAAAATGGAAGGTATGCTTTATTCACTCTGTTGGTATTATTTCAAATTGCTGTTGTTGATCTGCTCGAAAATCAATTGACTTAAAAGTTCAATATCACCGTTGATGGTGCCTTGCATGTATTGATTGTACACTGTTGTGTTGTCGGCGGGGTTAAGGTTCAGCGTAAGTTCTTTTTCCAGAGCGAGCAGTCGAATAAACTCTCTTTGCGTTCTTCCGTTTCCTTCTCTGAAAGGATGAAGAAAATTCACATGGTCGAGGATAGAGGCCAACGTTTTCGCTATCTCTGCGAAATTTGAGGAATCAATGGTTCTATATTCATCAATTAATGAATCGATATACTGAAAGGCCGACGAGAAGCGTTCTCCATCGAAAAACGGTTTTCCGTCTTTACTTATGTTTACCGTGCGCACTTTTCCGGCCCAGGCGTAGATGTCTTGAAATAAGTGAAAATGTATTTTGAGTAGCGCGCTGGAGTCTTTTATTTTTAATGGGTTTTCAAACAACTCTTCCAATCGCTGTGAAACTTTCAAGCTCTCGTATGCAAGAAGAATTCTTTCATCTTTTATGTTGACGAGATTATGAAGAATACCTGAGGGGTCGGTGTATTGATTTTCAGGATCAATATAGCGATAGCTATTTTCCATACAGGCGATACAGTTGGGCTAGAAAGTCTGAATCGGAAATGAGTTTATTTTTTAGATCGATATACAATTGAACAAGTTCAGACGTCGGTTCAAATCCTTCAAACATATTACTCCCAATTGCATTCGCTGCGCTTTCAAGCGACTTCAAATCTGGAAATTCAATTCCCATGATGGTCAGGTTTTCGCGATTGATGTCGAGTGGGGTATACATGGTGAGTAGTTCGAAGTATGTAAATTTAGAATAAAAAGACCGTTAAACAAACCTCATGTTCAGCAGGGTTGGTTCTGTTATCTAACTTGCATGGTAATCACCGCATTTTGTGCGGTGAATAGGTGGTTTATTCACCGTAAATTGATTTCTAACGATTTGCAGCGACCCGAAGGGCGGGACTTTTACCACAAAACTTGATTTGAAAAACTAATGTTTGATTAACCACAAATGTGTCTGCGGAGGACGAAAACCAGCCTTTTGGGTAGGTGCTGTTATCGGCTGCCCTTATGTCCGTTACTGTTTCATTATTTTGATTGTCTTGTTCGTCTGTTGGTCGCTAAGGTTAATAAAGTAAATTCCACTACTTAGGTCTGCTAATGAAATTGTATTTGCTGAATTGCTAATTTGCCCTTTACTGATTTGTTGTCCTAACTGATTTGAAATAGAATATTGATAGTTAGCTTGTTGCTTAATTTCAAATATAACTAAATTATTTGTCGGGTTAGGATAGTATTTAATTTGTTCCGATAGCTGATTACTTTCTACGGAAAGAATAGGATTAGAGTCGAAACTCAAATCTGTAGTATTTAATGCTAATAAAAATCCATCAAAAGAGCCATTGCTTGCAGACTTTATTGCTCCTTCTGTCATTCCTCCGATAAGTAATATTGAATCTTTCAAATAACAATACCCTCTGTCTTCGCTAGGTGTTCCAAATTGTTTACTTGCTAGCAAGTTTAGATTTTGGTCAAACTTTTGAACAATAATATCTGCAGTTTTTTGGGATGGGTCTGTGTTTGTATTACCGTTATAATTCCCGTAGGAATAACCAACTGCAAACAAATTATTATTGTCGTCAATGACTAATTTACGAAACAAGTCAGACCTTGTCGTGCCAAGTTGTTTAATAGTCGGATTAGTTAATTGAGGTGAATATTTGATAATAAAAGCATCACCCTCTCCAATATGCGTTCCTTGTAGATTTCCTGTTGTAAATCCTACAACATAAATATTTCCTTGATTATCTACTTTATTGTCAAGCACCCAATCGGCTCTTGCTCCTGCTGTATTTATCATTATAGAATATGGTCTAGTAGGAGATGTTGTATGCAAATTCTCGTAAACGGAAACAAAAGCATTTGCTCCTAAGTTTGAAAAATACCAGCCTCCGGCAATTAATCGACCTTGACCTGGAGTGCCACTTGGCACGTAAGTTAGTCCGCCCCAAGCTTCAGCTGAAGCGATAAAACCTGTGGCATTGGGTGGATTTAAAGCTCTCCAAACATTTTGTAAGTTTGATTTTTGATGTTTTGCTACCAAGTAAACATCATCAGTAGTTGCAGGTCCGGAAGGTGAACCTTGGGCAGAAACAAAAATATTTCCTGCATCATCTTGAGTAATATTTCCATATCCATCTATACCTGCATTTCCCCATTGGTTTGTTGCTACTATTTGACCATCGGATAAGTTAAGTTTTAAAATAATACCGTCCCAACGTCCTGCATTTGTAAATCCGGGAAGATTGCCCAAAGTTCTGCCTGCCACATAAATATAACTATCGTCTGTAATACCTGCTTTGAGCAAAGTTCCTTCCTTCATTGGTAATTCTGTTACCCAAAGTTGTTGTCCTGAAGGAGAAATTTTGTTTACAAATATTTCATTTTCACTATCTGTTTGTCCATCTAAATTGCCATCTGTTAATCCAAAGAAATATGTATTCCCCTGACTGTCCATTGTCATACCGCCCACAACTTCTTTCCCATTTGAACCGAATTGAGAGATAGATTGCGGTATTGAAGGTGTAGTTGAAATGGGTTGTGCATATTTAAAATGATTTGGATTTGTTAAGCTTAAAGTACTATCCGAATTACAAATAGGATTTGGATTATTAGGTGGGTTGCCACTTACGGCTGGTTCTATATACCAACAGGGGTAAATAAATGCAATTAAGTCAATATTGTTATTTGCCGTGTAAAACAAATACCATCCCGTTGTTTGACAGCCCTCTGCTGTTGTACAATATATTAAACTGTAATCACTTGGCTGTCCTTTCAGTTGAATGTATCCATATTGAAAGTCCAAATGTTGAATTACACAATAGTCATTGTCTAAACCATCAGCAACACGTAAGAAAAATGGATTTGGAATTTCAGACGTTCCTAATATTATTCGGTCTGCTTTCCCACTCTGATAGCCAAAATCAAGGTCTGTATTTAATATGCATCGAATGAGTTTAACTTTGTTAGAACCAGGTAATATATCCGATGGATCGACAGGCATAAAGACATCACCACCGCTATTTTCTCCGTCCATATAGTCAGTATCGAATATGGTGAATTCCAAATCATCAAATGGAGCACCTGAAGCAAATGTGGGCAGTCCTATTGTAAATGGAATCAAGTCCGATGTTCCCCTTGGCATTGGTGGAAATGTTGCTGCACTGTCTTTAAGCTGTTGAATTGTCTGTGCATACGAGCCAAAAGCTACAAATAAAGCACCAAGTAAAAACTTGAATTTCACTGCCTTTTCTTTTAAATGTTTTACCCTTTGACTAAAAAAACTGGAAAAGGTTTAATTGTCTCTGATGGTCTGTCGCAGGGTTGCCGATAACGTTTGGCGGCTACCCGAAGGTGGCGATTTCAAAGCAATTCGCTGTCAACCAGGAATAAAACTTCATAGAAGCAAAAAGCTTGATTTAACCACTGAACCGCCACTTTTGGGTAGGTGCTGTTATGCCTTCGCCCTTCTTTTTCTGTCGTCTGCTGTGTTGTCATAAAGTACTGTCTTTGTAATGCGTTGGTTTAGTCTGTCTTTATAAATCGTCCCACTTGTTCTTCTGTCTTTAGAATGTAAAGTCCAGTTGGCAAGTCTGAAATAGTGATTTGAGTTGTTGCATGTCTACTCTGTTTAACCAATTGTCCTGTTGAACTATAAATTTGAAAGCCTTTTTTACAGTCAACATTTATAACACTATTAGTAGGATTTGGAAATATTGATACTTTTTCATTCCAATTAACGTCAGAAACACCTGTAGTAATTGTTCCTGAACATTTGCTATACTTTCTAAGGAATTTCCAAAACTCATTGGTTGCTGATGCATGCCATGTATGGGAATTTCCTACTACATTCATAATTATCGTTTCTGTACTGTCTTGGCAGTTAAGGTATCTCTCTCGGATAATTTGGTCGCCATTACTGGTTATGGTATCAACAGTGGGTATTGTATCACACCCATTGTGACGAGACCAAAAATAGTTTCCATTTGGGTCGGTAATTGCTCTATCAGTAAGATTTGCTTCATTAGTTCCTCTATAATACATATATGGGATTCTTTTTGATGGAACGCAGTTCATGGTTGCTTCTTGAGAGGGTGGGCTTGTTCCGGGAATTGTTGAACCATTACAGCCTCCGTGATCGCAAAAGCCATCTTTGCCATATTTCCATGAGCCACTTAGTGGAGCAACTGCGGCAAACCTGTTTGTGAAGTCACACATCATTCGCCAAGACATCCATGCTCCATTCGAAAATCCGGAGATGTAAATTCTACAAGTATCAACCGCATAATTCGTTATCATACTGTCTAATAGGGCATTTAAGAAGCCAACATCATCAGCGGAACTACCCGTTGATAAGTTATAGGCATTCCAACTAAAATTGGTACTTGATGGTTGATTTGATGTTCCGTTTGGGTAAACGGAAATAAAGTTTGCCGTATCACCAATCAATTGCCATTTTGCAGCATTCATATGATTATCTGCATTACTAAAACTTGGGTGGAGTGAAATAATTATAGGAATTTTTTGTGTCCCGGTATATGAAGTTGGGAGAAAGAACTTGTAGGTTCTCTGCTTACCATCCCAAAATATGGAATCTGTTATTTGTGCATGCAAATTGCTGCTCAAAATGGCAACGAAGCAAATTAGTATTACTCTTCTCATTTGTCGTTTTTTTTTTTTAAAAGTTACATAATTTTAGACTTACTAAATGGTCAATGGTTTAATTATGGTTTTCTTGATTCCGTTTTTTTTATAGGGTGAGGCATAACGTTTTGGCGCTTGGCGAAGAAGCGGGTTTCGAAGCACTAAACTGTCAACCCAGTACAAAAGTTGTTACGAGGTAGAATGTTCAATTTGCCACTGAACCCGCTTTTTTTGCCAAACGCCTGTTAGTGGCAGATAATCCATTATTGATTAGAACTAATGCTTAACACTTGCAGAGTAATATTGGATTTAGTTTGTTCGATAAATTGAAGCTCAATGGTTTTTTTCTTTGTTTTCATTGTTAAAACATTGTCATTAAATCTCCATGTTCCTTTTAATTTATCAATTTTTGGTATCATACGCTGTCGTACGCCTTTTCCGCATATCCAATCAGGGTAACCTTTAACTCTAAAAAACTCACCGGTTTGTTTAAAATCAATCGGGCTACAACCTGTTTTAGTAATCGTTACTTTTAAGGTATCATTAGGTTGAATCGAATCGATAAAATTCGCTTCAAAACATAAAAATTCATGGTTAAAATTGGAACTTTGTCCAAACAGAGTCAAAGTAAAAAACGTGAAAAATATTGAAATGTAAAAGTTCATAAAAATCATTTTATTTGGTAGTACTTATTATTGCCACTAACGGTCTGCAGCTAAAAGAAGGGCGGGACTTTTACCACAAAACTTGATTTGAAAAACTAATGTTTGATTAACCACAAATGTGTCTGCGGAGCACTGAACCGACACTTTTGCCAAACGCCTGTTAGCGGTTCGTTGTTTTTCTGCCATGTGCTTTTCCATTGTAATTTTTGTCTAAAAAACCGTCTGCAATTTGAGAAACTAATGAACGGCTTGAACTCCATGAATGATATACTTCGTCCGCCCATTTTTTTATTAGTTCAACACATTCGTCCGCTGTTGCCGCCATAGTCAGATCTTTTGCTGTCTTTTTTCCTCTATCTAAAGGTTTCGGGACGGCAAGAAATTCATTCGGTCTATTTAGTTTATAAGTATTTAAATAGTCGCTTAGCAACGGAGATTTTTTGTAGTCCCAAGTTTGCTTTTTATCAAGTATCAAATTCAACCTTGTCAAATGAAAATGATTGCTCCATCGTCCGTGAATTTCTGGATGTTGCAAAGCATGAGCGTCAACACTTAAAAATCTTGAAATGTGATGTTCCGAATTATTAAAGTCCAAAAGCTGAAGTCCATTGTTATAATTGTCCATACAGTCAAAGATGCCCTTTTGATAGTCCGCACCACAAAACTGACACCTTCCTTTATCGAGAAGTATTACACCATTTTTATTTGCTTGGTCTATAAAGTCTTGCATTGTTTCTATTTCCTTAATTGTGATTTATGTGAGTCGTCTTACAATGACCGCTAACGTTTTGCAGCTACCCGAAGGGCGGGACTTTTACCACAAAACTTGATTTGAAAAACTAATGTTTGATTAACCACAAAACTGTCTTTGGAACACGAAACCCCGCCTTTTGGGTAGGTGC
>JBILOU010000154.1:0-12380 GCA_044374295.1 Flavobacteriales bacterium | reverse complement strand
TTCACAATTTGACTGGACTAACCCAGAAGCAACGAAATGGTTTTGGAATAAGTTTTACAAAAAAATTGCCGACTATGGTGCAGATGGTTGGATGAATGATTTTGGGGAGTATACGCCGTATAATTCTATATCCTATAATGGAGAATATGGCTTAACCATGCATAATAAGTATCCTCTGTTGTGGGCAAAAAATGCCGATAACTTTTGGAAAACCACTTACCCGGATAGAGATTTTGTCATCTTCCCTCGAAGCGGCTTTATTGGGCAACAAAGCAATGCTGCTTTTCATTTTACAGGCGATAGAAATGCTACCTATGATAACCTTTCAGGTTTGGGAGGACAAATCGTAGGGGTAACCAATTCAGGAATTTCGGCTCACCCAAATACATCCATAGATATAGGCGCTTATAATTGCTATAAATCACCGCCAATGGATAAACTCATGATGTTTCGTTGGATTGAAATGGGAGCGCTGATTCCGGTTATGAGGTTGCACAGAGGCTTGCCTTTATGTGACCATTGGCGATTTGATGAAGATCAAGAAACACTTGAACAATGGAAAAAATACGCCAAGCTTCACGCAAAATTATTTCCTTACATATACACATTGGCTCAACAAGCTGAGGATAAAGGATTACCAATGGTTCGACATTTATCGTTGCATTATCCTAAAGATAAAGAAGCTTTAAAACAAGATTATGAATTTATGCTTGGTGACCGCATATTAAGTGCTCCGGTTATTACTGAAAAAGAAGGCGGTGCAAGAGACGACATCTCTAAAGGCGTAACATGGTGGAAAGTCTATCTACCGGAGGGCAATTGGTACCATTACTGGACCGACAAAAAGTATTCAGGAAACAATTATTACGATGTCCCTGCCAATCCAGGATTTTTACCCATGTTTATTCAAGAGGGAAAAATCATTCCTGTATTCCCAAAGGACGTTGACACTTTTGTGGAAGAAGTTGATGACCCCAAAATCAAAGACTTCGAATATGTCAACGATTCCATTGAAATTTATTTTTATGGTTGTGGAAACGACACCCTTCAATTATGGGACGGAACTATAATCAAGTGCCAAAGAGCTAAGGGAGAATCAGGGACATACGAGGTTTCCAACGGACACAGCAGGACATATACCTTCACTTTTATTGACTGATCCATGACAAGAAAACTGATAATTCTATTAATTCTCATTTGGCAATATGGCCAAACCAATGCTCAGTTTTATTTCGACAGCACCTATGTGCACAAGTATTACAACAACGCTATCTGGTCACTTTATCAAAACTACAGCAATCATTCATTGCAAATCTCACAGACATTTAACAATAACTCAACTCAGAATAGCCAGCTTTCGCCACATGCTGAAAGTTTGACCGATGTCGGAATAATTTATTCCGATGAAAAAAAATTCTTTTTGTTCAATTTGTATAGTATACCCAACCAACCTTCTTTAAGAAAACCACAACCACGGGCTGTTAATTTTATTATTGGGACAACCGAAGACAACGTAGTGTCTGAATTGGGTTTTAATTGGTTCACTGGGTATTACGACAAGAACTCATCGAATTTTGTAACAAATTTCAATGACAGCACTCCCTACTACCACTACGCTGGTTTGAAAAACACAAATGTTTTTTACAACTACATGAATTTCACCAATAAACGGAAATTTTCTTATGGTGCCGCATATAAAGGAAGCGCGCTACAAAAAAAATCGGCAACATCTTTTGTAAATTATGCTAATGTCACTTTTAACAGATTGAACTCAGACGGCTCATTCATTCCAAACGAGGTAAGCTTACTTTATGACAAATTTTCAAAACTTCAGAGAGCGACAAATACAAGCCTCGCTATTGGCATTGGGTACTCAGCCACTTTAGTGATAAAAAAAGTGTTTTTCACCAACCTCACACTTATGGGGGGCCCTGCATTGCAATTTCATAATTATGCCTTTGACAAAGAAGGTGATCATTTTAAATCGTTCAACCTTTCGCTTCAGAGTGATGCAAGATTCTCCATTGGTTTAAATTTCGACAACTTGTATATCATTTCATCTAGCTTACTCTCACTCAAGTCATATAAAACAGAGCAGTTCATGATTAAAAGCGATCATCTGATGAATCAATTTACTATCGGGCTCAGGTTAAGGAGAAGAGGTAGAATCTTTTAGGCTTTGGTTCTTAAATTAACAGTTACAGAAAAAAAACATGAGAAAAAGCCCACAAACATTGCTTCATTGCGAATAGTTTGAATTGTCCGGTGATTATTGTTTAACATGCTTGAACTGCCAAACGAACCCGCATAAAACTAAACTATAATCCCCATGAAAAAACTTCAATTCACTGTCCAAATCAATGCACCTGCAACCAAAGTTTATGACAACATGTTGGGCATTAGTAACAAATCATCTTACGAGCAATGGACGGCGAAATTCAATCCCACATCTACCTTTGAAGGCAGTTGGGAAAAGGGAAGCAAGATGTTATTTATTGGAACCGATGATAAAGGAAAGAAAGCAGGAATGGTATCGGAGATTTTCGATGTAATTCCGAATCAGTTTGTGTCCATTCGTCATTATGGATTGGTTCAAAATAGTATTGAAATTACAACAGGCCCTCAAGTTGAAAAATGGGCAAATGGATTTGAGAATTACACATTTGAAGAAATTGACGGCGCTACTTCAGTAACAGTTGACCTCGACACTGCTGAAGAATTCACGGATTACATGAGCGAGGCGTTTCCAAACGCACTTAAAGAGTTAAAAGAATTTTGCGAGAATTAGATGAACACCACTCCCGGACACAACGCAAAGTTTGCTAAACTCACGTTTTCCGGAGTTCTCCTAAAAAGTTCCCTTTCCACACAATAAAATCAACTCTGATTGAGTTTAGCGCGTCGGCAAATTTTTAAGAACACATAATACCGACGATGTGTTTCCAAAAAAATTATCCGCTACACACTAAAAAATAAAGCGCTATGAAAAATTACAAATTCGGACTCATCTTTATTCTCCCGTTATTGATCTCTAGCTGTGCTATCATCAAACCCGGTGAAATTGGTGTTAAACAAAGACTGGGAAAACTATCTAACAACATTCATGACCAAGGGATTGTATGGTATAATCCATTCATTACAAAAGTTATTCGAACTAACGTTCAATTGAATGATATTGAATTAAGTCTCAGCTTACCGAGTAAGGAAGGATTAAGCGTAACCGCTCAAATTTCTATCCTCTACAAAATAGATGAAAGCAGTGTTCCGAAAGTCATCAAGAACTTAGGTTTAGGATATGAACCAATTATTTCCAATGTATTTCGTTCAGCCTCAGCCGATGTTTGTTCGAAATACTTCGCGAAAGACATGCATTCCGGAATGCGTTCTGAAATTGAACATGCTATTCAAACCAAAATGAGTGAAACTCTTGATGAACAAGGAATTAGAGTTAGTGCAGTCCTCATGAAGAGCATTCAATTGCCAGCCGGACTAGCCAGTTCTATAGAACAGAAGCTTCAGGCCGAGCAAGATGCTATGCGCATGGAATTCATTTTAAGACAAGAGAGCCTAGAGGCGGAAAGAAAAATTATTGAAGCCACCGGAACAAGAGACGCTCAAAAAATTGTTTCTGAAGGACTAACCGATAACATCATAAAGATCAGAAGCATTGAAGCCTTCTTGGAATTATCGAAGTCTCCAAACAGTAAAGTCATCATTACTGACGGAAAAACGCCACTTCTTGTTGACTAATTAAAAATCGAAATGAAAAAGAATATTCTTTTCTTTCTAACGGGCGTCATTGTTACATCGCTATTCGCTTTCACAAGTGTCGCCTACAAGGCAGAACATGGACAGGCGCAGGTGAATTACATGGAAGGATTTCATGTATTCACCGATAGCCGTCCAACGGAAAACTATGATAGCCTTGGTGTGGTTGAAATTGGATTCATAACTGGCACTCAGTATGAATCTATTCGTAATAATCTCATTAAGAATGCAAGAAAAGAATATCCAAATGCAGATGGAATAATTCTTCAATTCGACAAAAAAGGAGTAGATAAGTGTCTTGTCATTAAATTTAGATAATTCATAATACAAAATCAATGACTGAAGTATTCATTTCCTTGTTTTCTCTGATATTACTTGAAGTCATATTGGGCATCGACAATATAATTTTCATCTCAATTCTTGCCGATAAATTACCCGAGAACCAAAGAGACAAATTGAGATTTTGGGGCATTGGATTGGCTCTAATTATGAGATTAGGACTTTTGGCTGTAATCTCTTGGATTTTAAAGTTAGACAAAACACTGTTTACACTTTTCGACATAGATTTTTCAATGAAGGGGCTTATCCTGTTAGTTGGAGGATTGTTCTTGATTTACAAAAGCACAAAAGAAATCTATCACAAATCTGAGACTGTATCGAACGAAAATCAGGACTCCCCTAAAAAAGTAAATTTCAAAAAACTGCTATCTGAAGTAGTCTTATTGGATCTTGTATTTTCTATTGACTCGATCATTACAGCTGTTGGAATGGTTAGCGAACTTTGGGTGATGTATACAGCAGTAATTGTAACTGTTGTGGTTATGCTTTTTGCTTCGAAACCCATAAGCCAATTCATAGCCAAACACCCTTCGTTTAAGATTTTGGCACTTTGCTTCCTTATGATGATTGGAGTAGCTCTTTTGGCCGAAGGATTGAATTTCGAAATACCCAAAGGTTACATCTATTTTTCAATGGCATTTGCTTTTCTGGTTGACATCATTCAAATGAAAACAGTGCGGAATAAATGAAGAAACCACTCTGCTTTCTTCTAATTGTATTGCCATTGTTCACGTTTGCTCAGAGACAAGATATTGGCAGTTGGAATATCCTTAATGTAAAATATAGTCTCAATGAAAAGTGGAGTGGTTTTGCAGAAGCTCAACTTCGATCGCTCAAGTTTTACAACAATTTTCACTACTACGAATACAAGGGCGGTATTAACTTCCATGCTAGTAAAAGTCTTGCATTGACTCTTGGTGCGGGAAGCTATCAGACATACAAAGAAGGAGGAAATTTCGTTCTTCCAAAAAACAACAACGAGCTGAGAATCTGGCCCCAAATCTCTTTTTTCCAAAACCTTGGCCCAATCAAAATAGAACAACGTTATCGCGCCGAGTTAAGGTTTACAAGCAACGGATACCGAAATCGCTTTAGGTACCGACTAGGCCTCTCCTACCCGTTTGGAGACAATTCCAAGGGTTACAAACCTTTTCAACTTAGCGCAAGCAACGAAATTTTCTTCACCAACAAAGAACCTTATTTTGAAAGAAACAGATTGCTCTTCGCTTTCAATTACAGAAATACAGAATCGACAACTCTTCAGCTCGGATACTTACATCAGTTTGATTATAAAATAAACGATGAAACAGGTCGGGACTTTTTAGTTTTGGGATTATTCTTTGACCTGAATGGAAAAAAGTCTTCGACCAAAGATGCAGAGCTCAATATTCATGACAATTAATTGAAGTTTTCGAGAGCATTGTTTAATTTAACGGAGAATATTTACAATGCAAAAAACCACCTTCAAAATCTCAAAAATGGATTGTCCATCCGAAGAACAGATGATTCGGATGAAATTAGCCCATTTGACAAATATCACATCCTTAGATTTTGATATTTCCGAAAGAAAGCTAACTGTGTTTCATACAGATAACCACGATGAAATTTTCCGCTGTCTTGATAATTTAAATTTTGAAACTACCTATATTGAAACTGTCGCTGCAGATTATTTTTCTTCTTCGAATGTCAACAAAAGCTCAAATGAAAGAAAATTACTTTGGCAAGTATTGAGTATAAACTTTTTCCTTTTCATACTTGAAATCACAAGCGGTTATTTTGCGAAATCAATGGGGCTTATTAGTGACAGTCTTGATATGCTAGCAGACAGCATTGTATATGGACTCGCATTGTACGCAGTTGGAGGAGCAATTCAGATGAAAAAGAACATTGCCAAATGGGCTGGTTACATTCAACTAACATTAGCCATATTTGGTCTTGTGGAAGTTATCAGACGTTTTCTCGAAACAGACACAATGCCTTCAGCCCAAACTATGGTAATGGTAGCAATACTTGCCCTAGTCGGCAATGCCGCCTGTTTATTCCTACTTCAAAAAAACAGAAGTAAAGAAGCTCACATGCAGGCAAGTATGATTTTCACTTCAAACGATGTAATCGTGAATATTGGAGTTATTGTGGCTGCCGGACTTGTGTATTTAACTAACTCGCAATACCCCGACCTAATTATTGGAGTTATTGTATTTCTTATTGTAGGTAAAGGCTCTTTAAATATTCTCAAACTTTCAAAATGAAAATTGCAAAAAAACACCTCAAGTTCTTCACCCTTACTACTTGGATACTATTTTCTCGGAGCTACGACGCGTATTGCACACATACCCTTACGCCAGATCTTTCGAAAGAGGCGAATCCATTGGTAACAGTAGCAGGCGTTTCTTCGTGGTCAGTATTGCTCATAATCCTCGGCTGTCTAACAGCTTATGCCCTATTCGCTTTTTATATCCGGACGTACAAACCCACCAGCCTCCTTCCTGAAGAAAAAGGATTTTCATTCAATCATTTTGTTGCGTTCTTATTCTTAGGATACAAAGACCAATGGTTCGCAACGCTCTACAAACTTCCTTCATCGTTAAAACGATTCAACAATTACATGGGCGAAGTGCTTACCAAATGCCTGGCCTTCGCCGGATTGGTTTCAACACTTATGTGGATACTCATTCACAACTCCGAATATTACAGATCGATTCACAGCGCACCCATTATCTACACCATTTTAATAGTCGGATGTTTCGCGATAATCTATAGATGGAATAAGTCTGAGTATCAGCGATATTCGATTCTAGATTGAAAAACCCCGAAGTCTTTACCGTTCGTTGCTGAACACTCACCATAATTAATAGTTCTTGAAACTGTCTCTTCTCTGTCAAAACTTTTTTGCATTACTTTCACCTTTCCTAGAAAATTGCAAAAGCCATGACCGCGACAAAATTAATTTGGGAAGAAGATTTAGAAACATCTTCTAAAAAATACCATATCTACGGCGCTTGGATAGCCATTATTTTCGATCCTGTTTTTGGAATTACAGACTACTTCAACATTCCTCATGCATTCACGCAAATCATGTCGTTGCGCTTGGGCGTATCGGTCATTGCGGCACTGGCGTTGTTGGCGCACAAGTACAAGTACATCAATTCCAAAATGCTAATTTTCATTCCTTTTCTGCTCATTTCCTTGCAGAACGCCTACACTTTCCGTGTTATTGAAGTTGATGACTTTACTGGACATTCGTTGAATTACTTGGCTTTGTTCATAGGAGCTGGCATGTTTGTTTTGTGGAATTGGTATTACTCGTTGGCTATCATTGTGCCTTCCATTTTAGCGACTTGCTACTTCTTTCAAATGAACACCCTTTTGAATACAGAAGAGGCTCTAGTAAATGGCGGTTTATTGCTACTTGTTGTGACTGTTTTTATGTTCATGCTTATCGAAACGCGCTACAGACTTACAATTTCCAATATTAAATTCAAGCTAGCCTTGCTAGAAGCGAACGATGCCTTGGCAGATGAGAAGTCGCAATCAGATAAACTCCTACGCAATATCTTACCCGATGAGGTTGCCGATGAACTGAAAACAACAGGGAAAGCAAATGCAAAGCACTACCCAAAAGTTTCGGTGTTGTTTACAGATTTCAAAGGGTTTACAGTGAGAAGCGCGAACATGACTCCTGAAGAAGTGATTGAAGAATTGAACAAATGTTTTTCCGCTTTCGATGCCATTGTAGAAAAATACAATCTTGAAAAAATCAAAACCATAGGCGATGCTTACATGTGTGCTGGCGGATTGCCAATTGCCAATGACTCCAACCCTATAGATGCTATTCGCGCTGGTTTGGCTATGCAAGAATATATGACAGCGTATAAAAACGAGTGCATTGCCAAAGGCGAACCTTATTATGAATGCAGGCTTGGCATTAACACCGGCGAAGTAGTAGCGGGAGTTGTCGGTACGAAAAAATTCGCTTATGACATCTGGGGCGACACCGTGAATACGGCCAGCAGAGCTGAAAGTAGCGGCGCGGTCGGATTGGTAAACATTACCGAAACAACCTACGAGTTGGTTAAGGACATATTCACCTGCGAGTATCGCGGCGACATTGAAGTGAAGGGCAAAGGACTCATGAAAATGTATTTTGTGTTGGGGGAAAAAACAACATAAATAATTCTTCGAATCAATCACTGCGTGATCAATCACCTTCGGCGATCAATCCTTCGGAGAAAATCCGAAGTATGAATTTCCTTACAAAACATTCAATCGTTAAAGTATAATGCGGCCTCTTCTTTACGTCGCTTTACCAATCCCTGCAACAAGATTCCTTTAGCGGTTGTATATCGAGTTTCAATCCAATTTCGAATCAAATCATTTGAAGCTGATTCATTAATCAATTCAAACAAGGTATCCGATCCCCCTGTGTTATAGGTGTGGGATACCAATGCATCGAACTGATTTTGATTCAAAGTGACATTGATTCTTTCATTTACTATTGTTTCAAAACGCATTAAATCGTTCTTCAGTAAAATCTCAGCAATCTCTTTTGAAATAACATATTTAGGTGTAACACTCCTGCCAGATATTTGCGTTGAACCATAACCGATCGTCCAAACACCTGCCGGACATAGATATGCTTGTAAACACAAGCCTTCGAACTTCTTAATGAATTCAATACCCGAAGTCGAAATTTTCATAGCTAAAGACTGAGTAAAAAAACTAACTTCCAATTACGAAGTAGGAATAACGTAGTTCCAATTACACAGTAGGAATAACGAAGTTCAAATTACTTAATTCCAAATATCTTTTTGAAATTCTTCGAAGTCTCTGCCGTTTCTTCCCACGGGAATAAATTCACCTTCATGGTTTTTGGCTTCTGACCGTTTGGCATCTTGAACGTCTTTGTTACTGTCTTAGGAGTTCTTCCCATATGACCGTAACTCGCTGTTTCCTTGTACATGGGTGTGCGCAAGTTGAAACGTGTTTCAATTTCATACGGAGTCATTCCAACATTCTTCGAAATCAAAGATGCGATTTGTCCGTCGTTCATAGCTACACGAGCAGTACCGTAAGTATTCACATAGAATCCTACTGGCTTAGCAACTCCAATGGCATAAGCCACTTGCACCAACACCTCGTCGCAAACACCCGCTGCAACCAAGTTCTTCGCAATGTGACGCATAGCATATGCTGCACTGCGGTCTACTTTACTCGGATCTTTCCCGCTAAATGCGCCACCACCGTGTGCACCCTTTCCACCGTAAGTATCTACAATAATCTTTCTTCCAGTTAAACCGGTGTCGCCATGAGGACCACCAATCACAAACTTTCCAGTCGGATTCACGTGCAACGCATACTTCCCATCAAACAACTTCTGAATGCGCTTCGGTTGCTTCTTCATGACACGAGGAATTAAGATCGTGCGAACGTCTTCTTTGATCTTCGCCAACATCTTCGCTTCCTTATCGAAGTCGTCGTGCTGTGTGCTCACCACAATCGCAGAAATACCCATTGGCTTGTGATCGTCTGAATACTCAATGGTTACTTGGCTCTTCGCATCTGGACGCAAGTACTTCATTTGCTTTCCTTCTCTGCGAATAGCAGACAATTCACGCAACAAGGAATGCGCTAACTCCAAAGGAAGTGGCATGTAATTGTCGGTCTCATTCGTTGCATAACCGAACATCATACCTTGGTCACCGGCACCTTGATCTTTCTTGTTCTTCTTGTCTACCCCTTGATTAATATCGGCAGACTGCTCGTGAATGGCAGATAGAATTCCGCAAGACTTCGCTTCGAACATATACTCGCTCTTCGTGTATCCAATTTCAGAAATGGTGTCACGAATAATATCTTGTAAATCTACATAAGCCTGAGACTTCACCTCTCCTGCTACAACCACTTGACCTGTTGTAACCAACGTTTCACAAGCCACCTTCGACTCGGGGTCTTGCGCCAAAAACGCATCAATTAACGCGTCTGAAATTTGATCGGCTACTTTATCTGGGTGCCCTTCAGACACAGACTCTGATGTGAAAAAATATGACATATCTATTTAATTATTTTCTGTTTAATTTGAATTCAATGACTCACTCCACTTCGTTCTAACGGGTGGTGTAAATTCTGGATTCGGTGTTTGCTCTGGATCATATCCGAACAATTTATTTTCTTTAATCAAAGTGTCAACATACGTCGGCACCATTTCCTCCCAACCTTCATATCCATTCTGAATGCGCTCCAATGCGTCGCGAGAATAAATGGAAAGAACATCTGGATTATACTCCGAAATATCCACTATACGTTTGTTGTCGACCATGTAGTTGAACAACGGCTGCAAACGAGGATGAACAGGGCAATTCTCTGTCGTGTACAAGGTGTTTGTCGCTTCGTCGAACCATGGGTATAAATAGATCTTCAAATCTCTACTGAAAAGAATTCCGAATGCAGCTAATATTCCTCCATTCAGATTTCGATAATACTTTTCATCGAATAACTCTACCATCATGTTTGTACCCATGATAATTCCCATACGCTCATTCGTGTATTTCGAAAAATACTCAGCCAACTTATAATACTTCGAATAATTCGAGACCAAAACGGTTTGCCCCAAAGAACACAACACCTCTGCCCTATCTAAAAAATCTTGCTCATCAATCTCTCCCTCTGAACGCAAGTTGTTCAAGGTTATTTCGAACAACACCTGAACTTTTTCTGGATCTACTTTACGATCGGCTTCGAACATCTTCAAGCCTTTCGCAATCATGTCAATGTTCACCTTCGTTACCGGTCTGAAAGATCCACGCAATGCTAAGATGTGCTTCTTGTAAAGGACGTCTGCTGCTTGCAAGTTCTCACCATCTGGAGAGAAAATAACCGCTTCAGTCATTCCGTTCTTCACGAGTTGCAACGACATAATGCGATTGTCTACATTTTCGAAATCGGGACCTGAAAATTGAATGGTATCAATCTCAACCTGATCGCGATTCAAATTGTCATACAACGAAAGCAATAATTCTTTCGGCTGTTTGAAGGTGTAAAAACATCCGTAAAGCAAGTTCACACCTAAATTCCCAACAGTGGCTTGCTGAAGCAAAACATCGCTTTCATGCAAACGTGCGTGAATAATGACAACGTTCGGCTCTCTGTTCGCAGCTGACTGAAACTTCACACCCATCCATCCGTGACCTTGAATGGTCTTCTGAAAGTTAATGGTTGCAAACGTGTTTGCGTAACTAAAAAATTCCTTGGTCGGGTGATCGTCGCGATTCAATCGCTCTTCAATCAAACGATACTCGTGATTGAGCATATTATCTACGCGCGCTTTGCACACGTATCTTCCCTTTTCTTCCTTCCCATAAATGGCATCGCTGAAGTCCTTGTCATAGGCGCTCATTGCTTTCGCAATGGTGCCGCTTGCGCCGCCAGCACGAAAGAAATGACGCACAACTTCTTGCCCAGCACCAATTTCCGCAAACGTTCCGTAGATATCTTTATTGAGATTAATTCTCAACGATTTCTGAGCAGGCGATAAAACAACGCGATCCAATTCCACTTCCTAAAGTTTATTCAAAATTAAACCACCTTTGGCGAAATGCCTTAACAAATATTCAAAATCTTTACGCACTAATTCGCGCGCATGGCTTTCTCCAAAGCTTCCATGGCCACAAGGGTTGCAGGACATCTGTGAAGGTTGGCGGTATAGACTTCGGTCTGATCAAAAAAATCTCTGCGATACATGTGTGGAAACGTAGCGCAATCGTGCGGACGCAACTCGTAAACCCCACACAACCCCTTTTCCATATCGAAAAACTGACAAGGCTGCGTTGTGTTTACAATATCGCCGGTTGCTTCATCTATGAACAACCACTTATCGAAGAACTCTTGATACGTCATTCCCAAATGCTCCGCTAGTCTCTTCACCTCTGACTTCTTCCAAGTAGGTGTCATGGTTCTGCAGCAATTGCCGCAAGCTGTACAATCGATTTTACTCCACGCTTCTTTCTGAGCAGCAACGATGTGTGGCTTTGCAGACTTCGGTTGATTCTTCGAAAGTTTTTTAAGAAAAGCAGTTAGCACTTTCTTCTTGCGATAAGCACGTAATCTGAATTTTTTGGAGAAGGGCGATTCTGACATGTCGCCAAAAATAAGACAAAAAAAAGAAGGCAAGCCCCTTATATCGCACCGCTACAACTTTCTACCTTTGCTGCCTTCCGGCCCTGGAGGATTTGAAAGGAGCTGGTCGTATAAGACTTGCCTTTGTGCAAATGTAAGGC
>JBILOU010000123.1:0-3641 GCA_044374295.1 Flavobacteriales bacterium | reverse complement strand
CTTGCAAGAGACTTCATTTATCAAAGTTAAGTTAAAAGCAATGATGTAACTTGCAACTTCAAATTTGAAATCCATGAAACGAATTGAATCGTTTGAAGAATATAAATCGGTATACGCCGAAAGCATTGCTAATCCAGATAAATTCTGGGGTGAAATAGCTGAATCTTTTTCTTGGAAAAAGAAATGGGACAAGGTGCTTTCAGGAACTTTTGCCGATGCCAAAAACCGTTGGTTCGACGGGGGTGAATTGAACATTACTGAAAATTTACTCGACAGACATTTGGCTGAACGAGGCGATCAAGTGGCTCTTATTTGGGAACCGAATGATCATTCGGTTCAGTATAGAAAATTTACATACAACGAACTTCACAATGAAGTTTGTCTGGCTGCCGAGATGCTACGCTCGATGGGAGTGAATAAAGGTGATCGCATTTGCATATACATGAGTATGGTTCCGGAGTTGGTGTTCAGCGTGCTGGCCTGCGCGCGCATTGGCGCGGTGCACTCTGTTATCTTCGGAGGCTTCAGTGCAAAGAGCATTGCAGATCGCGTAGACGATGCCGAAGCAGACTTCGTGATAACCATGGACGGAGGACTTCGAGGTAACAAGACTATTCCGTTGAAATCGGTTGTTGATGAAGCATTGACTTCAACGCGAAAAATAAAAAATGTATTGGTCTTCAACTACCTCAACCTTCCAACCGAAAAAAAAGAAATTGATGTCGATTGGAATGAATTGAAAGGACGCGTTCTTTCCACCAATAATTACATGAAGCCCGGAGAGACACTTCAGTCTGAAGATCCCTTATTCATCTTGTATACGAGCGGTTCCACAGGTAAACCGAAAGGCGTTGTGCACAGCACCGCGGGATACATGGTGTGGACAGCCTATACTTTTTTGAATGTGTTTCAGTACCAAGAAGGCGACGTTCATTTCTGCACAGCGGATATTGGTTGGATAACGGGACACAGCTATTTGATTTACGGACCACTCTTGAATGGTGCTACATCATTGATGTTTGAAGGCATACCTACTTATCCGGATGCCGGAAGATTTTGGGACATTGTAGCGAAGCACAAAGTGAATATTTTTTACACCGCACCTACAGCCATTCGCAGTTTAATGTCGGCCGGAGATGAATTTTTAGAAGGAAAAGATTTGTCTTCGTTGCGCATACTCGGAAGCGTTGGCGAACCCATTAACGAAGAAGCTTGGAATTGGTATCACGATAAAATTGGAAAAGGAAATTGTCCGATTGTCGATACGTTCTGGCAAACGGAAACAGGCGGTGTTATGATCTCAAGTTTAGCCGGAGTAACGCCATCGAAACCGGTGTTTGCAACCTTGCCTATGCCAGGAGTTCTTCCCGTTTTGTTAGACGATAAAGGGAATGAAATTCTTGAAAACGATTTAACCGGAAACCTGTGTTTCAAACAGTCGTGGCCTTCAATGATTCGCACGACTTATGGCGATCACGAACGTTGCATTTTGAATTACTTCAGCACGTATAAAAGTTATTACTTCACCGGTGACGGCGCATACCGCGACGAGAACGGAATGTATCGCTTAGCAGGAAGGGTTGACGATGTGTTGAATGTCAGCGGACACCGAATAGGAACTGCAGAAGTAGAGAATGCCATTAATCATACGCACGGGGTTATTGAAAGCGCGGTGGTGGGGTATCCGCATGACATCAAAGGTCAAGGCATTTTTGCTTTTGTTATTTGTGATGCTCATGCGAAGAGTCTAAATGCAACGCAAGATTCTTCGAAATATGTTGCACAAGACGCTTCGCGAGATGCTTCGCAAGGGTTTGAGCAGGAGATGGTTTATTCGATAACGAAGACCGTAAGTGAGCAGATTGGAGCGATAGCGAAACCGGATAAGATTGTTATTGTAAGTGGTTTACCGAAAACGAGAAGTGGAAAGATTATGCGTCGCATTTTGAGGAAAATTGCGGAGGGTGAGTTCGATGCGATTGGGGATACCACGACTTTACTTGACCCGAGCGTTGTTCAAGAAATTATTTACAAGGCTCAATAATTCTTTGCCTTTGAAAAAATTTTGTAACTTTCGGGCATGAGGCGGAGGTTATTCTCAACGGAAAAGAAGAGCAGTTCAATTTTAATTATTGGCGCACTTATCCCGAGTTCGGGCTTGTTTGTGGTGAATAGTCTTTTTTTATATTCCAGCGACAACAGCGAAATTCTTCTTCTCTATTTTCAATCGGTTCTGGCTGTTGTTTTCGGAGCTGTGTTTTTCGCTCCAGCCTGGGGGCGCATGCCTTTGAAAACAGAAGGTGAATTTATTCCTTATCGATTTATTGGAAGAGGTGCTGTTTCCTTGGCTCGCTTTCGAGGACTTTACTTAGGATTGTTGATTTTACCGCTGGCCATGGCCGTGAGTATTCAGCCGCTCTCGGAATATTTGTTTACCAATCTTGAAAGTCAGAAAAAATTCACACTCTTCACGTTTGTTATTCTGACTGTAAACATCTTTTTCAATTCGCTAAAAAATCGCATTCGCATTGATTCAATTATTGGCTACTCCACGGTTCTTTTCGCGCTGTGTTATTTTATCTTTCAAATTTTCATTGGTGAACATCATTCCATTCAACCTCCCAATCACCTGTCTGTTTGGTTAAACAACATTCATTTCACCCCGCTAATGTTGTCGATTGCTTTACTCTGGTGGTTTGCGACAATCGTTGACTTACCGGATATGCGCGGCCAGTTGCTTCTGACATTAAAAAATGGAAGTGAGTCTAGACGAAACATGATAATTGCACTTATCATAGCCTACTTTATTCAAGGAATTTTACTTTCATTTCCGCTGTTATATCCAGCCGAAAACCATTGGAGTTTGATAAGTAATTTGTTCATTGTGTTCGTGGTGATTAACGCGTTTCAAGCCATGTTCAGCACGAATCACTGGACAGCGAGTTTAATCTATGCAGGTGTAATTAGACCTATGATTTCGAACGACAACAACGAAAGGACCTTCGGCATGATAACGATGTTCGTTGGAATAGGAATTTCAGCATTGTGGTTGGCAATGGGTAAATCCACTGCAGAACTTTTCGGAACTATTTTTCTATTTACTGCGGGTGTTGGCCCTGTCTTTATCGCCCGTTGGTTTTGGTCGAAGGTGAATGCTCAAACTGTTCTTTCGGCAATGATTGGTGCTCCACTCATTTGGATCCTTTGGCTCCTTGTTAAGCAAACGGGAATGTATCCATTCCTCATGCAACAACTCGGAATTTCAGAGGCCTTCATTGACATTTTAATTCCTGGACTACTAAACACGATGGTTTGGTTAATCACGTTGGTGCTCACAAACAACAAAGAAGAAGAAGTCTACGCGAAAAATTGGATTCAAGAAGTGGGAATATTGAACGAATTCAAAAGTGGAAAAAACTGGCTTTTATTTATCGGCTTATCGCTTCTTTCCGGATTGATTTTGTTTGGACCTTCGTTGGTTTTGGGTCAATAAAAAAGACCAACTGTTTTAATTGTTGGTCTTAATTCCAGCGGAGAGAGAGGGATTCGAACCCTCGGTACCTTTCAGTACACACGCTTTCCAAGCGTGCTCGATCGACCACTCTGACATCTCTCCCGAAAAATTTGAGTTGCAAATATAG
>JBILOU010000122.1:0-3673 GCA_044374295.1 Flavobacteriales bacterium | reverse complement strand
TTATCCATATTGCTAATTTAAATTATTTTTTTTATTTCGAAACGATTGTAATGTGAATTCTTTTTGAATGGCTCAATATTGTTTCCAAGAACACCAAGTATCTGAAAGTTTTTTGAAAATTTATTGATGTTATTCGTTATTATTTGATTGTACAATCTCTGTTTTGCGGGAGTGTTACTTTCAATTGATATAGTGAATTGCGGGTGCTTAGCTAGAAAATCTTCAACAATTGAAGCCACCGTCTGTAGAACGGCATTCCCATTTTTATGTGAAGTTCTGGTTTTATCAGACCATTGGTCCTCCTCAGTGAAGTCTAGAAGTGCAAGATTATACAAATCTTCTATTTCCAATTCATCGAATCTAACGCACTTCATGACATTTCCCTTTCTGCCTTCACATTTGAAATAGTAGGAGTTCTTTCTAATAGTGTAATTGTATGTTTCTTGTCCTTCCATTCCGCAAAAAGAAGAAATGGAAACTAAGAAGTCAAGAAACGCTTATGCGTTGAATCTTCTGAAAGGCTTGTTATTGTTGAGATTTTTAAGCATAACTAGGAAAACCTTCGGTTTTATTCCTACTTCGTAATGCGTATTTCATAATTGGAATTTCATTATGAATCTTCCCCTCTCTTACCTTCTCTTAGCCTTTCTAAACTTTTTAATGTTCCTACTGTATAATAGGCAATTCTCTAGCGCAGTCCGAGCTCGCTCTGCGAGCGGCATTCGAAATGCCCCCTAGGAACTTCGTTGTTGGAAAATCGAAGATTTTATTCCTACTGCGTAATTCCTATTTCATAATTGGAATTTCATTATTAATCTTCCCCTCTCTTACCTTCTCTTAACCTTTCTTAACTTTTTTAATGTTCCTATTTCATAATTCCTACTTCGTAATTAAAACAGTCGAAGACATTCGCCCTAGGCATTCGTTGAAAACATCAGTTGCTCCGCAACATACTTCCCTTCTCTTACCTTTTAAAGGAGACATTCGTCGAAGACATCAGTTGCTGTTACGCGGTAAACAAAGGCGTTCGTTGATTAATTAGGGTTTTGTACTGCGCTTTTTTATTGTCGTCAATAAATGAAATGTCAATGAGCTCGAGGGCTTGTGGTAGCCAGGTGTTTAGTTTTTTGTAGACCTCTTTGATTTGTTTTTCATTCAATTTTAATACAGCCCCAAATCGATTAAAATACCCTTTGTCGAAATTTTTTCTTTTGCCCCCAAGTAAAAGTGCCGTGTCGTCGTGATCCTTGGGTAATATAATTTTCACATTTAATAAATCATATGCCGGCGATAAGACCCATCCGATTTCAGATAAACACATGGAGAAATTTTTCAAGTGCATGTCGTTATTGCCAATGATAAAGTTGAAAAGCGCGAGTTCAAAAAAACGAAGCCTATCCATTTGGGTGTTTGCCGATAATTCTCCTATTCTTTTTCCAACATTCTCCATGGTGCCTAGATACTTGTCTTCCAATTCTAAAATTTGCAAAAAGTCAATCATATGAACCTTTGCGCTGTCTTTTTTTCGATCAATGCGTTTGGTTATGTAACACAATTCGCCCGTGGACAAACGTATCATATTGGAAGGGACTGTATCTATTTTAAAAAGCTCAGCCAATTTCATCGACAAATGCTCGTTTTCTGGCATCTGTTCATAGTCTATATTTTGCGGTTTTAAGATATACATGCCTTCAAGCGCATCCATAATTGTTAGTCTACCACTTCTTCCATTCTCTAATGTACTTTTTATCCAACCCAGTGACAATTTAGGTTGCACACCCGGCACAGTAACAGACAACTCAACGGCTTGCTTTGCCAATTCGGCCATTTCATCTAACCGATAGGGCAAGGACGGTGCTGACTCACGTTCAAAAAACGTTTTGATGCACTTGGAGTGATAATCGCCTGTTTCATTGGCGCCCAATTCTTTATAGCAATACAAACATTTAGTCATCTTTTCCTTCATTTATAGGATGAACACTTACGGCTCCGATTGTATTCTGGCAGCAAGCCAATAGCAATCCCATACGGTCGTTCTTGTTGATTTTCCAATTTTCGGAAGCAATTGTTAACAGCCATCCTTCAGGAATTAATCCGTCAAAAAATGGAAAAAGTCGTTTGCTCTTGTATGGGTTTCTGCTCACCGGCATTTGGAAAGTAATGAATAATGTAGGACAAGTTTGCGCGTACAATTCATCATAGGTAAACTCATATTCGCCTGAGTCTAACTCTTTGAGTATTCCAGCCCTCATGTTGTTGTATTTGACAATAGCTTGTCTCATAATTGCTTATCGTTTATTGGTCCTAAGACATGGCCGAACATTTTCAAAACTTGATTAACCTTTGCTAAGCTGAGATTTTCTTTCCCTTGTTCAATTTTTCTAATGACCGTTAAAGCCACTCCAGCCTTCGCAGCCAATTCCTCTTGGGTAAGCTTCAGTTGCTTCCTTCTTGACTTAACAAATACCATTATTGCATTCATTTTATATGCTTTTACGTACAAAAATAGTGAATTTCCATATATTATATGCAATTCAATATAATTTTATTAAAGAGCGGTTTTTTATATGTAAATACGTATAGAAAACCTGCGGTTTTATACCTACTGCGTAATGGGAACTGATGTGCAAGCACTAATGCCCATAGGGCGAATGTCTTAGCTTAAGGTAAGAGAAGTTAAGAAAAGGGAAGAGAGGGGAAGATTAATAATGAAATTCCAATTATGAAATATGCATTACGAAGTAGGAATAAAACCGAAGGTTTTCTAATAACGTAGTTCAAGTCTTTTAATCTCTGCGCTTCTTCCCTTTTGAACTGCTTCGCGTTTTTAGCAACAACGCTTGTTTCCTGGCTTGTTCTAAGGTAACAGGCAATTGTTTGGAGAGGTTCTCCATTCCTAATTTTGATCTTTCCTGAAAGGACATCATACAATTACTTCTTATTGCTTTGTTAGTCTATAAAATAAGAATGTGCAAGCACGAATGCCGGAGGCGAATGTCTTCGACGGTCAATGGTGCGATCAAACCTCCGGTTCATCCTTCGGACCTAGCTCGCTGCGATGGAAGCAACCCTGTTCTTCCCAATATTTTATTGACTCCTCAGCATCTTTCAAGTGAAGACCGCAAATTCTTAAAGTTTTGGGAGAATATTCCGGTGGTTCAACGAAATCTGGGTGATTAATAAAATCGAGAAGTTCTTGTAGGTCCTTATCCATATTGCTAATTTAAATTATTTTTTTTATTTCAATACGTTTGTAAAAAGAATTTTTGATGAATACTTCAGAGACTTCTCCGTTAACTCCATAGATCTCGTAGCTCGCAGAGAAGATGTGAATATTATTGGTTAATACTCGATTGTAAAGCCTCTGTTTTACTGCTGTGTTGCCTGTAAAAGAGATTGTAATATGAGGATGCTTCGTAAGAAAATCATCAACAATCGAAGCCACTGTTTGCAGAACGGCCTTCCCATTTTTATGCGAAGTTCTGCTTTGATCAGACCATTTGTTCTCTTCAGTGAAGTCCAGAAGTGCAAGATTAAACACGTCTTCTAATTTCATTTTATCGAATCTCACACATTTAATGACATTCCCACTTCTACCTTCACATTTGAAATAGTAGGAGTTCTTTCTATTCGTGTAATTGTATGTTTCTTGTCCTTCCATTCCGCAAAAAGA
>JBILOU010000011.1:0-43749 GCA_044374295.1 Flavobacteriales bacterium | reverse complement strand
TACAAAATCGAGTTTGTCGCTCGAAATCATGAGCACCGTTAACTCGGGATGTTGTTGTATGAACGACAAATACTGCTGCTGAATATTTTCTAAATACTCAGCTGTAATGTTTTGTTCGTAGTACCGTCCGCGTTTCTTAATGTTCTGCAACGCCTGTTCTGGCGAGAGATATAGATAAACCAACAAGTCGGGTTGCGGTAGCGAATTCTCCATGATCTCATACAAACGCAGAAACAATTTGTATTCGTCATCTTCTAAATTATTCTTCGCGAACACTTGACATTTCGGTAAAAAATAATCGGCAATAACTTTGGGTTGAAACAAATCGGGCGATTGAAAAACACTCTTCAATTGCGCGAAACGTTCCGAAAGAAAACTCAATTCTAAAGGGAAAGCATAACGCTTGGGCTCTTCGTAAAACTTCGGAAGGAACGCGTTATCTGCGAATTCTTCCAACACCAATTGAGCATTGTGCTCTGTCGATAACAAATGCGCAAGCGTGGTTTTACCCGCGCCAATAATGCCTTCTATAACGGTGTAGTTGTTCAATCTTCTTTCTTGTTCAATTCAGCGAGCAATTGCGCAGCATTCATTTTCATTTCCGGATGAATCCACTCTGGCCAAGTTGCAGCCAAGGGCTTCAAAATAAATTCACGCAAATGCATGCGTTCGTGCGGCACTTGAATGTCTCCTTCACGCACAATTTCATCATTGAAAAAGATAACATCTACATCCATCTCGCGATCAAGGTAAACACCCTCTTTGCGCGTTCTTCCGTAATACTCTTCCAACTCAACAATCTCTGCATGCAACTTCTCAAGTGTGAGTCCTGTTTGAATTTCCACGAGTTGATTCAAGAACGGTTCTGTGCCTTCGGGCATGCCCCAGGCTTCTGTTTCGATCACCTCAGAAACCGTTACAATATCGCCCATGTTGAACGAAATAAACATACGCGCCTCTTCCAAATTTGCTTCTCTGTCGCCTTCGTTTCCACCAATGCTCAGCAGTACGCGATTCATTTTTTCCATAGAGCGAAAATACAACTCACCTGCGTAACTTTGAGCGCGCAATAGCGTCTTAATTCAAATTACTTATTATGACTTTTTGGAAAACCGTTTGGGCCACGCTCGTTGGTAACATCATCGCATCAATCCTAGGAACTCTTTTGACTGTAGCCGTTATTGCTGCTGTCATTGCTGCACTCGCCTCTTCTGAAGATGTTTCCATGGACAACGAGTCGATACTAAAAATTAAATTGGAAAATTCATTTACGGAAAGAGGACTCGACACACCTTCGTTCAACTTGGATGGTGCTGAAGATCGCATTGCCTTGCGCGATTTAGAGCGCGTGTTGCGTTTTGCGAAAACCGACGAGCGCATTGAAGGTGTTTACTTGAACATTGGTGCAATTGAAGCCGCGCCTGCTATGTTGTTGGAAATTCACAACGCGATTCTTGACTTCAAGTCTTCGGGTAAATGGGTCATCGCCTACAGCGAAGGCTATTCGCAAGCGGGCTATTTCTTGGCTAGCGCTGCGAATGAAGTGTATATGTATCCAACAGGAACTTTCGATTGGCACGGACTGAATGCGGAAGTGATGTTCTATAAAAAGTTGTTAGACAATTTGGAAATAGAAGCGCAGGTGATCCGCGGTCCGAACAACAAATTCAAAAGCGCCGTAGAGCCTTTCATTTACGACCACATGTCGGACGAAAACCGTTTGCAAATGGCAACGTTCATTGATGATATTTGGAAGGTCATGTGCGAAAAGATTTCTGCTCAACGCGGTGTTTCTGTAGAGGAACTTAATGCTTCTGCCACTTCCCTTCGATTCATTAACAACAACACGCTGCTTCAATCGAAGTTGATAGACGGATTGCTTTATCCAGATGAGATTGCAGCGAAGATGTCGGCTCGTTTGAAAGACAAAGGCAAGTTGGAAGATGATAAGAAGATGGATGAAGAAGTCATTTCTTACAATCGTTATTTGGATATCGTGAAGTTAGAAGATTTGGTTTCAGACGTTGCTCAAGTTGCGGTGGTGTATGCCATTGGTGGCATTGAAAGTGGAAAGGGCGACGATGAAACGATTGGAAGTGATCGCATAGCAAAAGCCTTGCGCGATGCGCGTTTGGATGAAGGAATTAAGGCGGTGGTGTTGCGTGTGAACTCTCCCGGAGGAAGTGCGTTGGCGAGTGATGTGATCTGGAGGGAAGCGGAATTGATTAAGCAAAGCGGAAAAGTTTTTGTGGTGAGCATGGGCGATTATGCGGCTTCGGGCGGATATTACGTTGCTTGTGGAGCAGATCGCATCTTCGCGCAGCCGAATACGATTACTGGATCTATAGGTGTGTTTGGAATTATTCCCAACCTACAGAACTTCTTAGATCACAAGTTGGGCATCACCTTCGACGCGTACAAGACGCATGAGCATGCGAACATGATGACGTTGACTTCTCCATTAGACACCGTTCAAAAACGCGCTATGCAAGTCATGGTGAGCAACATTTACAACGACTTCACAAGCAAAGTTGCGTTGGGACGAAACATCTCTCAGAATTATGTGGATAGCATTGGTCAAGGCCGTGTTTGGAGTGGTGAAGATGCATTGACCATTGGGCTTGTAGACGAGATGGGTGGCTTACGCGAGGCTGTTGCCTATGCTGCAGCGAAGGCTGGCGTAAGTTCAAACTCTATTCTTGAATTACCTGAGATGCTTGATCCGTTGGAAGAGTTTTTTTATAACATTTCAGGCAAATCGGAAGACGCGATTCTATCGCGTTTACTCGGCAGCAGATTCAAGAATTATCAAGACATTCGTCAATTGAGTAACGGCGGAAAGATTCAGACGCGTCTTCCATTTTACATTACGGTAGAATGAGTTTCGAGAAGAAAAGTATGGATGAACTTCAGCGTTTGAACGCTGAAGAATTTCAGCAAGCTGAAAAGTTTCCGATTGTCTTAATACTAGATAATTTCCGTAGTGCGTTGAATGTCGGAAGTCTATTCCGCAGTGCCGATGCGTTTCGCATTGAGGCGATTTACTGTTGCGGAATTACTCCGATTCCGCCACACCGCGAGATTTTGAAGACTGCCTTGGGTTCAACGGAATCGGTTAGCTGGAAGCATTTCAGCAACACTGCCGAGGCTGTTTTAGAGATACAGGGTTCACACGAAGTGTGGGCGTTGGAGCAGACGCATAACAGTGTTGCTCTTCACACCTTTCACTCGCAGAAGCCCATTGCTTTGGTTTTGGGCAATGAAGTGAATGGTGTAAATGAAGAAGTGCTCAAGCTCGTTACCGGCTCGCTTGAAATTGAACAACACGGCACTAAGCACAGTTTGAATGTGGCGGTCAGCGGGGGCGTTGCGCTGTTTCATTTGACGCAACCCTAATTAAAAAAGCATCACAGAAACTCCGTGATGCTTAATCTGTAATTCAGTAAAAGTTTTAGTTAAGGTATTGATAAGACGAAGCTAAAACCATTGGTTGCCTCATCGAAGAGTAACCTTCGATCGCGCATTTCCTTTCGAAGAAGAAACATAAATGGTTTGCGGTGGAATATTCAAATGCACACTCTCATTCGCTCCCAAGTTAGCCTTCGTGAAAACCAATTGTCCGATTGCATTGAAAATTTCCAGACCGAATAAACGTTCGGTTCCAATATATAATAACTGACCCGTTTTCCAATCGACAAGAAATTCAGAAGTCGAATTTTCGTCTTCAACAAAGTCATACACTACCGTGAACACCGTATCAACAGAGCAGCCCAGCGAGTCTGAAACAGAAACGGAATAAGACCCTTGAGACAATCCCGTGTAATTCAATCCAACAAATCCAGATTGCCAAGTTGCTGTATAAGGAGAATTATTTCCAACTACATCCAACGCAATACTCCCCAATCCAAGAGCACTTTCGGAAGAAATATTACCAGTGACAATGGGCAACGGAATTTCTTCAATCTGAAAACTAACTGTAGTCACACATTGGGAAGAATCAACCACCGCCGCTACATAGTTTCCTGCTCCGAGCAATGTGCCTGGACTCAACACATCCCAAAAATAATTCGAACCAACTCCTGAAACGGATGCTTCAAAAGTTAGCATTTCATTCTCACAGACCCACGAAGGTATTGTAATCTCAATGACCGCTTGCGGAATTTCAGCAACAGTAAAACTATACGCTGAAGTACATCCGTTCGCATCTGAAACGGATTCCGAATAATTTCCGCCGGGCAAATTGTTAAAATGTAAAACACCAAAATCGTCAAATCCAGCATAAGGTGCAACACCCCCAAAAGCATGTAAAACAGCCGAACCGCTGGCTTGCCCGAAGCAAGTATTTACAACAGAGTCTAACGTTGTATAAAACGGCAATGGCTCTTCAATAAAAACATTTTGATCAACTACGCATCCTGCAGACAGAGCAATCGGCGCATTGTAATTCCCAGAAGGAAGATCGTTCAGTTCAAATACCGTCGCACCTGTAATGATGTTCGTCACTTCAATGTAACCCGTGCTGTCTCCTGCGCACATCACCGGCATACTCGACGTTACAAAATTGTCTAACGAGCCCATTTGAACTTCATAATTCATTTGCAGCGTGTGTCCGTATCCAGTTCCAACAATAACCGAGTAAATTCCAGGTTCAGTCACAACAATACTCTCAGCGGTTGAACCGTTGTCCCAAGTATGATTGGACCAACCTGAAATACTCAATTGCAGACTGTCGCTTCCATTCGGACAAAGAAATGCTTTTGATGCCTGCATCTGTGGCATCGTTTCTCCTTCAACAAAAACGTGTGTTGTGTTTGCCGGAATGTTGTAGTAGGTATCTTCTACCCCACTGATCCATGAAAGTTTCAAAGAATCGATAACCGTATTCTCTCCTAGGCCAAAAATCAAATTCTGAGAATTCTGACACAGATAGTTCTCACCCAATTGCGTATAGTGAATACGATGCTCTCCATTCAAATAATAATCGATGTGAGTGCCCACCCCGTTGTGATTACTTAATCTTCCTTTCAATCTGAATTTTACGTAGTTATTTGAAGTAACGGTATTGTTTTGAAACACGCGAGATTGTTGATCTGTTTCGGGACCGAGATACAAATCGTACAAACCGTCATTGTTGAAGTCTCCTTTTGAAGAGGTGAAAAAGCCATATGGCAAGCCAGTAATTCCAGTGGAATAATCCTGTGTAAAAACACCTTGATTATTCCTGAGCACAAAGTTCCCAAATCCATCAACAAAATTCGGATTAATATGTCTGGCATCAATAACTAAATCATTCCACCCGTCATTTTCCATATCTAACCACAACCCACTCCACGACCATTTATTTAATTTAGCCCCTACCACCGCCGCCACATTGGCGAAACTACCCAAGCCATTATTCCGATACAAATAATTTCCATGGGTTGGGGTATTTGTAATGTATACATCAAAATCGGCATCGTTATCGTAATCGCACCATGAATTACACATGGCGTCCAAATTAGGATTTCCATACAACCCAAAAGACCCGGAGGGTGTTTGATCTATAAAGCCACCACCAACGCCTTGGGTGTACAATTCATTGCCTGTTGCAAAATCGTTGATGACAAAAATATCTTGATATAAATCGCGAAACAAATCAATAAACGCCGGTTGAAAGTGATTTCTGGAATAACCATGGCTATTGGAGGAAAACGTTCCTGTCTGGTTATTCGTTAAAAGTATGCTTTTACTTCCACTCATACTCGTTCCATAATTCGCCACGTAGACATCGAGAAAACTATCTCTGTTGTAATCTCCAAGTGCCGCACCAAACGTATTGTAGCTAGGGCTATAATCAAAATTTAAAGAGCTAGACTGATTCACGAAAACGAGGCTGTCTGTTTGAACAAAGAGTTGAGAGGGTGCATTTCTTCTAAAGACGAACAAATCATTGTCGCCATCTTCATCATAATCTCCCCATAGACATGTTTTAGAATCGTTGGAATTTTCAAACGAAGTCAAAAGCTCAAAGGTTCCTTGGTTATTCATATACAACCGCGTTGCTCCTCCTGCAATGCAAATGGTTAAATCGTCCCAACCGTCTTCGTTCACGTCGAAACAACTTGATCCTGATCCGTACATAGTTGCGCCGTTCAATACAGCAATACCGTATGCCTCAGTTAAATCAGCAAACACTTGTTGAGCTCTACTGTAAAAGCAAAACAAACAAAAGAAAGAGATGCTTGCATAGATTCTAATCATGAGATCTTTCAGAATAAGGTTGACAAATATAATAAATTCAAAATTCAAGTCAAACAAAAAGGCCCCCTTCTTTCGAAGGAGGCCTTTTCATCTTATTGGCTAAAGCTAACTTTAAAACTAGGTCTTAAGATTATTTTTGAACCATCATGCGTTGTGTTTGAACTTCACCGTTGAAGATTGCTTCAACAAAGTACAATCCATTTGCAAGTGGACGCTCGAAGGTGATGTTCGTATTCAACACACCGTTCACTGAGTAACGGTTGTTCCATACTTGACGACCCATAGCATCTACTACGCGAATTTGTACGTTGTCTGATTCAACACCTGAAAGGTTAATGTTCACATCTGTACCGTGTGTTGGATTTGGATACAAGCTCATGTTTACTTCATTAGTTGTTTCCGTTCTTACCACTTGTTGGTTAGCTTGACTTCCGTCTGCAACCATACCAGCAGATCCAACAATACTCATACAGAAAGGAGTACCCCATTGGTAGTCTGTTCCTGTGTAAGATAAGATTGGAGCTGTACGCACAGAGTATGTCTTACCGTATTGCAATTGCAATACTGTTCCTAAGTTAAGGTAGTTAGAAGCAGCGCCTCTGTTTACAGAAATAGGAAGACCTACTGGTTGACTTTGAGCGTCTAACTCAGTGAACTCCCAACGCCAGTTCGTTGCACCACATACCCATGGCAATGAAGCTACGATAGCACCACGGAAACGTGGACCCGTAGCACATTGGTCAGTAGTGCGAAGAGCAGTAACAGGCTGAGTAGCTGTGCTCATTGAGCATGGAGCTAATCCAGGAACTGCAATAGTTTCAGCAACACCAGCACCGTTGTTGATGGTGTATGTGTTTGTGATTAACACGTTGTAAGTAGAACCGTATGGCAATGTTGGCAATACGCTGCTCAACACACAGATATCTGATGTTTGCGTGCGTGTGTAAACGTTACCTGCAGCAGGACCTGTTAATCCAGTGAACGTGAAGGTGTATCCTGTACCTGTTGCACCAGCATAAGTTGCCTTGAAGTACTGACACAAGCTGTATGGACCTGGACCGTAGTCACAACCACCACGCTTCAACATTTTAGCACAGATAGAGTAAGTACCAGTACCCAAAGCACTGTTGTAGTTACGTACACCTACCTTGTAGACTTGACCTGCTGTTAATCCATAGTGGTTCAAAATTTCACCACCAATTCCTGAAACAGCATTTTCCTGCGCTACTAAAGTACCAGCAGCCGTTTGCAATTCAATTACAATATCAGCAGCCGAAGAGTTAACTACGATGCTAATACCTTCTGACGTTGCAACGAACTGATGCCACTTGTCTTCACCAGTTAAGCAAATTGTTAATGCTGAACCAGAAGCAGTAGCGTTTACAAGCGTTCCGTTTACTGCGTTACAGTTTGGCCAGATGCTCGTAGCCATAGAAGTGGCGTTACTTGGATTCTCACCTGGGTTTTGACAACCTTCTTCAGATGAACCGTTACAGTTATCATCGATGTTGTTTCCGCAGATTTCGAATGCTCCAGGATTAACGTTAGCGTTATTATCGTTACAATCTGTCGTGTTTGCAGCATAACCCAATGGTTGGCTACAAGCAGTCACAGTTGAACCAGCAACACCGTAGTTGTCACCGTCAGCATCTACATACCAAATGTTTGCAGGGTTTACGTTTACTGTTACCACTTGGGTTGCAGTTCCAACGTTTCCATTAACGTCAGTTACAGTCCAAGTAACAGTGGTGTTACCAATTGGGAATGTAGCAGGAGCGTCATTTGTTGTAGTAGCAACACCACAGTTGTCAGTAGAAGTTGCTGAACCTAATGTAGCTGTTGCAGTACAAGAGTTCAATGCAGCAGTTACAGTAACAGCTGCAGGAGCAGTAACGACTGGCAATTGTGTATCATTTACTGTAACAGTGAATGAAGCAGTTGTTACCAAACCTTGACCATCCGTTGCAGTGTAAGTAACAGTTGTCACTCCAACAGGGAATGAAGCAGGAGCGTCATTTGTTACCACAAGACAGCTTGGTTGATCATCTGTAACAGTCGGTGCTGTCCATGTTGCTGTATTAGCACATGTTCCAGTAGCCGCGTTAATAGTGATATTCGCAGGAACGTTAGTAATAACAGGCGCAGTGTTTCCAAGGTCTGTCATTGTTATAACGTATGCACCTGCAGGTGAAGTGTTACTCCAACGTGATACCTGCACATAGTAAGTCTGACCAGGCACGAAACAATTTGTGTTAGTAACAAATGCGTTATATCCAGCCCCAGAGTCGTCATCACTAAATAATTGCGTAAATGCAGCCATTGAAGCACAATCTGTGGTACTGTATATGCGCATAAAGTTATCCGTGGTTCCGTTATCGTTAGTTTCAATAGAAACGCGACCAGAAGCAGGAGCTACAAATTTGAACCAAATTGAACCCGTAGATCCAGAGAAGGCACCGTAACCAGCTGTTTCACCTGTTTGAATGGTAGATCCAGCAGTAGTGAATGCATAACCTCCTTGGTTACCCATGGTTAAAGCAATGGCATCACATGCGTCATCGTTCAACACTCCAGTTTCAACAGCAAGAGCATTAGACAATGCCGTACAACCGCCCGCAGAAGTAATCTGAGCAGCAATGTAATACGTACCGCTTACACCTGAGAAGTTGATATTTTGAGTGTTCAATGAACCTGTAAGAGTTACCCATGGACCAGTTGCCGAAGTTGAATACAACCAAGAAATCGTGTTTCCAGGAGTTTCACCTGTCAAGGTATAAGAACCAACACCAGGGTTTGTTGCATTAACATCGTTAACTAAAACTGAAGTAGTACCTGAGATAGTACCTCCGTTTAAGTTCTCAAACGTTGGAACATAAGCGGCAGAAACTACTGCTGTAGGATTACACTCGTCAGTCACAGCTACTGTGTAACTGTCGCCAGTATTCATAGTGGCAATCAAACTTGAGCCTGAACCAACAATTGATGCGTTGTTGTACCAAGTGTAGTTCTTGTTTGAACCACCACCTGTTGTTGTTGCAACAAGGTTAATTGAAGCACCAGGACAAACAGCACCCGTAGCTGGTAAAGTGTAATCTAGATCAAGGTACACACTTCCAAAAGTAATTCCAGAAGACCATGAGTTGTTCTCTAAAGTAACTGTGAAGCTACCACCTGCAGGATTATAAGTAACAGGGAAAGAGAAGTTTTCTCCAAACAAAGGGCTGTTATTTGTTCCTAGAGGTTGCACTGCCAAGGTCGCTGCTCCAGTTACTTCTATTGTGATATCGCTATCAAAAGGAGAAGCACCTGCAGAAACTACATTGGTGAATACCAAACTAGCAGAAGTAATTGTTGCACCAGCAGGAACCGAAATGGTCTGAGGAGCATTTACAAAACTGAAACCAGGAAGGGTGAAGTTGGTTAATACCGTAATATTAGGATTACCTAAAATAACTGGGCTTACCGACGCTGTTAAAGGAGCACCAACAACCAACGTTGCAGGAGCCAATGTACCAGAACATACGCCGTTTGAAGCCGCAGCATAAACAGTATAAGAACCAGATACACCAGTAGGGCAAACAGAAGTTCCAATAACATTTAATGTGTTACCGGTTCCAATTTGTGAAGTACCGGCTGCATCTGCAAACCATGCTACAGGGAATGGCTCGGTATAGTTAACAATCACTTGAACAGACCCAATAGTTGCTGAACCCGAGTAGTTGTTGTAGAAAGTCACAGTTACGTTTCCTCCTGCAGTTGTTAATCCTGAAATGGCTTTCGTGATAGGACCTGCATTGGTAACTACAGTTCCTTGGCTACCCAATTCCGTTGATGCCAATACGCCATCTCCTGTAACTTCAACGTTAATATCAGTATCATAGGTGAAGTTCGTTGTTGTCAAACCGTTCACTACTAAGTTAACAGAGTTGATTACAGCACCAGCCGGAAGAGCAGGAATTGCTGCAGTTAAGACTGCAGTACCTGGGATAGTCTCAAAAGTGTTGAAATCAAAAGTTGATCCAGGAAGAGAAACTACTCCCGAGTTCATTGAAGTGATTTGATCTTCTGTAGATGTCGCTATTGCCGTAACATTTCCCACCGTTGCGTTTACGCAAGCCGCACCATTGGTGGTAACGGTTGAAGGAAGCGCATCTGGCTGAGTAAGAGTAATAGCAATTGGACCTGCAACGTTTCCAGCGTTATCCTGTACGTATACATCGTAGGTACCTGCAGACATATTCGTAGGTAATGCTGTATATGCACCAGCAGAAGCGCCGGTAGCTACAACAGAGTATGAATAAGGTGCAACACCACAAGCCTGCGCTTGAGAGAATGTACCATTGTTTGAACCGAAACAAGTTAGGTTAGATGGGGTAAGAACCACACCACTTAATCCTGAAACTGTAAGAGTTCCCATAGACGTTGCACCTGCACATCCACCCAAGGCATACGCTGCGTATACATTGTAAGTACCGCTTGCAGCAGGCGAAGGACAAACACTAGTTCCAACTACGTTTAAAGTAGAACCAGTACCCAATTGGATAGTAGCAGCCGCATCGGCAAACCAACCTATGTTTGGCGGATAAGAATAAGTAAGGTTCAACTGAACATCGCCAAATGTCGCGTCAATCGTACCATCACCACCATCGTTATATGATTCTGACAATGTAAGTGTTACAGGTCCTCCTGTTACAGATCCAGCTGGAATCGAAATGGTATAAGTTGGAACATTACCACCAGTGGTTATCGTACTCACTGTAGTATTTGCCAAAGTCACTCCACCGCTTAATGCAACTTGAATCTCACTAAGATAAGAACCGTTGATAGCATTGATGTTCGTCAATACCAACGAAGCTCCTGTTAGGGTTGCACCTGCTGGAATGTTTACTGAAATTGGACCAAAGTTCGTAGCTGAACCTGGAGATTGCAAGCCAGTTCCGAATGAACCGTTTGCACTACCCAAACTTAGAGTAGCCGAAAGTTCACCAACAGTTAAACCAGAGCAGATACTAGCACTTGTAACAGTTGCAGTTGCAGTAATTGCAGCAGGCTCGGTAATAGTGATTGAAAGTGGTGTACCTGTAAAGTTTAAATTCGCATCCATTACCCAAACATCATAACTACCTGCAGCTAGGTTTGTTGGAATAGGTCCGAAAGTACCTACTGCAGCACCAGGTGCTACAACGGAATAAGTGAAAGGTTCCGTACCACAATCAAAAGATGTTAGAGTAAAGCTTCCGTTTCCATCACCGTTACACGTAATGTTCGATGGTGTTAGCACAACTCCAGACAATTCTACCACCGCTATAGCCGAGTTGACTGGAGCTGAAGTACAGTATTGAGTAGAAGCAACAATTGAATAAATATCATCTCCCGACATAGGACCAACATTTAATGTTGCTGCAGTATTTGTAGAAACACCCGATAAGAAACTAGTCCATGTGTAAGATACAACAGGGATATCGCTCGTTGCAGTAATTGTAGCGTTTCCACCTGAACAAGCAGACACTTGCAAAGGAGCAGTAACTACAGGAACTGGCTGAGAAACTACCGTTTGGCTTGTAGTTGCAGAACAACCTGTGTTACCATCGGTAAATACAACTGTATAAATTCCAGCAGTAGTTGCTGAAATTGAAGCTGATGAACCGGCAGATACAACAGATCCTGGAACGGTTATCGTTTGAGTTGTTATAGGAAGAGGTGAAATTGTGAACAAAACAGAACCTCCACCGTTAGATCCGCTGTAAACTGTATAAGTACATTCTCCAGCATAAGCACTCGGAGAAACAGGAACAACAGTTATAACAGATGAAGCATAAGCGGTGAAGTTACTGAACACTTCAGGTTGACCCGAAGAACTGTTCGCTGTAGCTAGAGTTAAGTTGTCAAAAATCAACACTCCATCTACGAAAACATCAATTTCTCCGCCATTCCATCCGTCTCCATAGCTATCATCTAGACCGATAGACATGTTTACCGAAGCACTAGAAGTCCATGCAAACGTTCCTGTTCCAGAAGCGTTCAATGTAGCAGGAGCAGAACCGCACAATCCAAGGTTTCCAGTTATGGTTGTTGAAGCACCTGGCTTAGCAATAAACAAACTTGAACCTGTACCTGTAATGTTCGTTACACTCAACACATAGGTTCCACCTGGCATTCCTTGTGGCATAACAACACTCATTTGTGTAGTTGATGAAACGCTGAATGAAGCGGCAGGCGTGCTCACTGAAGTTGATGCATCTACAAAATTTACGGCGCTAACCGCAATGAACGATGTTCCTGTAACAGCAATCGTAGAACCAGGACAAGCTTCCAAAGGATCGATAACATCTACTGTTGGTGCTGGAGGAAGAGGGGTTACTGTTAAAGTGTAATCCTCTGTCTCGCCAAAAGTATATACTCCAACTGGATTAAGAAGTCCATCTAAATAGGATGATCCCATGTCTAAACGAAGACGCATTCTGTAATTACCTGGAGCCTGACCAGCTGGAACATTCAATGCAGCAGAATGAGGCATTGAAAATAAACCCGTCGGTGTAGTATACATTGTTTCACCCGCATCGTCGAAATCCAAGTCATTGTTCCAATCGACCCAAACCTTAGCGAAATAGTAAAAATTTGTTACGTTGTAATTGAAATTTAGATTGAACGAACTACCAGGGAATTCACTTACTGAATGGGTAGACGTATAATCACCGTATCCGTTCGCAGACAAAGTAGTTGTGTTGTCAAAGTTAGTTAAGCCACCTGTTGTTGCAACATTTGACAACCAATACTGCGTATTTGTTGAACTTGGTCCTGTGAAAATATTTACGACAGGAGACCAAAGAGACACAGAAGAACCGCAGTTTACACGGAAATATACATCATAGCTAGTTGCAGGAGTTAAGCCGGTTAAGGTGTAACTTCCAGATCCATCTGCAATTGTAGCAGTTTGGTTCGTCAATAATGTACCTGTACCTGGTGTGAAACCAGCTGGTCCATACTCAAAATCGTAATTGGTTCCCGTAGCACAACCGAGAGTCCAAGAGAATGAAGCAGAGGTAGCAGTAAGTCCTGTATTACTTAATGGACCTGAAGAGGCACAAGCAGGAGGAGCTTGAATGGTAATTAAATAATCTTCAATCTCTCCGTAACTATTGTTCACACACGGATCAACCGCGGAACCGTTCGTAGCATACATACAACGAACACGCATACGGTGAACGCCTGATGGGGGTGCACAAGAAATGGTAATTGGGAAAGTTGCAGAAGAACCTAATACACCAACTTGGCCACTTCCTAAAACTTGTCCTACTGAAAAACCGATGCGCTCAGAAGGTTCAAATATAAAGTTATCGTTGTAATCAATCCACGCTGCATAACCTTCGTTATACTGTCCAGCATAAACTGTGCAACTGTATGAAGAAGATGGCAATAACGTTGTAGTTAGTGCTGGATTAGATGTATAATCTGAATATCCTGGACCTTGAACGTTGGCATTAAAACTTGCATCAAACGGATTTGGATCACTCGGACATCCTGTACCCGAAGTGTTATCAAGCGTGTTCAAAATAACTCGCGCAATTACGTCACCATCTGCACAACCATATGTTGTAGTTGGAGCGCAATAACCAGTGCGGAAAGTTTGTGCAGTTGCATTTGCGCTGGTACATGTACCGTTTGTTGCACGAACTCGAAAAAAGTAATCGGTATTTGCAGTAAGTCCTGAAACCACATAAGAAGTTACGTTACCAACATCCAAACCATTGAAGCCTGGTACGAATGATGCGAATGTATTAGACGTAGAAACATCCAAGAGGTAAGTTGAAGCTCCCGCGGCAGCTCCCCAGTTTGCAGTGAAACCAGAAGTTGACAATCCTGTTGTAGTTGAAAAAACAGGAATATCCGGGGTTGCTAAAATTTGAACAGCAACCTCGTTTGAAAGTGTCGTTGTTGAGCTATTGGCACAAGTTGCTGCCAAAACGTAATAGTAATTACCTCCTGATAAAGTTGCAGAAGTATACGATCCGGTAGTTGCACCAGAACCTCCTGTAACGTTCGTGTATGGTCCACCGGCAGTGTTAGACACTTGCCATTGGTTTGAAATTCCGGCATCTCCAGACAATCCTGTTGCGGTTAAAGCAACTGGCTGTCCGCAAACTGCACCTGTAATCGTCGTGCTTGCCACTGCAGCAGCAGGTGCACCAGAACAGGCTGGCAGTCTTACAAATCTCGCATTGGGCCTATTTCTACTGTTTGAAGCAGAACCGGCACTCCCTGTGGTCATAGAGCAACCTGCTGCGTTGTCCGCATATAAACCATAGGTATATCGAGTACCTACAGGAAACTGTGTTACCCGCACTCCCCAGTTCGAACTCCAACTAGCATTATCAAAACATATCTGAACAATCAAATTACTCGTACCATCCCAAGTGAATGGTGTTGTCAAAGTCCAAAGGTTAAATGCCGTACCTGCCGCACCAACTGTTGGTGAAACAGAGGGGGAAGACCAAACATCTGTCCAAGTTGGTGTTTGCAACGAAGTAATATTGGTGGCAGTGGTGTTTGCCATTTTCAAATTTACGTTTCCAGCCGCTGGCGATCCTGCTGTTGACCAATCAAATCCAAATTGGTGAATTGGCCCGGCTGTTAAACCTGCTGCAGTAAGCTCCGACGCGAGATATACGTATTGCGTTCGCCCATCGTGATAACTCGTTGTAAAAGGAGTAACCCCGTTAGATACATTATTAGTAGTTCCCGCACCAATTGTAAAAGTTTGGGCATTCACACCAAGAACTAAAGCAAACAACATTGAGAAAAGAATAAGTCCTCTTTGAAAAAGAGAACTTCCCCGCGTTCGTCCTGGAGACGAGCCCGTGGTTGTGTCGAACACCGTTAAATCCCTGGGATTTTTCGGCAACTGAGAACGTAACATACGATTCATAAGTTTAGATTAATTAATAATTTGATTAGGTTTTTGCTGAAAAATAGCGTTAGCAATAATAAGACGAAATTATCTTATCAAGATGCTTGTGTTAATTATTTTTTTTTAAAATTTAACTGAGCCCTAAGAAATACCCTGTAATTCAACATCTTAGGGGCAAAAAAATCTAAGTGATTTTAGAATGTCCAAAGGACGAATGTGGCGAAGCCACTAATGTCCAAAGGACGAATGTGGCGAAGCCACTAATGTCCAAAGGACGAATGCCCGTTGGGCGAATGTTGCAGAGCAACGAAAGGTAAGAAGAGTTCAGAGAGGGGAAGAAAGGGTAAGAGAGTACAACGCAAAACCGAGCTCTGATTCGCTGTTAGCAGGAGATATGCGCTGGAGTTGGAAGCCCGCTTCTTCGTAGGCCTTGGCGCGTGGGTAGGATTCCTCTTTTCCCCAAATGATGAGATAGTTGGGCGCGGGTGCTGGGAGGCGTTTCGAGTCGTAAAAAGGTTGATGGGTGATTTGCTGCTTCAGTTGATCCAACGACTTCTTGTTGGTCATAGAAAACGGATGAACAAATTTCCCTACGTAATGCATCGGCAACCAAACCGACTCCTCCCCTTTCCAATTGTCGATCACCACATTTTGGAAATCTCCTCTGTCATAAAGGGCATGAGAGGCTTCGAGGTATTTTGATTTTGGGACGAAGAAGGTATAACTGACGGTGTAGATGGCGGAGAGGTAGATGGACCAGCGCATGGCTTTGTGAAGCCAAGATTCTTCGAAAGATGTGTTACAAGATCCGTTGGAAGATTCTTCGAAAGATGTTACACAAGACGCGGAGCAAGGGTATCGGTTAGAGATAAATCTCAACATTAATAACAAAACAAAAGGAACTGCTGGCAACAAGAATCTCTCCTGTCGATTTGGAAATAATAAATGAAATCCAATAAAAAAAATAGTTCCAATTAAAATTGGCACCACTTGCGAAGCACCTTTGGAAGAATGTTGCGGAGCAACGAATGTCGGAGACGAATGTCCTGCGGACGAATGCCTTCGGCGAAGGGAGATGAGGAAAACAATTGTTACAACTGGAAAGATGTAATATGAAATGAGAGCGAAGTAAGAAAAAACATTACTCGGATAATCAGCGAAGTGAGTGGCATTGTAGGCTTGGTAATCGAGTAAATGCTGATAAATGGGTTTGTGCCAGAACAAGAGATTGTCTATTTGGGTCAATGCAAAACCGAGAGTGAAGAAAATTCCGAAGAGCACTGCCCCACTCCACTTTCGTTTCCACAACAAATACATTCCAAGTGTGAGCGGAAAGAATACCAATTGGTAGCGCATTCCAACCGAAATAGAAAATGCCAAGGCAGCGATGATTAATGCGCCAATGCGCTCGCGCTCAAAGTATTTCAAGACATACAAGTAAGCTAACAACACAAAGGGTATGCAGGCGGTTTCAACCAATTGATGAACGCTGAATACCGTGACCACTCCTCCGAAAACCCAAAACCAAATGGCATACATACGCCAGGTGACAGATGAAATAAGCCTTTCAGCGAGTTTCACAAATAAGTAAACACCCCATAAACTTAAAGCGGCATGAGCCAGACGAAGAACAAAGGCCTGAATAAACGGATTCGCTATTCCGATGATGGCGCAGAACTTCAGAATTACGAAATTCAAAAAATAATAGGCATAACTAAAAGGCTGCGCATGATCAGTTTCATTGTAGGCATTCGGATACCAGTTGTGGTAGTTCTCTCCGTGAACCCAAGATGACACCGGTTCAACGGCCAAAAAATGGTCGTCGGACATGATATACCCTTCCGAAAAAATTGCGGCAATGAGGCGCACAACAGCTGCTGCAAGCAAGACGCGGTGAAGCCACTTCCCTTCACCCGAAAAAAAATAAGCTAACGTTCCTTTCATGTTTGAAGAACTCCAACCGAATAAGCACGCTCAGCAGGCGCATTCGATGCGGCTTCCAGACCAAGGCTTATCCACTTTCGCGTATCCACCGGATCAATAACAGCGTCTAACCACAAGCGAGAAGCGGCGTAATACGGAGAGGTCTGCTCGTCGTATTTCGATTTAATGCGATTGAACATTTCAGCTTCGCGCTCGGGTGTAATGGTTTCACCCTTTGCTTTCAAAGATGCCACTTCAATCTGAAGCAACACCTTCGCAGCTTGGGCACCACCCATTACTGCAACTTGCGCTGTTGGCCAACCTACAATCAATCGAGGGTCGTAAGCCTTTCCGCACATGGCGTAATTGCCCGCGCCGTAGCTGTTACCCATGATAATGGTGAACTTCGGCACAACACTGTTGGCTTGTGCATTCACCAGTTTCGCGCCGTCTTTAATAATTCCGCCGTGCTCACTTTTACTTCCAACCATAAAACCTGTTACGTCTTGAAGGAAGACCAACGGAATGTTTTTCTGATTGCAGTTCATGATGAAACGCGCTGCCTTGTCGGCACTGTCGCTATAGATTACTCCTCCGAACTGAATACCGTCTTTTTTGCTTTTAATCACCTCACGCTGGTTGGCCACAATTCCGACCGACCAACCGTTGATGCGTCCGTATGCACACACAATGCTCTTTCCGTATTCTGCTTTGTATTCAGTGTATTCACTGTTGTCTACCAAGCATTCAATCATCTCACGCACTTCGTAAGAAGTGGTTCTATCGGTTGGAAGAATTCCCAACATATCTTCTACTTTGCGTTTCGGCATTATTGGGGCAATGCGATCGAAACCTGCGTCTTTGCTTGTTTTTCCTTGCTGACTCAATAATTTCTTCAAGGTATCTAACGCATCTTTGTCGTTCAAAGCCTTGTAGTCTGTCACCCCGCTGATCTCGCAATGCGTTGTAGCACCGCCAAGTGTTTCGTTGTCGACTTCCTCGCCAATAGCGGCTTTCACCAAATATGAACCTGCAAGGAAAATGCTCCCGGTCTTGTCCACAATTAAAGCTTCGTCGCTCATGATAGGCAAGTAGGCTCCACCTGCAACGCAGCTTCCCATAACGGCAGCGTACTGCGGAATGCCCATGCTGCTCATGCGCGCATTGTTTCTGAAAATCCGTCCGAAGTGTTCTTTGTCTGGGAAGATCTCGTCTTGCATAGGCAAGTAAACCCCAGCGCTATCTACCAAATAAATAATGGGAATGTGATTCTCCATGGCAATCTCTTGCGCACGAAGGTTCTTCTTTCCTGTAATAGGGAACCAAGCACCTGCCTTAACCGTAGCGTCGTTCGCAACAACAAGACACAGTTTCTTCGAAACGTATCCCATCACCACCACTACTCCACCAGCCGGACAACCGCCGTGTTCAGAGTACATGCCATCTCCTGCAAAAGCACCAACTTCAATGCGCTCGGTATCTTTATCCAAAAGGTAATCAACTCGCTCACGCGCTGTCATCTTTCCCTTTTCATGCTCTTTATCCATGCGCTTCTTGCCTCCACCTTCGTAGATCTTTTTCAATCTGCGTTGAAGTTCTGCTATGCGCTGAAGCATTTTGTCTTCGTTCTTGTTGAATTCCAATTCTTTCGAGTCCATGCGGCAAAGTTAAGTATTGCTTGTTCTATTGTGTTCGTTGAAAATAGTTCCCTGAAAAAGTTGAATCGCTCAAAACCATTTTCAATTCTTGAAGTAGTATGTGCGGCTCTAGTAGTGCTTTATCGAAAAAGCCATTGTCTGCGGCATTGCAGAAAAATAATTTTTTATGTTGAAAAGGACCGCTCTGCGTGAATTCCGGATGCAACTGTGAAAGTGAAACGTTGGATGTATTCGGAAAATACACCAACTCGCCATACGCATCGGTTTTATTCAATGCGAACAACATGCGCTCTTTGTCGAAATTCAAATTCCCTTTTCCTTCCTCTGCTCCCACATATTCAGCCCCCGCATCTTTCAACAATATGGCCCAATAAGATTGGTTATTCGCTACGGTCCAGTCGCTGCCGTTGTTGGTGGCAAAAAATACTTTGGGTCTTGCAGAAGGTCCTGACGGAAGGTCTAACGAAGGTCTTACGGAAGGTCCTTGCGCAGCACCTATGTATTCATTTTCAATTTTCAAAAACAACTCCCTCGCCAATACATCCTGCCGAAGGACATATCCAAAAACACAAATCCATTCCGCCTTTCCAAGTGGATGTTCTTCCAAATATTCAGTTGTTGGAATGACAGCACATTGTGGCAATTTCGATTGATAGGGTGTTGATTCGAAGGGAACACTGAACAGGACCGATGGATTTAGTAAGAGCAGTTCTTCCATATTTACATCACCATTCGATGTTAAGTTTTGTGTCTTTCCATTTGCAATTTGGGCTTGAAGATTTTCAAGCTGAATGCGGTCAGCGTAGGTTACTCCGCATACGTTCTTCATTCCGTCCAATGCATTTATGAAATAGGAATGTGTGGTGCTGAGAAGGGCGATTCTTTCGGGATTGATTTTAGAAAGAGAAACGGAATGAGAAACAGTAGGAGAATCAGAATGAGAATCAGAATGAGAGAGGAATTGAATGAGCGTGTCGTTTCCACTTTTCACAACACGAAAACCTTTGGCGTATTTCGGTTGAAAAAGAACGGAGACATCGCCCGATGCATTTCCATTGGAACAGGCGTTCAGAAAAGCAGCGCTAATGAGCAAAACGAATAAAAGGCGTTGCAATTTCATGCGACAAAAGTAAACAAGAAAAAAGCCACTCGAGAGTGGCTTTTTCATTAGTTCCAAATATAATTTTTGGTAACCGGTTGTAGCTGTTCGTATGCTGAAAGAATAATCTCTTCCGACTCCATAAAAGCTACTAAATCTTGAAGGGTAAAATTTTGCATAGGCGCGTTTAATTTTTAGGCTTAACGCAACCTTTTCTTGTGATATTGCCCTTACAACAACTTTTTTTTAGATGACCAGTTTAATGTTGTGCTTTTCAATGTGTTTGCGAAGGTTAATTAACGCATAACGCATTCTTCCCAAAGCTGTATTGATGCTGATGTTCAAGTGATCTGCAATCTCTTTGAAGCTCATGTCATAAACAATACGCATCATTACAATCTCGCGTTGCTCGGAAGGAAGCATGCCTATTAATTGGCGAACTTCTTTCGTCACTTCTTTTTGAATCACCTGCTTCAAAACGTTGTTCGAAGTTTCTTGAACGAAATCTAGCGGATCGTACTTATCGGTAGCACGCTGGATAGGCATCTTCTTATTGTTACGAAAATGGTCAATGCATAAGTTGTGTGCAATACGCATGATCCATGCAGAGAACTTACCTTCTTCGTTGTATTGCCCGTCTTTCAACGCTTGAACAGCTTTACAGAAAGTGTCTTGAAATAAATCGTTCGCTAATTCGCGGTCGCGAACGAACATGTAAATTTTACCAAACACCTTCGATTTGTATCGAGACATTAACTCACGAAATGCGGGTTCGTTGCCTTGCATATACAAGGTTACTAATTGACGATCTGATTCGAGTGATAAGCGCATAACGACCTCCTTTTTATTTGGTTCAACTTAATTTAGAACTGAAAAAAGTAGTGTTATAATCTATAGGCGCTTAATGTGATTTTTTGTTACGATGTCTTTCTTTCGATATCTTGAAAACGAAAATAGTAATTGTTTTAACTAAACACAAACTTTTTTTTACATTTTTTTCTTTCCTACCAATGAACAATAATGTGTAACAAGAGGTAATACCTTTGACACTTCAACAAGAAAGACGTGAAGAACGAAAACCACAAAACCCACATCATTATTAAGGGAGCACGCGTGCACAACTTAAAAAACGTTTCTGTTTCCATACCAAGAAATAAATTGGTAGTGCTTACAGGACTGAGTGGTTCCGGGAAAAGCAGTTTGGCATTCAATACGCTCTTCGCAGAAGGACAACGCAGATATGTTGAAAGCCTTTCCTCATATGCGCGTCAGTTCTTGGGCCGATTCGACAAACCAGATGTAGACTCGATCATAGGTATTAGTCCGGCTGTTGCCATTGAACAAAAAGTAACCGGAAGAAGTTCACGATCTACTGTAGGAACTTCAACAGAGATCTACGATTACATTAAGCTTCTCTATGCGCGCATTGGTATAACTTATTCGCCTACCACAGGAAAGGCCATAACGAAGAACAACACCTCTGATGTGGTGAATGACATTTTCAAATTGAAAAATGAAACGCGTTTCGCTATTGTTTGTCCACTTAAAATAGAGTCTGAAACTTCGTTTCAAATCGGAAAAGAAACCTTGTTGGCGCAAGGGTTTAGCCGACTTGTTTACAACAATGAATTCATTGAAATTCAAGATGCGGAATACTCTTCCAAATATACCTACTACTTGCTCATTGACCGCATGTCGAAAGACGATGAGTTGGAAGCTTCGCGTTTGGGAGATAGCGTTGATCTTGGGTTTTCATTGGGACACGGGCATTGCGCGCTATTCTTTCCAGATAAAAAGAAATATGAATTCTTCGCCAATCAATTGGAAGAAGACGGGGTTGTTTTCGAAGAACCTTCGTTGAATTTATTTTCCTTCAACAACCCCGTAGGCGCATGCAAAACATGCGAAGGATTTGGAAGCATTATAGGCATCGATTCGAAGTTGGTTATTCCAAATGAAAATCTTTCGATTTACCAAGATTGCATTGCTTGTTGGAAGGGTGATAAACTAAGTGGTTGGAAAGACGATTTGATTCGCAATGCGAAGAAAGCCGACATTCCGATTCACACGCCTTACCGCGACCTATCTACCCTTCAAAAGAAAACTATTTGGGAAGGGTGTACTCATTTTCATGGAATAAACACCTTCTTCAAATACCTTGAAGCGGAGACGTATAAGATTCAAAATCGTGTTTTACTCTCTCGCTACCGCGGAAGAACGGCTTGTCCTGAATGTCACGGAACGCGCTTAAAAAAAGAAGCGAATTATGTAAAGATTGCAAACACTTCGGTGTCTGAATTAATGCTTCTTCCGCTTCATAAATCGTTAAACTTTTTCGAGACACTTTCATTGAGCAAACACGACGAATCGGTTGCGAAAAGAATTCTTTTAGAAATAAAAAACAGACTTCGTTTTTTATGCGAAGTTGGACTCGAATACCTCACCTTAAACCGTCTTTCTAACACACTTAGTGGCGGCGAAGCACAACGCATACATCTCGCAACCAGCCTAGGAAGTGCGTTGGTAGGATCTATGTATATTCTTGACGAGCCTAGCATTGGATTACACCCTCGAGACAGCAAACGTTTGCTCGAAGTTTTGAAGAATCTTCGCGACCAAGGGAACACCGTAATCGTGGTTGAACACGAGGAAGAAATTATTCGAAACGCCGATTACATCATTGATATTGGTCCGGAAGCGGGTGCCAAAGGAGGTGAAATTGTGTTCGAAGGATTGGCGAAAGATCTTGAGAAAAAAGGCAAGACTTTAACTGGAGAATACTTGCGCGGAGACAAGAAAATTCACATTGAAAAAACGAAGAAGAAACTCAACGACTTCGTGTCGTTGAAAGATGTAAATCTTCACAATTTAGGCAACGTTAGTATAGACATTCCGCTTCATGCATTCAGCGTGATTACTGGAGTTAGCGGATCTGGAAAAAGTACGTTAATCAAAAGTGTGCTCTACCCTGCCCTTCAAAATGCACTAAACGGAATTGCAGAAAACAGTTCAAATTACAGCGAACTTTCCGGGAGTATTTCTTCCATAAATGCCTTAGAATTTGTAGATCAAAATCCGATTGGAAAAAGTAGTCGCTCCAACCCTGCAACCTACCTAAAAATCTACGACGACATTCGTGCGTTATTCACTTCACAACCTTTGGCAAAACAACGCAACATGAAGCCCGCATTTTTCTCGTTCAACGTCACTGGAGGAAGATGTGACACCTGCGAGGGTGAAGGGATTCAGACGATTGAGATGCAATTTATGGCCGATGTCGAATTGGTATGTGAGACTTGTAAAGGAAAGCGATTTAAGGAAGAAGTTTTAGATGTGCAATACCGCGAAAAAAACATTGCAGATGTTTTGGATTTAACTGTTGATGAAGCGATTGAATTTTTCGGAGAGGACACTTCAACTTCTGCCAAACATATCGTTCAAAAACTTACGCCGCTTAAGGCTGTAGGCCTTGATTACGTAAAGCTTGGACAAAGTAACAGCACCTTATCTGGCGGCGAAGCACAACGTATTAAACTTGCGTCATTCTTAATTAAAGGACCGAATCAACCGCACACTTTATTCATCTTCGATGAACCAACTACAGGTTTACATTTTCACGATGTGCAGAAGTTAATGATTACCTTCCAAGCATTGCTTGCGCAAGGACATACGGTTATTGCGATTGAGCATCATACGGATGTTATGCGCTGTGCCGATTGGATTGTAGACATTGGTCCTGAAGGTGGAGAGAAAGGTGGAAACATTTTATACTGCGGTCCTTTTGACGCATTCTTAAAAACAAAATCATATACTGCTGACGCATTAAATTCTTGATGCGTTAGAAAATAATTTTAGAAAAAACGTGTTGTTCAACAATGAGAAAATTAGTTTCGTTTAGCATTGCAGCAGTTATAAGTTTAGCGAGCTGCTCACAACAAAAACAAAATCAAAGCACCCCAAGTAGTATGGTACCACAGGTAATTAAAACTGAAGATGAATGGAAAAAGGAACTCTCTCCTGAGCAATTCCGCATTCTACGCGAGAAAGGCACTGAGCGTGCGTTTACTGGTGAGTTTTGGGACCATCATGACATTGGAACATACAGTTGTGCGGCATGCGGACAAGAGCTCTTTCAATCGGATTCGAAATTCGACAGCGGATGTGGATGGCCAAGTTATTTCAAGCCAATTAATGAGTTGGTAATTTCAGAAGATAAAGACACCTCTTACGGCATGGTTAGAACCGAGGTTATGTGCAGCAAATGTGGTGGACATTTAGGCCATGTTTTTCCTGATGGCCCACCTCCAACGGGGTTGCGTTACTGCATTAATTCAGGAGCGCTAATCTTCAAACCGAATACCCCTTAACAGCACTGTCAACACTTCGAAGTAGCGTTTGCGCATCGCGCGGGTTCAACTGCTTACCAAAGCGAATTTTCGAGCGATTGTAAACGAAACCCAGGCGTTCTCCGCCCATAATCCAAAAGCTATCGTCCATAAAATAAAAGAACGAATTTTCGTCTTGTTTTACGGTGCCCAATTGCTTGATTTTTTCAAGATCAAACTTCTCTATTTTACCGCGATTTCCAAAGGCGTTTTGAAGTGTCATTTCGCCTTTTCTAAATACCAATATTTCTCTTCCTGACTTTCTCCACATGAGTACTTTCAATGTGCGATAAAAGAAGAATGACCACAAGGCTGTTGAGATTAAAAAGAAGATTTGCTCACTGCCATTTGGTGAGGTGAACAAAGAATAAATAAACACTCCGCCGCAAAACGTCCAAGCCATAAGCCACGTGTAAAGTAGCGCTTCTTGCCAGCGTTCTACACTCTGTGAAATGGTTATGGTAAGTTGCTCTTTTTCACGCACAACCTGAATGCGCTTTCCTATGAATTGAGGGGCTGTCTTATTCATGACTTCAACACTTTGTCGTATAGTTTCTCATACAAGGGAAGCACAGCCTCAAGTGAAAACGCACTGGCTCTTTCTCTTGCTTGATCTTTAAATTTCAATAAACGCTCTTCTTTTTCAATGAGGTAAAACACTTGTTTCGCCATTTCATCTACATCGCCAACATTACTCATCAATCCAGAAACACCGTGTCTATTCAACTCGGGCAGACCTCCTGCATTGCTCGATACAACCGGCACTCCGCTCGCCATGGCTTCAAGTGCAGCCAAACCAAAACTTTCAGATTCTGATGGAAGAAGCATAACATCTGCAGCTGATAACAGCTCCATTGGGTTCTTTACATTTCCAACAAAAACAACATTACACAGTTGATTTTCACGCGCAAATTGTTCCGCCTTCGAGCGATCTGGACCATCTCCAACCATCACTAAAATCGAAGGCTTCAACTCGTTCACGCGCTTGTAAATTTCCATTACATCCATTACGCGTTTCACAGGTCTGAAATTTGAAATATGAATGAGCATAGGTGTTCCGTCTGGCGCGTATTCTTCTCGAATTTCTTTTACAATTTCTTCATCGATTAAATTCGGATTTAAGAAATTTGGAATGACTTCGATGTCTATGTTAATTCCAAAAAGTTTATAGGTATCCGTTCTCAAACTTTGCGAAACAGCAGTAACAGCATCGCTTTCATTGATAGCGAAAGAGATCACGGGTTCGAAGGAAGCGTCTCTTCCTAACAACGTAATATCTGTTCCGTGAAGCGTAGTGATAACAGGTAGATTAACACCTTCTCTTTTCAAGATTTGTTTCGCCATGTATGCTGCACTTGCATGCGGTATAGCGTAATGCACATGCAGAAGATCTAGTCCTTCGTGCTTGGCAACATCAACCATTTTGCTTGCTAGAACTAGCTCGTAAGGTGGATATAAAAACAGCGGATAATCACTGACGTTAACTTCGTGATAGCGTACATTTTTCCTTAAAGATCCAAGACGAACGGGTTGCGAATACGTGATGAAATGAATCTCATGTCCTTTTTCAGCAAGTGCTTTTCCCAACTCAGTTGCAACCACACCGCTACCCCCGAAAGTTGGGTAGCACACAATACCAATCTTCAATTTTTTTTCCATAGTGCAAGGGAGCAGAACTCCATTACAAAAGTACTACGGTTTAAGAGGAAAAAGCTTGTAAATTTCTTCTTGAATTCTCGGACGAATGCGCAAGTCGTTAATCTTCCAGTTTTCAGAACTCGGACAATTTCGATTGCTTAAGAAAACGAATACGGTTCCGTTTGCAGGGTCTGCCCAGCAGAGCGTTCCGGTGAATCCAGAATGACCAAAGCTCTCGTCGCTTGCTGAGGGTCCTGTTGCACCGCTCCATTTTGTAAATCCAGGTTTATCAAATCCCAATCCTCTTCTGTTGTCTTTGAAGTGACGCGCGGTAAATAAGTCCATGGTTTCGTGGTGAAAGAACTCGTTTGTTCCGTAACGACCATCGTTCAAACACATCTGCATGAGCGCAGCACAATCATTCGCATTACCGAACAAGCCGGCATGTCCGGCAACTCCACCCATTAACGCTGCACCTTGATCGTGCACATATCCGCGAACCGCCTGACGTCTCCATTTGGAATCAGTTTCCGTTTCTGCAATCATTTTCACCGGCCAATTCGCTTGCGGATTGTATCCCATAGAACGCAACCCCATTGGCTTGTAGAACGATTCTGACACATAAAAATCCAGCGGCATTCCAACAAGCTTTTCAATCATTTTCTTGTAGTAATAATAACCCAAGTCACTGTAGAGATAGCCTTGATCTGGATTCAATTTCAAGGCTAGAATTTCTTTGTAAATAGAGTCGGTCATTTCTTTGGTCGTCCACATATCAGCACAAACTGGATTACAACATTGACTGGTATGGTCTTTCGACAAACAATTACCGTCCCACTCTCCGCCATTCACCGTTAAATTGGTGAAGTCTTTCCAAGCTGGAAGTCCGGCAGTGTGCGACAACATGCGCTTCAATTGCATCTTCGCATGCGGATGTCCTTCAGGAAATTCGATGTAATCGCCAATGGCTTTTTCCACATCAATTTTCCCTTCGTCTACCAATTTCATCAATGCCATCGTCGTTGAAAGCATCTTCGTCACAGAAGCAAGGTCGTAAATCGAGCTTTCAGACACTTTCTGCGTCTTCGCCTTGTCTAGATATCCAAAACTCTTGTTGTAAAGTATAACGCCGTCTTTCGCGATTAAAACGCGGCATCCTGGATAAGCCCCTTGATCCAATCCTTCCTTCACAATCTCATCGACCTTCGAGAATAAATTCGTTTCGGTTACTGAAACTTCCGTTGGCGCATTCGCCATCATGTCTTCCACATAAACACTGCTGTTACCGTTTGCCTGAGCACTGCTCGTAACGAAATTGAACCATCCCGTTTGCGAAGGCTTCAAATAACGCATTCTTCCAGCAGTTTGAAAAACCTTGCCTTGCCCCTCTTTGAATTTCGTTCCAACAGATACAGGCAATTTTCCTTGAAATGGAATAACGCCACAAATGGCATCTGCTGTTACTTGCTGCGTTAAATCGTCGGGCTGATAAGCAACTACGAACGAGTTCACTCCTCTCCATTCCGATTTTTCCAAGGCGTACGGACAAGCAAACATAACTACTGTTGTTGTGAAATGTTCTGCAATTTTCTCTGCCGCACGCGTACCGTTTGTTGTAATACCGAAATTGGTGTTTGCCTTGTTTGTTGTTCCCAAAAATGCAACGAGCACATCGGTGCAATTTTCTTTCATTTTTGAAATGACCGATTGTATTTCAGCGTCGGTGCATTCCTTTCCCAACGAATGAATCTCTGCAGCTTTGTACTGATCGATGCTCTTTGCAAAGGCACAATTCACATCGTCGCCGATAACTACAACGCCCAATGGCTTCTGCCATTTGTCTGTGTCTTCGTATGGGATTTTACTTTCGGAAATAACCGTAATTGAACTTTCAATGCAGCGTCTGCGTAAGGCTGTCGCATACGGTAAATTCAAATCATTCGAAATACCTTTGATTGGAATTGACTTGAATTTATACGCCCCAACGCGCTCTTTCGCCTTCAAAACTTTCAGTGCTTTCGCTGTAATTTCAGCTTCGGTAATTCTTCCTTGTTGAATTGCTTCTTTCACTTTTTGAATGGCCAACGGCACGTTCAGTGGGAACAAGACAACATCGTTTCCAGCAATCAATGCGCGCACATCCGCTTCTCCCGCAGGAAAATATTTCGCAACGCCTTCCATATTCATAGCGTCAGTAAGTACCAATCCTTCAAACTTCAAACTGTCGCGAAGCAAGCCGGTAATGATGTTTTTTGAAAGTGTACTTGGCACGTGTGCTTCTTTCTCGAATTCAGGAAGCGAAAGGTGCGCGACCATAACACTTGCCAATCCGTTTTCAAACATAGTTCTGTAAGGCTTGAATTCATTGGAAGAAAGCTGCGCGTAATTTTTGTTTACAACTGGAAGTTCCTTGTGCGAATCGGCATCGGTATCTCCATGTCCAGGAAAATGTTTCGCATTTGCCAACACGCCATTGTCCTGCATGCCTTTCATGTAGGCCATTCCGCAAGTAGTTACGCGTTCTGCGTTCTCACCGAACGAGCGATTGGAAATAACCGGATTCTTTGGATTGGAATTCACGTCAACAACCGGAGCGAAGTTCATGTGAACACCAATGCGTTTGCACTGACGAGCGACTTCTTTTCCAAATTCATATATAAGTTTTTCATCCATGGAAGCACCCAATGTCATGGCGCGCGGGAAAGAGATAGTACTGTCTAAGCGCATGCCTAATCCCCACTCTGCATCGATTCCAATGAGCAAAGGAATTTTAGATTTCGATTGAAAACGATTCGTCAATTTCGCTTGACGCACAGGGCCACCTTGAAAGAAAATAATTCCACCAATGCCGTTGTTCTTGATGAGTGTTTCAATTTGAGTTGGATTGTAAGATTCTTTCTTTTCGTCGCTCCAAGCGGCAACCATGAAGAGTTGACCAATTTTCTGATCGAGGGTTAGTGTCTTGATGAGGCTGTCGGACCAGGATTCTGCGAAAGATGTTGCACAAGATGCTTCGCAAGATTCTACGAAAGATTCTTCGAAAGATGTATTACTAGATTCTTCGAATGATACTTTGCTAGATTTTAGGATTGGACGAAATGCGAGGAGTAAAATCACTAGCGCGAGAACAGGCCATTTCAAAAATTTCTTCATGTGTTAAAGTTATTGGCACACGAGAGATTACTAAAAACTGTTCCACGTATTTTACAACATCGAAATGTGAATGAATTACACCAATGTTTTCAGCTCGATTGCCTTTCTGGCTTGCACCATAAGAAAAGAAAACTGCTCTTCTTCAGTGAGGTTTGAGTTATCTAAAATAATTGCATCTGCTGCTTTACGAAGTGGGTCTGCAGCGCGTGTGGTGTCTTGAAGATCGCGTTGCGCAATATTTTCACGAACGTCTTCAATGGAAATACTTACACCATTGTTTTTCAATTGAAGGAAACGACGTTGCGCTCTTACTTCAACGTCTGCAGTCATAAATACTTTCAATTCAGCTTCGGGAAACACAACAGTTCCAATGTCTCTTCCGTCCATAACAACACCGCCATTCTCAGCCATGCGCTGTTGAATGCGCACGAGTTTTTCGCGAACTTCTCTAATGGCACTAATTGCTGAAACATGCGCGCTAACTTGCATGCTGCGAATTTCCTTGTCTACGCATGTTCCGTTTAAGAACGTTTCAATTTCCTGTGAATCTGAGTTGTATTTGAACTGAATTAAAATGAGATGAAGTGATTCAATCAACATCTTTACATCAATCTCTCCTTTGCTTTGAATATAGCCGTGCTCCATGGCATAGTAGGCAACCGCTCTGTACATTGCGCCTGAATCGATATAGATGTAATTCAAGTTTTTAGCTATGGCTTTTGCTAATGTGCTCTTTCCACAAGAAGAATAGCCATCTATGGCAATGTTGATTTTATTGGTCACTTGGTTAGGGAATTGAAGGGACGAATTTACAATGCATCGGCGCAAAACACCAAGTTTTATTTTTCAACTCAGAACATTTGATCAAGACACTGAACGATTCCATATTGGCTTATCTCAATAGTAACAAAACAAATATTGAATCTTACCCTCACCCTTGAAGCTGAAAATCATTAAAACGACAATTTTTCTGAGGTGGTCTTCTAAAAGATTATGATTAAATGAACCATTTGGTTTCTTCCCTGTACAGCATAAAAAATTCAAGTTATGCTGGCTCCTTTTCTTCAATTCTTTCAAAGCGACGGTAGACATTTTCAAATTGTCTCACAAACCATTTTCGTTTGCATCGGTGTTCTCTTTTTGCGTTGGGATTATTCCCTTACATCTCTGCTGCTCACCTTTGGTGTAGCCCTTTCCACGCAGCTCATCGGTATTTATTTTCTAAAACTTCCTATGCATTCCATCAAGAGTGCATTAATCACTGCATTCGGACTAACACTGCTATTCAAAAGCAACGAACCTTTGTTGTATGCATTAGCGGCTGCGATTGCCATTGGACAAAAATTCGTTTTAAAAATTCGCGGGCAGCATCTCTTCAATCCAGCAAATGTTGGAATCATTGCCGTGATTCTATTTACTGAAAAAGCATGGATCTCTCCAGCCCAATGGGGAAACAGCACGCTTATCATCTTCGTTATTGGAACAGCCGGATTGGCAGTGCTTTCACGCGTGAAGCGTATTGATACTGGGCTCATTTTTATAGCCACTCTTTTCACGCTTGAATACATGCGAACCATGGTTTATCTGGGGTGGAATTGGGAGGTGCTTTTCCACAAATTATCTTCCGGAAGTATCTGGTTGTTCGCGCTCTTTATGATAACCGACCCCATGACGATACCAACGAATCGATTGGTTCGAATCCTATGGACGATGGCTGTTGCCTTCACTTCATTCTACCTTACAAATTTCTACTTCGTTACAGGAGCGCCGCTCTGGGCTTTGGTTTGCTTCACTCCATTGACACCGTTACTCAACAAGTTTTTCCCTAGCAAAACATTCAACTGGATTCATTCATCACAAAAACAATTCAACCATGACTCAAAGATTGCTTATTAAGGCAGCAGCACTGTTGGTGCTTCTCTCTAGCGTGAACGCTTATTCGTTCTGCGGATTTTATGTCGCGAAAGCCGACGCTACTCTCTTCAACAACAAGAGTGAAATTATTTTGGTTCGCGACGGAACGCGCACATCCATTACCATGTCGAACGATTTCAAAGGCGACGTGCGCGATTTCGCCATGGTTGTGCCAGTGCCTGTAGTACTTCAGGAAGGCGACATTAAAGTGGTGGATCGAAGAATTTTCGAAACGCTTGACGCGTATTCTTCTCCACGATTGGTGGAGTATTACGACACCAATCCTTGCTACCAGGCCATACCAGAAGTCTCAGAAGCTGAGAATTTCGCTGTAACCTTTACAAATGCCGGCACTCGTATGATGTATGACATGGTTGAAACCAAATTCAATGTGACCATTGAAGCAGAATACACCGTTGGAGAATACGACATCGCTCTTCTTTCAGCGAAAGAAAGTACTGGATTGAAAAACTATTTGATTCAGGAAGGATATAAGATTCCATCTACCGCAGAGAGTGTGCTTGAGCCTTATATTAAGAGCAACATGAAGTTCTTTGTTGTGAAGGTGAATCTCGACAAGCAAAAGAACACCGGATTCGATTATTTGCGTCCCATTCAAATCAACTTCGACCATCCGAAATTCATGTTGCCAATTCGACTAGGTATGGCGAACAGCACTGGCGAGCAAGACATGATTGTCTACGCTTTCACGAAGACTGGTCGCGTAGAATGCACCAACTACAGAACGGTTAAAGTGCCAACAGACCGCAACATTCCGTTGTACACGAAAGACATCTTCGGAGAGTTCTATAAAAATCTTTTCACGCGCGCTTATTCTCGTGAAGGAAAGAATGCGGTTATGTTGGAATACGCTTGGAACGTAACACCGAGTTGGGGCGGAATGAAATGCGATCCTTGTGTCGGAAATCCGCCTATCTACAACGATTTCGCTGAAGCGGGCGTTTGGTGGGCCGGTTGGAATTCTGCTTCACCCGTATTCTTCACGCGCTTGCATGTGCGTTACAGCAATGCCAAATTCCCTGCGGATTTGACTTTCCAAATTACACCGAACACTGAGAATTTTCAAGCGCGATATATACTTACCCATCCTGCCAGTGGATCGTTCGATTGCGACGAATCGCAAGAGTATTTGGAGTCTTTGCGTTCTCGACGCAAAGTCGAAGTGGATGAATTGTATGCGTTAGCTGGAATAAAACCAAATGATCGCAGTGACAAATACATCAACGAATTTGTCTCATTCATGAGGGACAAACCTTTGGATTCTATGTTGAAGGGTGAAGCGCTACCTACTGACAATTCGCCAATGGACCCGAGTGAGATTCAGGTAGATGAAGCTTACATACATTCAGACATCGATCCGAATGAAGCGTTCATGCAAAACAAAGATTCAGACAAAAACAAAAAGCCTTGGGAGGTGCCTATTTTCCTGGGTTCCGTGGTTGGACTGGCTCTATTCGTTTCGCGAAAACGCGCGAAGAAGTAGACACAAAAAAGGGCGGCAAATGGCCGCCCTTTTTACTTCAACATAAAATATTAATAGTACATGCTGCGACGAACTTTCGCAACGTACTTCGCTAAACGAATTACTTGTTTGGTATAACCGAATTCATTGTCGTACCACACGTAAAGCACAATGCCTTTTCCGTCTTTCGAAACAATTGTTGCTTGGCTATCATAAACGCTGCAGCAATCGTTTCCAACGATATCGCTAGAAACTAATTCTTCGCTGATGCTGTAGAAGATTTGATTTACTAAATCGCCTTCCAATGCAGCCTTACGAACGGTAGCGTTCACCTCTTCAATTGTTGTTGCCTTGTCGGTATAAACGTGAATGATTGCCAAAGATCCGTTCGGAGTTGGCACGCGCACCGCGTTTGAAGTCAATTTGTCTGCTAAAGCAGGAATAACCTTTGTAACCGCTTTACCAGCGCCTGTTTCAGTGATTACCATGTTTACAGCAGCGCTTCTTCCGCGACGGCTTTTCTTGTGCATGTTATCCAACAAGTTTTGGTCGTTGGTGTATGCGTGAACCGTTTCTATGTGTCCTTTTTCAATTCCGAAAGAATCGAAAATGGTTTTCAAAATTGGAGAGATTGCGTTGGTTGTGCAACTCGCGGCAGAGAAGATTGTTTCACTCTCAATGTCTAAATCGCGGTGATTGATTCCGTATACAATGTTCGGAACTTCTTTACCGGGCGCAGTTAAAAGCACCTTGCTGATTCCTTTCGCTTTCAAGTGAACGCTTAATGCTTCGCGATCTTTGAAAACACCGGTGTTGTCGATTAGCAATGCGTCTTTGATTCCATATGCAGTGTAATCTACAGCACTTGGATCTTTCGCAGCAATCATGTAAATGCGTTGACCGTTAACGATTAAACATTTGTTTTCGTAATCAACGTCTACTGTTCCTTTGAATCTTCCGTGAACTGAATCATTTTCGAAAAGTGCAGCGCGTTTTTTAATTGACAAATCGTCGTCTTCACGGGTAACAATAGCACGAAGACGAAGTTGTTGTCCACTGCCTGCTTGACGCACCAATTCGCGTGCAGCAAGGCGACCAATACGACCAAAACCAAACAAGACTACGTCTCTTGGCTCCATGTCCTTTCCTTCTTCCGTAAAATTCTGAAGTTTATCTTCTAAAAACTCTCTTTGTGAATTGAAGTGTTCGCGTGAGATGGCCCACTCGCTTGCCAACTTGCCAATATCTATTTTCGCTGGAGCAATGTCCATGTTGTACAATTCCGTAGCCAATTCAGCCGAATGAAAAACGCTGATTGGTTTACCTACTACTTCAGCCGCGTATTTGTGCAGGCGAAGGATTTCAGTGATGCGAGTATCCGCAAGGTGATTGCGGAAAAGCACCAATTCAATTGATTTTTCGAAAAGCAACTTACCGACCATGTGAGCAAGGTCTACTGCTGCCTTTTCTTGGTTCACATACACCGCCAGTTCATTGCTGTAAGTGTCGTTTGACAAGGGTTTGTTTGACATAAAAATAATTTAAATGAGTTGATTTTTTATTCTTGAAAATCATTTTTTCAAGACGCCGCAAAGATAGTTCAAGCGAATGAACTAGCACAAAAAAATCAGCCCCGTTTTGAACGAACGGGGCTGATTTCAATCAATTAAATTCACTTATTAAATCCCGAAGCCGTAGTAGGCTCTTGTTCCGTTGGGGTATACCCCTTCCAACAATATTCCACCTGATTTCGATTTCAATAGAGACTGAAGTTGCTCTGGCGAAGTCACCTGAACACCGTCAACTTTCGTAACTATAAATCCGGTCTTCACTCCTGCACTTCTTAATTTCCCTGTAGAAAGAACACCAACCTTCGCGCCACCTTGAATGCGCAGCGCTTTGCATTCACTTTCTGATGGAGCTGAGAACTCGGCTCCAAGGGAAGAAATACTCTCTGCCGCAATTTCTTCAAAATTCTCAAGTTCGGCTTTACCCGATTTGTTCTTCAATTCAACATCGAAGTTCTTCTCTTTTCCGTTTCTCCACACAACCAAGTTCACCTTGTTTCCTGGTCTGAACTTGCTGATTTGTTCTTGCAATTGTGGAACAGTAGAGACTGGATAATCAGCCACCTTAAGAATGATATCGCCGGCTTCAAGTCCCGCAGATTCCGCGGCTCCGCCCGCTGTTACGTTGTTAATGTACACTCCTGAAACAACAGGTAAGTCGGCTTCCTTCGCTTGTTCTTCCGTCACCGCAGAGATTTGAACCCCTAAGAATCCGCGTTGCACATTTCCAAATTCAATAATGTCTTCTGCAACTTTCTTCGCAATTGAAGCCGGAATGGCGAATGAATAACCTGCGTATGAACCCGTGCGAGAAGCGATAGCGGTATTGATGCCTATAAGTTCACCATTCGTATTCACAAGCGCACCGCCGCTATTTCCGGGATTCACAGCAGCGTCGGTCTGAATGAATGACTCAACCGGAAGTACTTCAGAACCTTTTCCTTCACCAATAATGTTGATGTTTCTTCCCTTTGCACTGACGATACCTGCAGTAACGGTAGATGTTAATTCGAAAGGATTTCCAACTGCAAGAACCCATTGACCAATGTGCACCGCGTCGCTGTTTCCCCATGCAATAGATGGAAGATTCGATTCGTCTATTTTCAAAACAGCGATATCTGAACTCGGGTCTTTTCCGACAAGAATAGCCTCGTAATTTTTGTTGTTGTTTAAAGTGACTGTCACTTTTTCCGCGCCATCTATGACATGATTATTCGTGATGATGTATCCATCTGCCGAAATAATGACACCCGATCCCGATGCCATTTGTGTTTGAGGCTGCTGATACCCGAAGAATCCGCCCCAAGGATCATAGGATTGCGTTTTAATTTCCGTTTTTACGTGAACCACTGAATTCACTGTTCGTTCTGCAGCAACCACGAAATCTCCGCCTGGGCCAGGCATTCCTACATAATTCGCAAAAGTTCCCGGAACATTGTTATTCCAAGCGAATTGTGAAGTGTTTGGTTTAATTACAAAATGGTATGCAGCCATTGCAATAAGACCACCAGCAAGGGCTGCAGCAAAAGTGACTAGACTCTTTTTCATACTTTTTATTTTTGATTTTGCGAAAATAATTTGAATCCGATTTGAACAAAAACGACACCAAAATATTTTTATTGTCGAAAGGAATTGATTGTAATTTTGCACACATGACAAAACAGGCAGGTATTATTGGGGTTGTTGTAGCGTGCGTTCTACTTTTTGTGGGATGTGAAAAGGACATAACCGTAGACCTTCCTCAAGCAGAAACAAAAATTGTCGTTCAAGGAAGTATTGAACCAGGCCAACCTCCTATTGTCATTCTAAGTTATTCTTCCGGTTATTTCGACCCTGCCGATGCCAATGCCCTAGTCAATTCTTATATCCAGAACGCTCAAGTCAAAATGGTTCATGGCACGGATACTATTCCTCTAGACATGTATTGCATTGCAGACATGACCCTCGACCAACTGCTTCTCACATCTCAAGTCGTTGGTCTTCCACCAGAAGCAGTGCTTGGATTGGGAATTTGTGTTTACACTTCATTATCTCCACAGGCCCTGGGTATGCCAGGAGAAACATATACCCTCATTGTTGACAAAGACGAACATCATTTGCACGCTGTGACTAAACTGAATTTCCCAATTCCTTTGGACAGCCTTTGGTTTGCATCGCCCTCTGGAAACCCACTCGATTCTTTGGGCTTTATATACGGAAACATGACCGACCCCGATTCACTCGGAAATGCCTACCGATGGTCTGCAAAACGCATTAGTCATTATCCTCAATGGATAACGAGAGACACTTATTTAATTGGTCAGCAAAAAGACTTGATTTTTGTAAGCCCTGCACCCAGCGTTTATGACGATAAATTTTTTAACGGGTTAACATTTGAATTTGCTTATTACAGAGGCGCAATTCCCTTTAGCGAAAAATTCGATGACCGCAGAGAAGAGCGCGGATTTTTCAAACGAGGAGATACCGTTGTTGTTCGTGGCTGTAGTATAGACATGAACGTTTACAAATTTTACAAATCATACGAGGATCAGCTTGCGAATCAAGGATCTCCCTTCGCTTCTCCAAGCAATGTAAAATCAAATGTTGACGGTGGTCTTGGCGTTTGGGCTGGATATGGAGCTTATTATGACACGCTCGTTTGCGAATAATGTGATTGTCGTCACATGCCATTTGTGCGATTCAACGCTACCTTCGCGCCATGGCAAAAGAAACAAAAACAGCAATAGGTAAAATTGTAAAAATGAAATGTCCCCACTGTGGAAAAGGACATTTATTCGTAAATGAATCTCCCTTCTCGGTGAGTAAGTTAGGAGAAGTAAAAGCGGAGTGCACCGAGTGTAAGACAAATTTCAATCCGGAGCCAGGCTTTTATTTTGGAGCTGCTTATGTGAGTTGGGCCTTAACGGTAGCAATGTGGGTAGCAATTCTTGTTGCATTGAACGTATTCAATGCGATTGGCCTAATTGAATTCGGATTTTTGACTCACCCAAAAACTTTCCTTTTGACTGGAATTGGGTTTACGATTGTTCTCTTCCCATTTTTATTCAAGCTTTCACGCTCGATTTGGGCTTCATCATTTATTAAGTAATCTGACCGTCACTCATCACAATCTTGCGATCGGCCTGCGAAGCAAGTTCTTCATTGTGAGTTACGATTACGAAACTGTGATGGAATTCATTTCTTAATTCGAAGAATAAATTGTGCAAAGCCACAGCGTTGGCCCTGTCTAAATTTCCAGAAGGCTCATCGGCATAAACCACTTTTGGATTATTCATTAGCGCTCGAGCAACTGCAACGCGTTGTTGCTCTCCACCTGACATTTCTGAAGGCTTGTGCTCTGCTCTATGACTTAGCCCTAATCTTTCCAACCAAAACGCAGCTTTCTTCTCTGCTTCTCTTTTTTCAACTCCTGCAATTAACGCGGGAATACAAACATTCTCAGTCGCATTAAATTCTGCAAGCAGATTGTGAAATTGAAAAACGAATCCCAAATGTAAATTTCGAAAACGCGCGAGCTCTCTTTGTTTCAGTTGGAAGGGATTCACGCCATCGATGCTCACCGTTCCTCTGTCTGGATTGTCCAATGTTCCAAGGATTTGCAAAAGCGTTGTTTTACCCGCTCCGCTGGCTCCTACTATAGAAACAATTTCGCTTTTTTGAATGTCTAACGAAACGTTATTCAACACTTGAACCTTTCCGTATCCCTTATAAATTCCCGATGCATGAATCATAGTACAAAGATGAACAAAAACTTCGTCATTATTTAGTACATTCGCGTCGCAAATATTGAACTATGAACATTCACGAATACCAAGGAAAAAGTATCCTTCAACAATTTGGTGTAACTGTACAACGCGGTTATGTAGCCTCTACAACTGAAGAAGCAACTGCGGTTGCAGAAAAATTGCAAGCAGAAACAGGAACCGGTTGGTTCGTTGTAAAAGCGCAAATTCACGCGGGTGGACGTGGAAAAGGAGAAGTAACTGAAACAGGCTCTCGCGGTGTTGTTTTAGCGAAAGGCCTTGGTGAAGTAGCTGAAAAAGCGAAAGGAATTTTGGGTGGACACCTTGTTACCCTTCAAACCAAAGCGGAAGGTAAATTGGTTCAAAAAGTTTACGTTGCTGAAGACGTTTACGCTCCGGGAGCTTCTGAGCCTCGTGAGTTTTACATGAGTATTTTATTAGACCGCGCTGCTGGCAGAAACGTTATCGTTTACTCTCCAGATGGTGGAATGAATATTGAAGAAGTTGCTGAAAAGACGCCTGAGCGTATTTTCAAAGAAGTGGTTGATCCAATGACAGGCGTTACCGACTTCCAAGGAAGAAACATTGCCTTCAACCTTGGACTTTCGGGTGGTGCCTTCAAGGAAATGATTGCCTTCACCAAAAAATTATACAACGCATACGTAGGATGCGATGCTTCTATGTTTGAAATCAATCCAGTTCTAAAAACTTCTGACGACCGCATTCTTGCTGTTGACGCGAAAGTTACTTTAGATGGAAACGGTTTAGTGCGTCACCCAGATTATGCTGCTATGCGCGACACCACCGAAGAAGATCCAATTGAAGTTGAAGCCGGCGAAGCTGGTTTGAACTATGTGAATTTAGATGGGAACGTAGGCTGTATGGTAAATGGCGCCGGTCTTGCAATGGCAACCATGGACATCATTAAGTTAAGCGGCGGTGAGCCTGCAAACTTCTTGGATGTTGGAGGTACAGCAGATGCAAAGCGTGTTGAAACTGCGTTCCGCATGATTCTTCGTGACACAACTGTTAAAGCCATTCTAGTTAACATCTTTGGAGGAATTGTTCGTTGCGATCGAGTGGCACAAGGTGTTGTAGACGCTTACAAAAACATTGGTGACATTCAAGTTCCAATCATTGTTCGTCTTCAAGGAACTAACGCTGAAGAAGCGAAGAAATTAATTGACGAATCTGGTTTAGCTGTTCACTCTGCAATTACACTTCAAGAAGCAGCAGACAAAGTGAAAGCAGTATTGGCTGCATAATTCAACATGTCGAACAAAGAAGAAAAAATAAATTCCTTCAACCCCAACAGTGCTGGAGTTGCAGATAGTCAGATGTTTGGTTTACCATTCACTATTGACGAAAGTGATATCATTCTTCTTCCTGTTCCTTGGGAAGTAACCGTAAGCTACGGCGGCGGTGCTTCTGAAGGTCCTGAGCATATTTTCGAATCAAGTCTTCAAGTAGATTTACATCATCCTGAATTTCCTGAATTGTGGAAGAAAGGCATTGCTATGCTTGAGCAGAACGGTGCCCTTCATTCAAGAAGTAATTCATTGAAAGAAAAAGCAGAAGAAATTATTTCTGCTTGGGAAGAAGGTGAGAAACTCGAGGACAACGATGAGCTCCAAGACATTCTTCAAGAAATAAATGAAGGCTGCGCCGACATGGTTCAGTATGTGGCTGATCAAGCCAAGAAGTGGCTAGACGCCGGTAAAACTGTTGGACTTATTGGTGGTGACCACAGTACTCCACTCGGATATCTTCAGACTTTGTCTGATCGTTATGAGAACTTCGGAATTCTTCACGTAGATGCGCACATGGACCTACGTGAGGCTTATGAAGGTTTCATGTATTCACACGCTTCTATCATGTACAACGCGCTTCAAATTCCACAAATAACCAAATTGGTTCAAGTTGGAATCCGGGATTTCTGTAAGGAAGAGAACGATCGTGTTGTGAATTCAAACGGAAGAATCGTGGTGCATACCGATGCAGAAATTCAGCGTGCAGCGTTTGAAGGAGAGTTGTGGAAAGACCGCTGCAACGCTATCATAGATGCCCTTCCGAACGATGTGTACATCAGCTTCGATATTGACGGATTAGACCCCACCCTTTGTCCGAATACAGGAACACCTGTACCAGGTGGACTATCCTTTCAACAAGCGTTGTATTTGTTAAGTCAATTAAAGGCCAAGAAGAACATCATTGGCTTTGACTTAGTAGAAGTTGCTCCAGGCGAAGACGACTGGAACGGCAACGTAGGCGCGCGCTTGCTTTACCACATGTGTGGTGTTGCCGCTCACTAAACCCTTTAGGCTTTTCTAAGTTTGTTGTATTCTACTTGAATCTCTTGTGGTGGATTAAAATACCCATAAGCCAAATGCGGGAACTCTTCTCTTATTTTCTCTAACACATTTCGAATACCCATGCTCTCTGGCAATTCGGTTACACCTATTTTCCCTAAATACCAATCAGGATCAATGTTGAAATTACGCCATTGAATCATGCTGATGTCTGTGTGCTTAATGAAATTTCGAAGTGCTTCAAACTCCTCCGGATGGTCTGTCATTCCTGGGAATGTAAAGTAGTTGATGCTCGCCCATCCGCCGTATTGACGAACAATACGCGCTGATTCAACAATGTCTTCGAACTTATAATTGTTCGGCAAATAATAGGCTTCGTAAATGTTTTTACGAAGTGAGTTCGTGCTGACACGAATGCTATCTAATCCTACCTTCATTAACTCTTCAACCGCATTTGGCTTGCTGCCGTTGGTGTTCAGGTTAATGATACCACGCGAAGTGTGCTTTCGCAATTCAATAATTACATCACGAATGGTCTGCCAAACCAACAACGGTTCGCCTTCACAACCTTGACCGAAACTTACAATTGGACGCTCGGCGTTCATCAAATGTGGAAGAGTATACTCAACAATTTCTGCAACAGTTGGAATGAAATCCAAGCGGTCTTGTGGTGACGTTAACTCATGCTCTTCCGGTTGAAATGAAATACATCCTAAGCAATTGCTGTTGCACGCAGGACTTACAGGAATAGGCGCTTCCCATCTTCCCAAGAAGAAATTACGCGCAGCAGGACAGCAGTATTTCAAACTGCAATTGTTTCCTAAATGCTGAACCAATCTGTTGTTCGGATGGTCTTCTAAACGCTTGCGGGTTACTTCCCAAATGTGCTCGCGATCGAAATTTTCTAAATCCTGGCGTTCATCCGCATCAATGCGAACCGCCGTCGTATAAAACTTCCCATCATACCAACCCACTGCTGTGTATGCGTACAATGGAAGTGTTGGTGCATCTTGCTCGTCTGTTCCGAATGCAGCTGAATACAACTGCGTGTAGGCAGGCGCGTTCAAACTAGCAACCGCTTGAATGTCTTCATGACATTCCATTTCGCCGGTTTCTATGCTTAGTCCATATGGACGACGGCCCGGCAACGTGAACAAATCGCTTCCAAAAGGAAGCTCAATAAAATCTTCAGGGGTAAGCGGATACACATTGTATCCCGATCTTCCTACCACTTCATAATTCGTGTCTTCAAAAATATTTCCTTCTGCATCGGCATAAACCATGAACGGAACTTCCTTCGGATGAATTGATTTTTTCATGTTGCAAAAGTACATTCTATCTTCGTGAAATATGCGCATAACATTTTTAGGAACTGGAACCAGTCAGGGCGTGCCTCTGATCTCATGCAAATGCGTCGTCTGCACCTCTACCGACGAGCGCGACAAACGCCTGCGCAGCGCGATTTCCCTGCGAATTGGCGAGCAATATATTGTTATAGATTCAGGACCCGATTTTCGTCAGCAGATGCTTCGCGATGATGCTACACACCTCGATGCGATTGTCTTCACACACGAACACAAAGATCACATTGCGGGACTCGATGACGTGCGGGCCTTCAATTTCACTTCAGGAAAACCTATTCATGTTTATTGCACTGAAAAAGTGGAAGAAGCCTTACGCAGAGAATTTCATTATGCATTTTCGGAAAATAAATATCCTGGCGTTCCTGAAATTATTTTAAATCGAATTGAAAATTCACCCTTCAACATTAACGGAATTGCCTTCACTCCTATTGAAGTTCTGCATTTCAAGATGAAGGTGTTCGGATATCGCATTGGAAATTTCACGTACATCACCGATGCCAATTTCATTTCGGAAGAAGAAATTGATAAGATTGTTGGGAGTGAAATTCTCGTTTTGAATGGGCTTCGAAAAGAACCACATCCTTCTCATTTTACATTCGATCAAGCCTTGGCGCTTATTGCTCGTATAAATCCGAAAGCAGCTTATTTAACGCACATCAGCCACCAATTGGGTACACATGAAGAAGTCACGAAGGAACTTCCTCCTAACGTTCATCTGGCCTACGACGGATTAACGCTCGAACTTCAATAAACTCACTTACTTTTGCAAAAAATATTCGTCATGAAAAAAATAGCATTTTTATTTATAGCCCTCAGCGTTTTCGTTGGAACAGCAACAGCACAGAAATCGAAAAAAAACAACGTAAAATCATACGGTGAAGCATTCGTTGTAGAAAACGTAATTACGTTGACTGAACTACAAGAGAAAATGAAAACTGAAACACGTTTTGCGTGTGTGTTTGAAGGAAGCATTGTTCAAACTTGCCAGAAAGCTGGATGTTGGATGGAAGTGGCTATGCCTGTTGGCGACGGAATGACCGTCTTTATGAAAGACCATGCGTTCGCAGTTCCATTGGAGAAGTGTGAAGGAAAGAAAACATTCGTTAAAGGTGAGGCTTACTTCAAAGAATTGTCTGTTGCTTATTTGCAGCACTTAGCGGAAGACACAGGAAAATCGAAAGAAGAAATTGCTAAGATCACCGAGCCACAAAAGCAACTTGTATTCAACGCAAGCGGCGTGCAGATTGTCGAAGGTGGAAAAGGCGGAAACAAAACGCTTAAAGGCGAAAACTGCGCGCATTGAGTTTACTTCCGAACCCGATAGTATTTACTTTATCCAACGGAATCCGTGTGGTGCATCAGCCCATGGATCGCGACGTTGCACATTGCGGATTGCTCATCGCTGCTGGAAGTCGCGACGAAGAAGAAGACGAACATGGCCTAGCACATTTTTTAGAGCATTGCTTTTTCAAAGGAACAAAGACGCGTAAGAATCATCATATTCTGTCGAGACTCGATGCTGTAGGCGGAGAGCTCAATGCCTTCACTGCAAAAGAAGAAACATGGATTCATGCTTCTATGTTGAAGGAACATTACGAAAGAGCCATTGAACTTATTGCTGACATTACTTTTCACCCTTCATTCCCTGCTGAAGAAATTGAAAAGGAAAAGGAAGTAATCATTGATGAATTGAACAGTTATTTCGACAGTCCGAGTGAAATGATTTTCGAAGAGTTCGACCAGCAGTTATTCGGCAATCATGCCATTGGCCGCAGTATTCTTGGAACGAAAGAAAGCATCAATAGCGTAAAACGTTCAACGCTGGAACGTTTCCGAAAACGCAATTTAACAGCGGAGCAATTGGTTTTTTCTTCGGCTGGAAATATTCCAGTTGAAAAATTACAGGCTCTTTTGGAAAAGCATTTAGGCAAAGAAAAGCTTGCTCCGTTCACACAAAAAAGATCAAAGCCAACTTTGAAAGCCGGCAAGAAAATTTTTGTTGAAAAGGACATTCACCAAGTGAATTATTTGGTAGGCGGAAAAGCCTATGCATACCCTCACAAGCTTCGTCCAGCATTGACGTTGCTCGCTAACGTGCTCGGTGGCCCTGCATTGAACAACAAACTCAGCATGGTCATTCGCGAGAAATACGGATTGGCTTATCACGTGGAATGCACCTATGCTCCATTTACCGATTGCGGAATATTCAGTTTGTATTTGGGAACAGATAAGGAGAATTTAAAGAAAGCAACTGACCTCGCTGAAAAAACGTTGAACTACTACAAAGACAACAAAATGAGCAGTCGCCAATTGCATGAAGCCAAAAAACAGATCATAGGTCAAATGGCGACTGCTCATTTTGTT
>JBILOU010000121.1:0-3725 GCA_044374295.1 Flavobacteriales bacterium | reverse complement strand
ACAATAACCAAGAACGCATCGTCACCTCGAGCTTCAGCTAGACGAATATCGATAGACGAAAACAATTGATTCTTCCAAAGTTTGCGAAGTGCATCAGCAATCTCATCTCCGGGAATCATTATCTCTTGGCCCGTTTTTAATCCGCAAAAAAGAAGAATTGCTTGTGCATCGGTGTATTCGGCGCCCATTACTGTGATACCCGCTATTTTCATTTTGCGAGGTTCAGCGTAATCGATGTTGGCACCTAATTCGACTTGAGCCTGTAGCGCAGGAGCAACAAAAATTGACGCAATTAAAGACAGAACAAATAAAATTGTTCTTGAATTTGGGAGGATATTTTTCTGCGTCTTTCTCAACTTAATCTAATTCGTTTGTTCTGTTTGCTCCGAGGTCATACCGAATCTTCGTTCGCGACTTTGGTAGCTGACCAACGCTTCAAAGAAATGTTCTTCTCTGAATTCAGGCCACATGATTGGTGTAAAGTGTAATTCGGTGTATGCAATTTGCCAAAGTAAAAAATTGCTAATACGATGTTCTCCGCTGGTGCGAATGAGCAATTCAGGATCTGGAATATTAGCCGTTGAAAGGTTCTGGGTAATCACGTCAGCCGTAACGCTTTCAGCGGGGATTTGTTGCGCAACAATTGATCTTACCGCGTTTACTATTTCCCAACGAGCACTGTAATTCAACGCGAGCACCAAGGTAATATCCTTGTTGTCAGCTGTTTTCGCCATTGCTGCTTTTAATTCATCGCGACATTTATTTGGCAATTGCTCAATGTCTCCGATGGCTAATAAACGCACACCGTTTTCCATGAGTTCTGCAACTTCATTGATGATTGTTGTAACCAACAAATCCATGAGCGCATCTACTTCCTCTTTCGGACGATTCCAATTCTCTGTGGAAAATGCATAAAGCGTAAGAAACTCAACCTCTGCTCTGCGTGCAGCTTTGATTGTAGCACGAACAGATTCAACCCCATTGAAGTGTCCGAAAATACGGTCTTTCCCTTGGTTTTTTGCCCAACGTCCATTTCCGTCCATGATTACTGCAACATGGCGTGGGGTCTTACTTAAGTCTATTTGTTCGAAGGCACTTTTCATTGGAGTGCGAAGATACGGAAAGCCTGTGTTTAGACAAGCAATTACTGCCAAGTGGCGCAGCTATTTCCTTTTTTATCAATTCTGAAATTTAATGAGGCCATGCAGAAGAAGTAAAGATCCTTTCTTCCGGGGTCTCCGCGTTGTACAGAAGCGTTGTTCAAGTTTTCTGGAAGAAGGCTTTGATCGGCCAAATTCGTTGCTAATTGTCCGCGTGCAGCAGCTAGCATTGCAGGATTCACATAGGTTCCCGAGATGTCATCGAAATAATCGGTGTACAACTTACGCATTCCCCATTCCAAAGAAAACCCCAACAATCCTTTGATGTTGCATTTCAACCCAGCGCCCATGGGCATGGTAAATCCAGTTGTTTTGTAAAGCGCATCTTGACCAGCCATTCCCTGTCCTTCTGTTCCTGCTGGTTGAAGGGGATGCCAGTATCCGTTGTAATTTCCTTCTGGGTTCATCCGAAAAACGGCTGCGCCTAAAAATAAATACGGTGAAATGTTGTGCTTGGAATTGAGCTGGTAGTTGAAGAAATTCAATTCAGCTATGACACTTCCTTCGAAAAATCTATTTCTAAAATTCAAATTTCTGTTTTGCTGCCAAGCGTCTTTACTGTCTGAATCGAACGCTTCAATATTCCCGTAGTTTAGGCCGGTGCGAATAGACCAACGCTTATTCAGGTTGTTTCGAATGGCAATGCCTAAAGCCAATTTTTCTTTTGTTCCGAAATGTTTTGCAGGGTTAATCTCGCCAATGTAATAAGCCGTTCCCGCAGAAATAGAGAGTTCCTTGCTTTTCTCTTTGCTCAATCCTTGAGCAGCAGCCGAGAAATTTCCAATTAGAAATAAGACGAAGAGAAGTAAACGGTTATTCATACCTGCACAATGCTTTTTTCAATTAAATATTGTCAATCCATGCGAATGTCTAATCCCCAGCCCATTTTCTTTCGAATGGTGCGAAAGAAATTCCTTCCTTCCAAAAGAATCATTTGCAACTCGAAAGGTGCACGACATAGGGTAATCTCTGCTCCACTGTCTAAAACGTACTGCGTACTGTCTAGCGTAATTTGTATCTGTCCAGATCTGCAATCTGCCTTCAATCTCACTGTTGAAGTATCGCCGATTACAAGCGGACGAGCCGTTAAATTATGCGCTGAAATCGGAGTAATGATGAAGTTATTCGAACTCGGAGTAACAATAGGTCCACCACATGAAAGCGAGTATGCAGTTGATCCGGTTGGGGTTGCTACGATTAATCCATCTGCCCAATAACAACTCAAGAAAGCCTTATTGATAGAGGCGTTTATCTTGATCATTTCATTCCGTGTGGCGTTGTTGATCGTAATCTCATTCAAGGCGTAAGGAAAATCTCCAAAATCGAATTGCTCTGATTTTACTTGAATGAATGAGCGCGGGTCTATTGTGTATTCTGAATTCACAAATTGCTCCAAGGCCTCATCTACTTCAGATACACTCACATGCGATAAAAATCCAAGTCGACCCGTGTTGATCCCCAAAATAGGAACGCGCTTCGAACCTACCAATCTCGCAGCATCTAGAAATGTTCCATCTCCACCAAAACTGAACAATGCCGCAGCATTTTCAAATTCTGAATTTTCTTCGAAGGTGGTATGTGCCGGGATTTGTATGTGTGACTCCAGAAAACGCTCGAAACTTTTGAACACGCAAATGGAAATACCACGTCGCACCATTTTCTCAAGAAATTGTTGCACCGCAGGAGCCAAATCGGCTTCAAACTTTTTTCCAAAAACGTAAACTAACATAATTGATTAAAAAACAAAGGTAGCGCTTTTCAGCAAACACTACATGTTCAGGTAACGCATGAGTTCATCGTAACGATCCTTCAATTCATTGTCATACTGTGAGGCCTGAAACTTACTTAGAATGGTATAATTGAATCGCTCGAGACTTTGTAAAATCGGATTCAAATCGGGAAGGTCTATCTTAATGTGCATCTCCAAGTTGCCTTCAGCGGCTGGAACAACAGAAAGACTCAGAATTTTAGCATTGTTCTCTTCAATGATTCTTGCAATTTGCTGAATGCTATGATCTCGCTCTAAAACTTGGAGCACTATAATACCTCCTTCGCGCATGACACCAAGCATTTCCGCCAAGTGATCCAATAAATCGGCGGAAGTAATACTCCCGAGATAATTATTTCCTTCATCTGCCACGGGAACAACAGAAATGTCATTTTCACTTACCACCTTCAACACATCTAAAACGTGTGCATCGGGTAAGATTGAAACATTAAGCAAATCCAATTCCGCCTGAACCTCACCCTGGTAAACTTCCGCATTCAAGAAATCGCTTTCATTCGCTAGTCCTATGAATAAGCCGTTCTCAACAACAGGTAAGTCAGTCACGCGAAGTTCATCCATCAAATTCAATACATGTAAAGCAGACTCACCGCGGTTAAGGGTGGGAAGGCTTTTAGATATCAAATTCAGTGCTTTATTCATGGATTTTTAAAACGACGGTCAAACGTACATTCATTTTTCGTTCCACAACGTGAATTTCAATTCGATTATTGCCGAGTTTTGCACAACCAATTTTGAATACATGACCGCACTCAGCGTAAACATCAATAAAATCGCTA
>JBILOU010000010.1:0-44867 GCA_044374295.1 Flavobacteriales bacterium | reverse complement strand
GTGGGTGACCCAATGAAACAGCACCGCCGTTTACGTTCACCTTCGCTGGATCTAAGTTCATCTTTTGGGTATTCACGATACCTACTACGCTGAACGCTTCGTTCAATTCAATTAAGTCTAGGTCTTCCAACTTAACACCTGCCTTTGCAGCAGCTTTTGGTAAAGCCAATGACGGTGTTGTTGTGAACCACTCTGGCGCTTGCTCTGCATCTGCGTAGCCTGTAAGCTTTGCCAATGGAGTAAGACCTAAAGCTTCCATCTTCTCTCTGCTCATTAAAATCAATGCCGCAGCACCGTCGTTCATGGTTGAAGCATTCGCAGCGGTTACTGTACCATCTTTCGCGAATACCGGACGAAGTCCCGGAATTTTATCGAAGCTCACGTTTTTGTATTCTTCGTCTTCAGCGAAAAGAACTACATCGCCTTTTCTTCCAACTACTTCCACTGGAACAATTTCATTGTTGAAATTTCCAGCAGCCCAAGCAGCGGCAGAACGCTTGTATGATTCAATTGCGAATTCGTCTTGTGCTTCTCGGGAGATGTTGCACTCTTTTGCGCAAAGCTCTGCTGCATTTCCCATTGGATAATTGTGATACACGTCGGTTAGTCCGTCTTTCGCCAAACCGTCGACCATGGCCACGTTTCCGTATTTATTTCCCCAACGCAAATTCTCTGAATAGAACGGAACGCGGCTCATGCTTTCCATACCACCTGCAACAACCACATCTGCATCTCCGCATTGAATGCTTTGCGCAGCCATCATGATTGCTTTCATTCCTGAAGCACATACTTTATTCACAGTGGTGCATTGCACGTTGTCTGAAAGTCCGGCAAATTTCGCAGCCTGACGTGCAGGTGCTTGACCAAGGTTGGCTTGAAGAACAGAACCCATAATTACTTCTTGAACCTCTTCTGGATTCAAGTTAATTTTATTCAGTGCTCCTTTTATTGCAGTAGCACCCAATTGTGTAGCAGAAACGCTAGCTAATGATCCGCCGAAACTTCCCATTGGAGTTCGCACGGCTGAAACGATAAATACCTCTTTGTTCATTGCAAAAGTGATTAGGCCGCAAAGGTACGAAGTCTGCTACGAATTTGGCACGATAATCAGGAGTTTCGTTGTTGAAAATATGCGTCTTTTTCAAACCGTTCAGAAAATGATTCGTCGGAAAAATGCGTTAACCTTGTAATGGAACTAGACCTGCGACAATGAAGAAATTAATTTTCCTGTTTTTCACACTATTCATGAGCCTTGCTGTTTCTGCTCAGAAGGGCGAGAAGTTGCCTGAAGACGATGAGAAGATGCTTGGACATCTTACCAATCTTTTTGAAGATCAACGTAAAGATTATGGCAAGAATCAGATAGAAAAAAAATTATCCAAGATGTGGATAGAGGAGAACGCTTTTTCTCAAGGCCAAAAGAATCAATTCCGCGCAACTTTAAACTTGTTCATTGAAATAAAAGCGAAAGTTTTTCCCGATTACGACAACTACATCCAGTCCTTTATCAACTTCTCTAATTCCGGAAAAAGCGAATCAGAATTGAAGGAATGGAACGACCTTGTCGTAAAACTTTATTCCGACAAAAAATTAAAGAAATACGGAGCTGAGTTTGTTGAATCGAGTTTAGGACTCTTCCGCGATTTAACCTTTTACAAAAACGAATCGCTTCAATGGAAGACTAGCAACAACTCATATCGTTTCGTCTTCGATTCGTTGCCGCACATTACTTTCGACGAAATGAATTTGAAGTGTCTGAGTCGCGGAGACAGCTCGGTGATCTACAAAACAACAGGGAACTATTTCCCAACACTTGAAAAGTTCTTTGGTAACGCGGGACGTGTTACTTGGCAGCGTGCAGGATATGATCCTGAGAAAACCTACGTTTCATTCAATCGTTATAATATTAAAATCAAAGAGACTCGTTATGTCATTGACAGCGTGATGTTCTACAATGAATTTTTCGACAAGCCTCTTTCCGGAAAGCTTACGGAAAAGATTATTGGCAACAAAACCGAAGAGACCGCGTCATACCCCATGTTCGAATCGTATTACCAACGATTGGAAATTAAGAACATCGTTCCGAACGTTGACTACGAAGGTGGATTCACCATGTCTGGAAAAAAACTGGAGGGCACTGGAACAATGGATACTCCTGCCAGTCTCATTTTCTATCGCGAGAAAAAAGCCTTTTTAACGGCACAGAGTTTACTCTTCGAGATTCGTCCAGACAGAATTCAAAGCAGCAGCGCTTCAATAATAATGCGACTGGATTCCGACAGTATTTATCATCCCGAGTTATTTTTCATGTTCACGAAAAAGACGAGAAATCTTGAATTATCACGAACTGAAAATGGTATCTCTCCTTCGCCGTTCGAGAATACTTACCATGAAGTTGAGATGTATTTCGAGTCTGTTCAATGGAACATAGATGCACCATACATGAACTTCGGAACATTCGGTTCTGTTCCGGGAGGAAATGCTGATTTCGAATCTGTAGATTATTTCAAAGAAAAAAGATTCTCAACGCTTGCGGGCATTTCAAACGACCACCCTGTTTATATTTTGTACCGAACAGGTAAAGCAATGCAGTCTGACTATTTCAACGCTATTGAATTTGCTCGGCAAGCGAGAACAGGTGTTGAGCAGTGGATACCGATTTTGATTGACCTCACTAACAAAGGTTATATTCAGTATGACATTGAAACGCGAGACATTGTCTTGCTTCAAAAATTATATAAGCACATTGAAAACAACAGAGGAAACGCCGACTACGATGCGATTCAATTTATATCTGAAGTAGATCGTGCCGAAAATGCTCGCTTCAGCCTTCTTACCAGAGATATTATTATTAAAGGTGTTAACAGTGTTCTCTTGAGTGATTCTCAGAAAGTAATGATCTATCCGACGGGTGGAGAAGTTATTCTGCACAAGGATCGGGACTTCAGTTTCAGCGGAAGAATCAATACAGGGAATTTCGAGCTAATGGGAGCGAAATACAATTTCATTTACGACCAATTTAAATTCGAAATGGCTGAAATTGATTCATGTGTGATTTATGTCGATGATTTCATTCGCGCACCTGACAACTACGGCAACTATCCGAAAGTGCGCGTGAAGAATGTCCTTTCCGGATTATCTGGAACCTTAGAAATCGATCATCCGACAAACAAGAGCGGATACCATTCCAAAGATTATCCGCAATATCCCATTTTAACTTGCACAAAGACTTCGAATGTATTTTATGATTCGTATTCGATTCAAAAAGGAAAATACAAACGCGATGGATTCTATTATGAGGTAGAACCGTTTCAAATTGATTCACTTGACAACTTCAACAAAAAGAATTTGAAGTTTCAAGGAACGCTTGTTAGTGGTGGAATTTTTCCAGATATAACTGAACCGTTGGTTCTCATGGAAGACAATAGCTTAGGTTTTCAAATCAACACAACCGATTCAGGCTTCCAAGCATACGGTGTGAAAGCGAAAGTAACAGGAGATTTAACCTTGAACTTTTCCGGATTGAAAGGGAAAGGCAAACTCGATTACTTAACCTCTACCTCTCTTTCGAACTCCTTCACTTATGTTCCTGAAGAGGTCTTTGGATTGGCATCATCCTTCACAAATAAGAGTGATAAAAAAGCCAATGTACCCGATGCGCAGGCGAGCAAAATGGACTTGCAATACTTCCCGAAAAAAGATAAATTAGAAGTCACGACAAACGATGACTTAGTTGAATGCTTCAATCAAGAAGCGAAGTTCAAAGGCACTATGCGTCTGGAGCCCACGGGGATGTCTGGGAACGGCTCTACCGATTTCGAAGGCGCAAAGCTTTCTTCGAAACATTTCAAATTCCGTAACAGAAAAATGTTAGCAGACACCTCTGCTTTCGAGTTAAAGTCTAATCCGGGTGATGTTGGACTTGCTTTTAAAACTGATAACGTAAGTGCCGATGTGGATTTCGATGCGCGAAAAGGACAATTCAAGAGTAACAGCGGTGAAACGAAAATTGAATTCCCAGCCAATCTTTACATCTGCTTCATGGATCAATTCACTTGGTTTATGGACAAGTCTGAAATGGAACTTTCTTCTTCTCGTAAAGCAGACAATGATCTTATTATTGACACCTATGCTGAAAAAAAACGTAGCAACTTCTACTCCATTGACCCGAATCAAGACAGCTTGAATTTCCTCTCTCCGTATGCGAAATACGATGTAAAAAACAACCGGCTGACCTGTAAGAAAATCGACTACATCATTGTTGCCGATTCCAAAGTTCAACCCGATAGTAACTACGTAGTGATTGACAAATGGGCGAACATGCGCAAACTCGAACGAGCACAAGTAATAAGTAACTACGTTACCCAATACCACAAGATTTTCAATGCGAGTTTGAAAATTGAAGGCCGCAAGAAATACGAGGGCAGCGGTGATATAATTTACAAGGACGAAAATAAGAAAGAGCAGAAAATTCACATCAACACCTTCCGACTTGACTCCACATATCAAACGGTTGCCTTCGGAGATATTAAAGAGACTGATCAATTCTTCTTATCGCCCGCTTTTGAATATTATGGAAAGTTTGAAATACATGCCAGCAATCCGAATTTAACCTTTACTGGAGGTGTTCGTATTCTTCACAATTGCAACAGCATTGCACGCACGTTCTTCAAATTCAAATCAGAAATAAATCCGCTTGAAATCTATATTCCTGTTGATAGCACTTTGCGCGACATGACCATGTCGAAATTGGGAGTTGGCGTTATTGTGAAAGATGAGCCACCTATGAAGATCTATCCTGGATTCTTGAGTGCGAAGCCTAACAAGAAAGACCATGGACTTATTGAATCGACCGGGTATTTGTATTATGACAAAGGGAAGAAAACGTATTTCATTGGATCGAAAGAGAAGATTCGTCAACCGAAATTGCCAGGTCAATTGCTTGGTTTAAACACGACAAACTGCGAACTAACTGGTGATGGTGTGATGGACTTCAATGTAGATTATGGTATGATGACCATGAAGTCCGTGGGAACTGTTCGTTTTCAATCGAACGACTCTACCCTCAATGCACAGAGCACAACGTTGTTGAACTTCCCGTTTGATGAAGGTGCGCAAAAACATTTGACAGAGAAATTTATCAATGCCGCGAACTTAGATCCGATTGATTTAACGAAGACTCAATTTGAAAAGAGTTTAATTGAATTCCTTGGAACTGAAAAATCTGACAAGATCATTGCAGACATGGCGTTGGACGGAACGCTGAAAAGATTGCCTGAGGAGCTTCAACAGTTCTTCTATTTCGGTGACCTCAAATGGATTTGGAATGAAGAACTAGAGACCTTCTCTACAACAGGCCCATTGGGCGTTGCGAGCATGGGTAAGAAACAAATTTTCAAGTATACCAAAGGACTCATCGAAATTGAGAAACGTAGAAGCGGTGACATCTTCCGATTGTATATTGAAATAGATGGTGCAACGTGGTACATGTTCGAATACAAATTAAATATTCTGACAGTGATTAGTTCAGATGCAGCCTTCCTCGAGATTCTTACCGCAGTAAAAGACGAGAATAGAAGATTCGAAGATGGTAAGAAACGCTTTTCATGGTCCATGCTTGCATCTAAGAAAAAGCGTGACGACTTATTGGATCGTTACCCTGAATTAAATCAATAATTAAAAAGGGCATTTCGGCCCTTTTTAAACTTTAAGATTAAACTATCTCAATATACTTTTTCCAGGGTAGTACGCCATCTTACCTAACTCTTCTTCAATGCGTAATAACTGATTGTATTTTGCAATACGATCAGAGCGTGAAGCCGATCCTGTTTTAATTTGACCCGTGTTTAATGCAACAGCCAAATCCGCAATTGTGGTGTCTTCTGTTTCGCCACTTCTGTGCGACATCACTGATGTGTAACCCGCTCTATGCGCCATGTTCACTGCATCAATGGTTTCTGTCAAAGAACCTATTTGATTCACCTTAACCAAAATGCTGTTCGCGATACCTTCTTCAATGCCGCGTGAAAGACGGTTTACATTGGTAACGAATAAATCATCGCCTACCAACTGCGTTGTATCACCCAACTTCTCTGTCATCAACTTCCAACCTTCCCAATCGTCTTCTGAACACCCGTCTTCAATGGAAACAATCGGATAACGCTTTGTCCAATCCGCCCAATAGTCAACCATTTGTGCACTGGTTAAATGCTCACCTGTAGATTCCAAGTGATACAATTTCGTTTCAGGATTGTAGAATTCAGTCGACGCACAATCAAGACCCAACATAATATCCTCACCAGCTTTATAGCCAGAAGCTTCAATCGCTTGCATGATTGTTTGAAGCGCTTCTTCATTGCTGTTGAAATTCGGAGCGAATCCACCTTCATCACCAACGTTGGTCATGTGACCTTGCTTCTTTAAAACAGCTTTCAAGTGATGAAACACTTCTGCTCCCATGCGCAAAGCTTGACTGAATGTCTCAGCTCCTACCGGAAGAATCATGAATTCTTGAACATCAACTTTATTGTCGGCATGGGCGCCCCCGTTAATAATGTTCATCATTGGAACAGGAAGCGTGTTTGCACTCACTCCTCCGATATATCTATACAAACTCAATCCAGATGTTTCCGCCGCAGCTTTCGCAACCGCCAATGAAACTCCTAAAATTGCGTTGGCTCCTAAAACACTTTTATTATCTGTGCCATCAATTCCGCACATGGCCATGTCAATCAAGTTCTGCTCAAAAATTGAAGCACCTTCCAATTCCTTGTTCAATACTTCGTTTACATTTTGAACAGCGCGCATAACGCCTTTACCCAAGTACTGAGATTTATCGCCATCGCGAAGCTCTACCGCTTCGTGCATGCCTGTGCTGGCTCCTGAAGGAACGGCAGCGCGACCAACAGTGCCTTGGTCTGTTATGACATCTACTTCAATTGTTGGATTACCTCTCGAATCGAGGATTTGTCTTGCATGAATGTGCGCAATATTTGCCATAAAAAAATGTATTTACAGCAAAGATAAACAAGATGAATGAATTACTTAGTGTAATTTTTACACTAAGTCTTATCTGCCTGTTCTCTTCGCTCCTCCGCGACTGCTCTTACCGGAGTTCCCTCTGCTGCTGCTTCCCTTACTCGGACCATTTCGGAAGGTACGCTCGCCCGGCTTGGCGTGCGACTTACTTCCTGCTTTGAAGCGAGGTTTCGATGACGATGGAAAAGCTGATGAAGAACTCGTTCTCGGCTTCGGCTTCGGCTTCGGTTTTGGTTTTGGCTTCGGCTTATCTGAATCGGCAGAGGCCTTCTTTTCAGGGGCTTCGGATTTCGATTTCTCCAAGTACTTATTCAGCAACTTCATCTCTTCTTCTTCCAAAGGTCTGAATTCACCAACCTGAAGTCCTTGTAATCCGATATGCATAATGCGTGTTCGCTCAAGCTTCGTTACATTGTATCCAAAGTGCTCGCACATTCTTCGAATCTGTCTGTTCAGTCCTTGAATAAGTGTTATGCGAAAGACAAAAGGTGTTTCTACAACCACCTTACATCTTCTGGTTTGAACACCTAAGATCGGAACACCCTGACTCATCTTTTCTGCAAACTCTGCGAACAACGGGCGATCCACACTCACCACATACTCTTTCTCGTTCTTGTTTCCTGCGCGAAGAATCTTGTTCACCAAGTCGCCATTGTTGGTCAACAGAATAAGTCCTTGTGAATCCTTATCTAATCTTCCAATCGGAAAAATACGTTGGCTGTAACTTATGTAATCGACAATGTTGTTCTTCTCTACTTTATCCGTAGTCGATACAACACCAATAGGCTTGTTGAAAGCCAAAACCAAATCTTGCTTCTCTTCGCGATTAAGCCCTCGACCGTTCACTTTCACCACGTCTCTTGGTCCAACTTCAGCGCCTAGTCCAACTTTTTTTCCATTAATAGTCACAAGACCGCGTTCAATAAACTTGTCGGCTTCTCTTCGGCTACAAAGTCCCGATTCACTTATGAATTTGTTTATACGCATGGGTTCAGATTAGAAAGCGAAGTTAGTTATGGCATAAACAAATTCGTTGCTTTCCTTTTCTTTTCTTAATTTTAGACTCTTATTGAAAACCTATGCTAGCACTTAGCGAAAGAAAGATTGTAGAAGTATGTTACGCCCCAAGTCACTTTCCGTTGTACGATAACGGATTCGACATTGTGGTTGTAATAGACGTGTTGCGTGCTACAAGTGCGATTACCACAGGACTTCATTGCGGAATTAAAGAAATTATTCCGATCAATTCCGTTGAGAAAGCTGTTGACTATAAATCGAAAGGATACATCACCGCTGCCGAGAGAGATGGTCAAGTGGTTGAAGGTTTCGACTTTGGAAATTCTCCTTACGCCTTCATGAATCCAGATTTAGTTGGAAAAACAGTTGTGCTTACCACCACAAACGGTACAAATGCCATTGAAGTTGCGAAAGAAAAAAGTATTGTAGTTATTGGCTGTTTGAACAACCTCAACTACCTCAGCAAGTGGCTCATTGAACAAAACAAAAATGTACTTGTGCTTGCTTCCGGATGGAAGGAAAAAATGAATCTTGAGGATACCATCTGCGCGGGCGCCATTGCCGACATACTTCTGGAAAGTCGCAAATTCGTTTCCAACGAAGACAGCACAATCTCGGCTAAGTTTTTATACCGCTCTGCGCGCGACAACTTCTATAGCTTCCTGCGCGCTAGTTCACATCGCAAGCGTCTTATGAAATTAAAAATTCAGAAAGACGTAAAGTATTGCCTCACACTGGACACTGTTCCGTGCATCCCAATTCTTCGCGATGGAAAATTAGTGAAGTTGGAAATAGACAACGCGTAAATCCTTCCAAATGAAAACGAAGTCCTCACTCCTTTGGATACTTTGTTTTCCATTTTGCACATTCGCTTCAGAACCCGAGCCTCCTATTTGTTTAGATTGGGGATTCTTCGGACACAAGAAAATCAACGAGCTTGCTATTTATACGCTACCTCCAGATCTTTTCGGATTCTACAAGTACAACATGAATTACTTGATTGAGCATAGCGTTGATCCTGATAAAAGAAGGTACAGCGTGAAAGGTGAAGCGGAATGTCACTTTCTGGACGTTGATCGTTATGTCACAGAAACTTCCTCTTCCCCTTTTGAAAATCTACCCGAACGATGGAACGATGCTGTTTCGAAATATGGAGAAGACAGCCTTCGTGCACATGGCATTGTTCCGTGGAATCTGTATTTCGTTTATTCCAAATTGGTAAAAGCATTTGGGGAAAAGGACGTCAACAAAGTACTGCGCCTTTCCGCCGAAATAGGTCATTATGTTGGCGACGTGCATGTGCCTCTTCATTCTACTTCCAACTACAACGGACAAAAAACCAATCAAAAAGGAATACACGGCTTTTGGGAAAGTCGCGTCCCAGAAATTCAATTTCCGCAATACGATTTCTTTGTTGGAAAAGCAGAATACATTTCCGCACCGCAACATTTCATTTGGGAACGTCTTAAAGAAAGTTACGCTGGGGTAGATTCGGTTTTAAAGTTTGAAGAACAACTAACCGCGCGATTTCCTTCCGACAAAAAATATGCATACGAAATGCGCAACAACATTGAGGTGCGCACGTACTCCAAAGAATTCTCTGAGGCGTACAGCGCACTTTTAAACGGTCAGATTGAACGAAGAATGCGCTCAGCTGTTTATTCATTGGGTTGTTTGTGGTTGAGTGCTTGGTCAGATGCAGGACAACCGAATTTGGAAGGATGGTATATTAAAGAGGAAGAGACCAACGATGAACCAACAGAACACGAAACGAAAAACATTCGCGAACACGAATAAAAGAAGATTATGCTGAACATGGAAATTTTTGAGTTGCAAAAGAAACATGCTTTACTTTTTAAAAACAGTAAAGTATCTGATCGCATTGCATTGCTTGACAGATTTGAAAAAGGGTTGCAAAAGCACGAGCCCGCTTTAACCCAAGCGTTAAAAGTAGACTTAAACAAGCATGCTTTCGAATCGAGTATCGTTGAATTCGCTCTAATTTTCGCGCAAATAAGATTTGTAAAGAAGAATTTAGAAGCATGGATGGCACCGGTTAAACCTGGAGTGAATTGGTCTAATCCTTTTGCCTCAAATAAGGTAATTGCCGAGTCCAAAGGAATCTGTCTCATTCTAGCTCCATGGAACTACCCCGTTCAACTCACACTTACGCCTCTTATTTCCTGTGTGGCCGCAGGTAATACAGCAATCGTCAAACCTTCGGAATACACTCCAACGGTAAGCTCAGCCTTAAAAGAGTTCATCGAAGACACCTTTCTCCCGAAAGAAGTCACTGCCGTTCTTGGAAATGCTCAAACAGCAAAAGAGTTAACTCAATTACCCTTTAACCACATTTTTTTTACAGGTTCTCCCGCAGTTGGTAAGTTGGTTATGGCGGAAGCTGCAAAAAATTTAACCAGCGTAACGTTAGAACTTGGAGGCAAATCTCCTGTTGTTATTGGAAAAGATTATGACCTGCAAGATGCTGCTAAAAAAATTCTTTGGGGGAAATACACCAATGCTGGACAAACATGCATTGCTCCTGATTACGTTTTACTGCCTAAAGGAAAATCAAAAGAATTTTCAGAACACCTAAAAAAGTTCTATCATTCCAATTACACCATCGATGGAAAATTAAATTCCGACGAAGTGGTGCGCATAGTTTCTGAAAAGCACTATTTGCGATTGATTTCCATGGTTGAAGAAGTTCGAAACACAGGTGGACAAATTCTCTTCCAAGGTGAACACAAACCTGCCGAGCGTTTGTTCGGTTTAACTGTCGTTGAAAACGTTTCAAAAGAAACAATGGTTTATAGTGAAGAAATTTTCGGGCCTATCCTTCCGCTTTTCGAGTATGAAACAATGGAAGAGGCTGTAGACTTCATTCGCAGCAAAGAGAAGCCATTAGCACTGTATGTATTTTCTAACAAAAAAAGTGAATCCAAGTTTATTACACGAAATACTTGGTCGGGTGGTGTAACAATAAATGACGTATTCTTGCACATTAGTGACGTTCGTATGCCCTTTGGTGGAAGTAATTTTTCCGGAATGGGTTATTCATACGGATATCATGGATTTCTAGAGTTCTGTCATCTTAAAACTGAAGTTCAAGCAAGCAGAATATTCAATTCTACATCGCTAATTTATCCACCATACAACGGCAAAGTATGGCTGGCCAAGATTTTAAGGAAGTTTATGTAGTAGAAAATACTATTTAATATCTACGAGATGTATGTCATATACAACCGCTGCGTTCATGGGAATCTTACCTTCTCCGGTTAAACCGAAAGCGCGATAAGAGGGTAAAACGAATTTCGCGCGATCACCTTTCTTCATCAAAAGCATGGCTTCATGCAAACCACTTTCTACGTTATCGTGTCCAATTTTCACAGGGACTTTTTCTCCCGGTTTGCTTTTGTAGACAACAGTTCCATCGAGCAAAGACACTTCGTATTCAACCATGGCAATTTGCTCTGACTTCACGGTCTCTCCTGTTCCTTGCTGATAAATCCAATAATGAATTCCTGTTCCAGTAATGGTTGTGGGCCATTGCTTTTCTGTTACAAATTTTTGCAGTAACTCCTTCTCTTGGGCGTGAAAATTTCTGTTCTGTGCAATGAGCATAGAATCTATTTGCGCTTGAGTCATTTGAGGGACAACTTTTTTATCGTTGGTGCAACTGTCGCAACTCATTAAAATCAGAGCAAACGCAAAAATCAAATAGGTGAATTTCATTTAGATTTCTCCATTATTAAGCAACTCACAAAACTTAGTAACGCAAAAATCTAGCGATTCGTGTAAGCGAGCACCAGCGGCATTTTTGTGTCCGCCTCCGTTGAAATGTGCGCGAGCCATTTGATTCACGTCACGAAGACCTTTACTTCTAAAACTAATTCGAACGCATCCTTCATCCTCTCTAAAGAAAGCGGCAATCGTAATTCCTTCAATACTTAGGGCCATGTTCACCAATCCCTCTGTATCGCCCGATTGCGGATTGAATCGATCTAAATCAGCCTTTGTAATCGCAATGTAAGCGGCCTTATACTCAGGTAAGATTGTCATGCATTCAGAAAGGGCAAAACCTGTTAAACGCAATCGATCGGGTCTCTGTGAATCAAGAACATTTTCATGAACAACATGTGGCTTTAGTCCCTTTCGCATTAAGAAGGCAACAATATCATGCGTTTCAGCAGTCACGCTCGGAAAACGGAACGACATGGTGTCGGTCATCATTCCACAATAAATAGATTCTGCTGTTCCAACATCTATTAAGTCTAACCAGCCCATAGCTCCCGCAAAATGGAACACCATTTCACAAGTGCTACAAATGCTAGTGTCTGAATACACAACATTTGGAATGTCAGTAGGTTGTTCATGGTGATCTATCAGAATAATTGGCTTAAGTCCGATTAGTTTTTCTATGTTCGATTTTACATATTCTCCAATTCTGCCAAGGTGGTTATAATCTAAAATTATTAACGCATCAGCTTCTTCAAACTTCTGAGCAGTCAACTCCAAGTTGTCTTTGCACACCAAAAGGAATTCACTGCCCCTCATCCATGTCAGATACTTTGGAGCGGAATCTGGAATAACAATGGTCACTTCCTTCCCCAGTTTCAATAACATTTGAGCCATTGCACATGAAGAGCCAATGGCATCTCCATCTGGAGACATATGAGTTGAAATGATAAACTTCTCAGATTGTTGAATAATCTCTTTGGCCTGATCTATTTGGGCCGAATTCAATGTGCATTTTAACATGCGGCAAAGGTATAACTTAAAACAGAAACCGTTGTATTTTGGCAGAATGAAATACGCTCTATTCATCATTTCACTTTTTCTATCACTCGGCCTACAAAGTTCCCCCTCTAGCAATCACAAATTCTATCTAAGTAATACATCTGTAGAATTCAATTCGCAAAACGGAGCTATAGAAATCACTTCCAAGATTTTCACCGATGACTTGGAACATGCTATTGAGGCCCAATGTTACAGATACCATTCGCTTTATCCGCAAACACCAGAAGTATTTGAACTCGTGAAAAAGTATATCGGAGAAAAACTAAGTCTTCAAGTTGCTGGAAGAAATGTTGTTTTAAATTTTTTAGGGTACAGTGTCGATAACGACATGACCACAATTTTCATTGAAGGAAGTTATTTCGAACCGAATCAGGTTGTGGTAACCAACACTATTCTCTTGGAACAATTCGCAGACCAGCAAAACATTACTGAAGTTCGCTGGAACGGACAATCAAAACGCGAATATTTAACAAAAGACAAAACACAATTTCAATTTATTCCCTGATGCGAAAGAAAGAGGCGGCGGCTTTTGTCATGATTGAACTGGAACGACTTTATCCGGAAACACCCATTCCACTTGACCACTCCGATGCTTTCACTTTATTAATAGCTGTGCTGCTATCGGCACAATGCACAGATGCACGCGTCAATACAATTACTCCACATTTATTCAAGCAGGCGAACAATCCGTTCGATATGATAAAATTGAGTGTTGAAGAAATTCGAGAAATCATTAAACCGTGCGGTCTGTCTCCCGCAAAGAGCAAAGCCATTTTCAATCTATCTCATATTATCATTAATGAACACAACGGAGAAGTTCCAGCTTCGTTTGATGCATTAGAGGCATTACCTGGCGTTGGGCACAAGACTGCAAGTGTTGTCATGGCACAGGCATTTGGCGTTCCGGCGTTCCCTGTAGATACGCATATTCACCGATTGATGACACGTTGGAAACTTACTAACGGGAAATCCGTTGAGCAAACGGAACGCGACGCGAAGAAACTATTTCCTGAAGAAAGCTGGAACAAACTTCATCTTCAAATTATTTTTTACGGAAGGGAATATTCCCCTGCGCGCGGTTCATTGAAGAACGATTTTATTACACAAACATTAAACCCGAAATTATATCACTCATGGGATTAAGGAATAACTACAGGAAGAGCATGCCTTTCTTCGAGGTATTAGCGAAAGACATTTCCTGTCTTGTGAGAGAGGGCATTTTCTTCATTCAGAATGGTGGCAAACTTCCAGTTTGGGTAGCGGCGCCAACTTACCCGAGCAAGAAAACGACACTTTCAAAAATCGCGAGAATGAATAAGGCTCGACTGACTAACAAGCTAGTTGCGAATCCTGACATAATTGTTTATTTTGAAAACGCAACCTTTGGAAGTGCGGGCAACCTGCAAAGTAAATATCCTAACGCAAAAATCATAAATGTAAATTGCCCTGATATTTCCAAAGAACGCGTTCACTTGATTCATTTGGAGGCATTGGGATATTCAATGAACATTAACCCGAAAACACATGTGGGTGCTGCCGTTGAAAAGAGTGACGAGAATGCGGTTCATGATGGTCGCGAAATTATGTGCCCTATTGAAACATTTAAAGCTGAATCGGTTTATCAAATAGTAATAGATAACAGAGACAATTCAGAAGAGTATGTCGACATCCGTGTTCCAATTATTGGAAGAAAAATACCACTCGTTTATTTGAAATTTAAAACCAAGGAGAACAGATTCACAAATAAGGCGCATCGCGCAACACTTCACAAACCGGAGGATCTATTTTCTGAAGAAGATATTTCACAGATTGAAAAATATGCCGCTGCTATGAAGGTCGATTTTTGTGAATTCGATGTTCTGCGTCACAACGGCAATAAAAAGATTTACATCATTGATGTAAACAAAACTCCCTACGGTCCCCCGGAGCCATTGAATCAAAAAGATAAAGCTATTGCCTTAAAGAAATTATCCGATGCATTTATGCAACTGATAAACTCTAAATTGTAATAGAGGTAATACGGTTGGAAAGAGAATCGTCGAAAGAAACTTGAACTTTAATATAGTTTTCCGTAAACCCAGAAATCTTTCCTTCGTCATTTACAGACTCCCACAAGACCTTGGCTTCAGTTCCCTTAAACGACGCGTCAAACGCCGCGCGTTTCTTCGCGCTTAACAATCGCAAAATTTTATTTCGTTCGTTGCGAACTTCCATGGGAACAATATCTTCAATGCGAAGCGCTGTTGTGTTAGCACGTTCACTGTATGTGAACACATGCAAATACGAAACATCTAAATCTTTCAAAAACTCCACGGTCTCATTGAAATACTCGCTCGTTTCCCCAGGAAATCCAACAATCACATCAACACCGATACATGCATGCGGCATCGCAGATTTAATCGACGCTATTCGTTCACGATACAAATCTATTCTGTATCTGCGACGCATACCTTTCAATATTTCATCGCTTCCACTTTGCAAGGGAATGTGAAAATGTGGCATGAAATGTTTTGAAGTTGAAACGAATGAAATAATTTCATTCGTTAATAAATTAGGTTCTATACTGCTGATTCGATATCGCTCAATTCCTTCCAATTCATCGAGCTTCTGAATTAAATCCAACAACGTTTCGTTGTGAGCCGTTCCAAAATCTCCAATGTTTACTCCGGTTAAAACAATTTCCTTCGCACCTCCAGCAATGGCCTTCTTCGCTTCTTCAATTGTTGATTCAACATTGGCGCTGCGCGATCTTCCTCTCGCCAAAGGAATGGTACAGAACGCACAGAAATAATTACATCCGTCTTGAACCTTCAAAAAAGTTCGCGTCCGATCACCCGATGAAAAGGATGGAATAAATTCCTTGACATCTTTAATTTCTCCTGCAAATATTTTCCCTTCGGATTCGTCGTAAGCTTTGATGCGATCTATCAAATTGAATTTTTCATTCGCACCTAAAACAACATTCACTCCTTCAATCTTTGAAATCTCTTCGGGTTTCAATTGCGCGTAGCATCCGATAACTACGATGAATACATTCGGATTCGAGCGCTTTGCTCTTCGAACGGTATAGCGACATTTTTGATCGGCTTCATCTGTAACGCTGCAGGTGTTAATGACCAAGACATCTGGACCTTCCTCCAATTCTACTCTGCCGTACCCTTGCTGTTGAAAATCGCGTGCCAAGGTGCTCGATTCCGAGAAGTTCAGTTTGCATCCGAGTGTATGAAATGAAAATGTCTTAAAGTCTCTCATGATATCTTTTTCTTCGGAACCGCACGCAGACGAAGCTCCATTATTCCCAACAACACATCTACAGGATGATTGAACGAAATCTCATAGGAATAAACGCCGTGATCTTCGTACTGCTTATTCGAATCTAACTCGCGTTCAATGTCGCCTATGTCGCCACTAATGTCACCGATAAACCCTTTCTTGTCTCGAATTGCTAAAGTCACATCGCGCGGAACAACAATACCCTTCTCTGAAATTTCTTTGATGTGCAATTCCAATTTATCGAAAGGAAAAAGTGTGGTGTAACGAACATCGAGATACAGCTCGCAGGGCTCTGCATTTTCACGAATGTCTAATTTCAATGAAACAGGTTCGCTCTTTTTCCATTGAAGGCTTTCATCGAATTCGAAATTAGCTTCAGCAATGGGCGTTGGTTTACAACCCGCCATTCCAAATACAACAAGTAAAACGAAGAAAAATGCCTTTCTGAACATGTTGCAAATTTACAAGAAGATTCGCAGTGTTATTCCTGAATAAAAGTTTCTTCTCGCCATTGGGTTGAAGAACCTTCCACCCACACCATTCAATTGATAGAAAGTGGTGTAATTGGTATTCAAGACATTGTTCGCTCCAGCATTGATGTTAATTGAACCTAAAGAACGAACTCGAGTAACTAGATCAAAATCTCCGGCAACTTCGTCACGTCGAATAAATGTATGTGTGTAGGTGAATTCAGAATTTAAAACGTTTCTCGCTGCAGACCATTCGGTTTGAGTGGAATTCAACGGTGCCTTGTCTGTCCATTGATTCGTAACGGACCATCCGAATCCATAAAACCCAGTAAAATTCAATCCGCCGTTACACTGCGCCAAAGGCATTCCTGGCATTCTTCCCGAACCACTTTCGTCTAGCAATTCATAGTTCGTCCAAGATCCGCTCACCCAGCCATAAACACTAACTCTCTCCAACTCAACAGTGCCACTTCCGGTAAACTCCATGCCTCGCTGAACCAACTTTCCTGCGTTGATGTAGGTTGCATAATAGCCATTAAACAAGGTTTCTTTCGGAACAATGGCATCCGTGATTTGTTGATCGTAAATACTCATTTCAACGAACCACAATTTCCCTGCTCCCTTCACCCCAACTTCTACATTTCGAGCAAATTCATTTTTCAAGTTTTCATTCAGATATTGATTTGAATAATCGTATTGCTCAAAGACCGTGGGCGCACTGCTGCCGGTGCTGTAATTTCCGAAGACATTCCAGTTTCCTGATTGCTCACTTCTCTTCAAGGAATAACTGATTCCTACATTCGGATAAAGCCTTGCTTGTGGATTGGCATTGGTGTACGCCTCTATGAGCACCGACTGCTGCGCTGCATCTTTCGAGGTTCCTGTTATACGCGCTTGCGTATTGTTCAACCCAACTGCCGCCGTTGCAAACAAGCGCTTCGCCACTTCCGCTTCCACCTGATAGAAAAAATTCGAAGTGATGTAGTCTACGTTGAAGTTGTATTTCGAAACACCGTCAGATTCACCATTCAACAATCCGAATTCATTCAAATTGAAATTTTCAAATTGAAACTCTTGTCCCAGTGAAGATTTCAACTTAACAGGAAATTTTCCATTTTTATTTAAGTCGAAGGATTTCGTTAAGACAGCTCGCTCTCCATTTCCATTTGAATTCTCATCTTTATATCCGTTTGTAAATGCAGATGTTCCGTAGGGATTTATTTTTTCGGTTTGAAAGTGATTCGCTGAAAGTTCAAGAAGAAAATTCTTTTTCGAAATGAATTCTCCGGAATATCCTAGCATGTCTCGCGTGCGATTGACATGTGTGTTATTCACCAAGCTGAAGGCATTCGCCTGACGCGGATCAACTGCTATCAGAGCTGTTGAAATAGCTCCAGGCAATTCCCAATACCCTTTGTAACGCATGGCCATGACATAGTGCTTCCAGCGTTTTGTATTGGCAGAAAACTCAAGTAATGTCTGCTCCTTGTTATTCGCTTCTTGATCTCGGTAACCGTTTGTTTCCTGATTAATCTGGCTCACCATTAAACTGAATCCATTCTTACTCACACCCGCTTGAAAAACAGATTTACTGTAGCCGAATTCGCCTTGCTCGTATTGCGCCTTTGCATAAACCGACTGGTTCAATGAAAAAGGCGTAAACAAAACAACTCCACCTGTACCATTTCCCCAAACCCCACTGCCTGGGCCTTTCAGAATATTCGCGTTTGCAACGTTCGAGGGATCTACAATCTCTAAAGGTGACTGCCCATCTGCGCTCGTCAATGCAATTCCTTTCCAATACATCTTTACATTTCGAATAGTAGTTGGCGCTCGAAAAAAGCTTCCGCGAATGTTCAAGCGTGTGCTTCCTCCATATCCGCGAGAATCGTAAGACACGCCGCTAACTGAATTGAATGCATTTTGTAAAGAAGAGCCATCGCCATAATGCGCATTAACTTTAACAAGTCCAATGCTCGCTGGAGTGCTGAGGTTACTGCGCTTGATGTTGTAACCAACAACAGTCAGCGCTTCCATTTGCTTTGAAATGGGAGGCATGTCAAGCCGAATCACCTCATTCTTCTTAACCTCTTCGCTATTGCTCAAACAATATCCTCTATCGTAATAACCCTCTGCAACAAAATCAACACAACTTCTGATTTTACAGTAAACAGAAACTCTACCTAACTCGTTGCATTGAAATACTCGCCCTCCAACTTGAGCCGTCGCCTGAATTGGATATCCGGTGTAACTGTCATAAACTTCAATGGTCACAAAAGCCGAATCTTCAAGGACTTCATAGCCAATATTCTTTTGAATTATTTGAGCAAACAGAACGTTACTCACTAAAAAAAAACAGCAAAGTGAAATCCACTTTGCTGTCTTCAACATAAAAATATTATTCATTTATTATTGAACGATAAACGTCTTTGAAGTTGTTCCGATTGAAGATTCTGAAACCACAAAATAATTTCCTTTCGACCATTCAGAAACATTCAATTCATTTTTCAACGTTGAAATTTTCCCTTCAGCAACTAGAGCTCCTGAGAAAGAATAAACTGAATAATTTCCACCCAATTGATTCGAAGAGAATTCAACTGTTACTCTTTCAGAAGCTGGATTTGGATAAACATTTAAGTTCTGAGAAACACCCTCGTTTTGAATTCCAGCCCAAACCAAGTTTTGGAATTTCTTAATGGTATTCGGTCCTGATCCAGGATATTGAGAACCATTTAAAGCAACGTATACCGAACCGTCGTGCGGATTAACGCAGATGTCACGTAAACGTTTGTTAAAGCTTTGGAAGAACGCATCTGAATTGCTGTTTGAACCACTCACATCCGTAGTAGTTAGAGACTGTCCGTCTGCACTCAAGTGCAAAACAGTCATACGCTCGTAAGAGCTATTCAATCCGCCCAACACTGCCATTAAAATACAGTTGTTCCATTCTGGGATAGATGGGTGATTGTAATATTCAATACCGTTTACAGCGCGACAAGGAGACCACTCAATCAAGGGCTCTTTTACGTTGTTCGCTGTGCAGTAGTTAATTTCATTGGTTGTGTTACAAGCACCTTGAACAGTTGGCCAACCGTAGTTTCTTCCAGCTTCAATAATATTGAATTCATCGCTGTTGTTTTGACCGTGCTCAGATGCATAGATAATTCCAGTAGGACCAACAGCCAAACCTTGACAGTTGCGATGTCCGAAAGAATAAACATAAGACGCAGGATTTGGATTGTCAGAAGGAATAGAACCGTCCAAGTTGATTCGAAGAATCTTTCCGTTCAACGAATTCATATCTTGTGAACTCACTCCGCCGTCTCCAGTATCTCCAGTTGACATGATAATCTTTTGATCTTGGCTAATCACCAGACGAGAACCGTTGTGAATTGAATTTCCGCCAATCGCATTAATCAATTGAACTTCGTTCACCAATGCTGTTCCGTCCCAATCGAACATAGACAAACGCTCTTTTACATTGTTTCCTTGCGTGTAATTGTATACCACGTATACCTTCGGCATATTCAAAAAATCGGGATGCAAAGCCATTCCCAACATTCCAGGCTCACTACTTCCACTGTATGGTATTACAGAAGTCTTATCTAAAACAGAAGTGTATGTTCCTGTTGAAGGATCTATGCGTAAAACCTTACCTACACGAGTGGTGCACCAAATGAAATCGTCTGGCCCCCAAACCATTTCCCATGGTAGACTTAATCCAGTTACTAAATCACTTTCAGTAAGTGTTGTGTTTCCAACTTGCCACGTTTGTGCATTCATTTGAAGGGCACAAATAAGAGAGAAGAACAATGCTATTTTTTTCATAGCCACGAATATAATTGCAGAGAGCCTAACAAAAAGCCGATTCGCAAAAAAAATAACTCAGTAAATGGAATTGATTACAACGTCTGTAGTCCTCTTTTCTGAGTCAATGTTTTCTGACCTTTCATTAGCTCTAAAATTAGAGCCGGAAAACTTAATACGAAAGGACTCTGTCCAATGTTGCTCTCAGACGGTTGTTAGCCATGAAATTTATTTCAAGGCCCGCATTGAACGGTATAGGAGTATCCAAACTCGCGCATCGAGTTACAGGAGCGTCGAGGTATTCGAAGCATTCTTCCGTAATACGCGAAGCCAACTCACCACCAATTCCGCCTGTAAGAGAATCTTCGTGAAGAACGACCACTCTTCCTGTTTTCTGTACTGAAGTCATTACGGTTTCGTAATCTAAAGGTGCCAATGTGCGCAAATCTATCAATTCAATTCCCGCATATTTTTCTTCCTTCAATACTTCTAATCCCCAATGAACGCCTAGTCCGTATGTCACAAGAGTTAAATTATCTCCAGCTGAAACAATTCGTGCCTTTCCAAAAGGAAGCGCAAAATGTCCTTCAGACACTTCTTCTTCAATACTTCTGTAAAGCATTTTGTGCTCGAAGAATAAAACTGGATTCGGATCTTCGAAAGCCTGACACAACAAGCCCTTCGCATCTGAAGGAAAAGCCGGATAAGCAATCTTTAGTCCTGGTGTGTGGAAGAACCAAGCTTCATTGCTTTGGCTGTGGAAAGGTCCTGCAGCAGCACCGCCGCCTGTTGGCATGCGCACCACAACGTCTGCATTTTCTGCCCAACGGTAGTGAAGCTTCGCCAAGTTATTTACTATCTGATTGAATCCGCAAGTCACGAAATCTGCGAATTGCATTTCAACCATTGCTTTGTGTCCTTTTATACTCAAACCCAATCCAGCGCCCACAATAGCAGACTCGCACAGCGGCGTATTTCGTACACGACCTTTTCCGAATTCTTCAACGAACCCCTCGGTCACTTTAAAAACTCCACCGTATTCAGCAATGTCTTGACCCATTAAAACCAAACGATCATGCTTCCGCATACTTTCCCGCAATCCATCTTGAATAGCATCAATGAAACGCATTTTCTTTTTGGTTGAAGACGCTGGTATTTCATCATTTGAGAACGGCGCGAATAAATCGTCAAACTCCTCGTCTGTGTTTGCTACAATATCAGGCTCTGCATAGGCTGCCTTTAAATTCGTGTTGATTTTATCTTTCAACTTTAAATTCATTGCTTCAACATCTCCGGGAGTAATTATTTTATCGGACAACAAAAACTCCTCATACAATGCTACCGGATCTTTCTTCGACCATTCGTCGATAACTCCTTCCGGATAGTACTTCGTTCCACTCGCCTCTTCATGTCCACGCACACGGAAGGTCATGCACTCTAAAATAATAGGACGCGGATTCTTTCGAATGCTCGCAGCTATCTCTTTTACCGTTGAATAAACCTCAAGAATATTATTTCCGTCTATTTGAATGGCGTCTTCTTTAGGCATTCCATATCCTATGGCTTTATCTATGAACTGCTTGCAGCGGAACTGCTCGCGACTTGGTGTAGACAAACCCCAAGCGTTGTTTTCGATACAAAAGATAACAGGTAAATCCCAAACAGTAGCCACGTTTAACGCCTCGTGAAAATCTCCTTCGCTCGCTCCACCGTCTCCACTGAAAACAATGGTCGCCTTTGGAGACCCCTCTAATTTATTTGCCAATGCTATTCCATCGGCAATGCCCAACTGTGGTCCAAGGTGCGAAATCATACCAACAACATGATGCTTTTTCGTTCCAAAGTGAAACGAACGGTCGCGTCCCTTGGTGAATCCGTCCTTCTTTCCTTGAAATTGAAGGAACAATTGTTTTAAATCTAGGTTCCGAGAAGTAAAGATTCCCAAATTACGGTGCATGGGAAGAATAAATTCATCTTCTTCCATAGCCATTCCTACGCCTACACTTATTGCCTCTTGTCCATAGGAAGAAAACCACTTCGATATCATACCTAACCGCAATTGGCTCAACATCTTATCTTCAATCAAACGCGGCAATTTAATTGCCTCGTACAATGCCAATAATTCCTCCTTCGAAATGTTCTTTTTATTGAATTTCATATTGCTCAAATTGAGCCGCTAAAGTAATCCGAATGATGTGTTCTTTAAATTTTCTTTGCGTTTTTTAACATTGTGTTAGGATTTAAATTTAAATTCGCGCGATATTTTCGCAACCCTTAATAAATAAAACGATTTTATTATGAAACTATTAAACGAAATAAAACAAGAGATTGCTCGTCGCGAGAAAGAACTAAATTCATTGGTAGACGCGGCCAATCTTATTGCTTCATTGCAAACTGGTCGTGGCAGTAAAGTTAGAATCACTGCTAAGATTGCATCTATTTTAGGAAAACCAACAAGCCCAAAATCTGCAGCGGGTTCGACAGGACGTGGCCGCCCAAAAGGTTCTAAAAACAAGCCTGGAGCTAAAAAGACAGGACCGAAAAAAGAAACTACAACAGCAACAGCAACTCCTGCAGCAGCGCCTATGGTTTTAAAGAAGCGTGGAAGAAAACCAGGTTCTGTAAAGGCAAAGGCTGCGAAAGTGGCGAAAGCATAATATTTTTTTAATCATATTTTTTGGTTGAATAGACCAACAGCATGAACACCATTGAACTTCAAGTAAGTCCGGCCCAATCGGCAGACTTCAATTATTTAGAGGAGAAAATTCAATTCACATTGAATTTATCTCCTCTTTCTTTTAAATGGCGTATTGACAAAAAATCAATCGACGCTCGAAAAAGAAACCCCATTGTCATTTTAAGAATTTCTGTAATTGGAGCCAATGAGGAGTTCCCTGCTGTTCATCAACGTTTGTTTCAACATGAAATAAAAGGTTCCGCAATTATTATCGGTGCCGGTCCTGCTGGATTTTTCGCTGCATTAAGATTGCTTGAATTAGGTGTAAAGCCCATTATACTTGAAAGAGGAAAGGACGTTAGAGCAAGAAGGCGGGACCTTGTCGAGATCACTCGAAACGGTCAGGTGAACGACGATTCAAATTATTGTTTCGGCGAAGGCGGTGCAGGAACATACAGCGACGGCAAGCTATACACCCGTAGTACCAAGAAAGGCAGCGTGGTTCGCATTCTTGAAACCTTGGTTCAATTCGGTGCAAACGAAAACATTCTCACCGAAAGCCATCCGCATGTGGGGACTAACAAACTTCCTCAGATTATTGCGAATATGCGCGACTGCATTTTGACTAACGGAGGCGAAATTCATTTCGAAGAAAGAGCCATTGATTTTAAACTTTCGAGCAATGAAATTCAAGAAGTAAAAACTTCGAAAGGAAATACTTTTCAAGCCGACAGTATTTTATTGGCTACAGGACACAGTGCTCGTGATATTTTCGAATTACTCCATGAAAAGAAAATAGCCATAGAATCCAAGCCTTTTGCCATCGGCGTTCGCATTGAGCACGACCAACGCACAATAGACAAGCTTCAATACAAATGCGAAGACCGCGGGGAATTTCTTCCGCCCGCTAGTTATTCGATTGTTACGCAAGTCAATAATCATGGAGTCTATTCATTTTGTATGTGTCCTGGCGGTATAGTGGCGCCTTGTGCAACATCGCAAGAAGAAATTGTTACGAACGGATGGTCACCAAGCAAACGCAACAACCCTTGGGCGAACTCAGGTATTGTTGTTGAAGTAACTTTGAGTGATCTTGAAAGATTAAATTACACTGGACCACTTGCTGGAATGCACCTTCAACAAGACATCGAAAAAAAAGCTTACGATCTTGGAGGTAAAAATCAATTCGCTCCTGCACAGCGTGCAACGGATTTTATTTACAATAAGAAAAGCACAACACTTCCAGAATCATCTTATAGTCCGGGAATTACTTCAACAAATCTTTGCGATTTATTTCCGAAATTTATTTCGGAATGTTTAATCGGTGCTCTTCAACATTTCAATTCGAAGATGCCAAATTTCGCTGGATCGAATGCGCTTCTCATTGCGCCTGAAACGCGAACATCATCGCCTGTGCGAATTCCTCGCGACAAAGAATTATTGAATCATCCTGAAATTAAAAACCTCTTCCCTTGTGGTGAAGGCGCGGGGTATGCCGGTGGAATTGTTTCTGCTGCAATAGACGGAGAGCGATGTGCAGAGGCTATTTCAGAATTTATTTCGAAAAAGAAGAATCAATAAGTTCTGCTAATTCTTGTCCAACAAGCGATCCAATAGCCACGCCTATTCCACCCAATCGTGCACCAACAAAAACATTCTCTTTCACTTGCGTTACAACAGAGCGCTCATCCTTTCCCACACCTAAAATTCCACTCCAAATTAAATCAATTTCTATCTCAGATGTCGTATGAATTTTCTGTTGAAGGAAATTCGTCAAGGCACTTACAACTTCGTCTGTATTGCCTTGAAAACTTGTAGATTCTGTATTTGGAAATTGATGGCGCATTCCGCCCATTAAAATTCTTCCATCTATATTTCGAAAATAATTGAAGCCTTTGTGGTGATGAAAAGTGCCGTTTAATTTTAAATCGGCAATGGGTTTTGTAACGACAACCTGATTTCTTTTTGAACTCATTTGAAGATCTTCAAACAATTTTGAATGAAAGGAACTCGTGCAAAAAGCAACGCGCTTGGCTTTCCAAATTCCAATTGAAGTTTCAACATTCACTTCATTCTGTAACGAAGAATAACCGCACACTTCAACACCATTGAATATCACAATGCCTATACTCAAAGTACGATTTCGAATAGCATTCAGCATGGCGCCTGTGTTCAAACCGCCTTCGTATTTATTCGAAATGACCCCAACTAAATTCTTTACCCCTTGAAATTCTTGGACCCTTAAAACGGTGTATGGACGAATATTCAAAATCCTTTCAAAGGCATCGTTGAAACGATCAACAAAAGCGCAGCATTCCTTGAAGCTTGATTCATCTTCCTGAAAGAATACTTCATGTCCGCCATTCCATTCCAACTTCAAAACTTCTTCAGAATATTCCTTAACTAATTTTTCTATTCCACGAAAACGACGAGTCGCAAGACTTACAACATCGTCAAAGGACATGTCCTTCATGTCATCTACAAATTCAGAAATACTTCCGAAACAAGCAAATCCGGCGTTCTTTGAACTAGCACCATCACTGAGCCAACTTCTTTCCAACACGACAACGCGAAAGTCTGGTCTAATTTTCTTTAGTTCTATTGCTGTTGAAAGCCCAGCAATACCGGCACCTACAACAACCACATCATAGTTCTCTAAAAACGTTTCTCTTTCCCAATAACTCGTATTCATAAAACAAATCTGCAAAAAAAAATCACGGCTCACACAATAAAATAATATTTAGTCAAAGGCAATTAATAAAAAATAAATCTCGTTACGAAATAAGAACCTCAAAAACTCCAACGCTATGAAAAAATTAATTGCTGTTTTATTTTGCGCTGGTTATTTAATCAATGCCCAGTCGAATTCAACGATCACCATTGAATTCCAGAAGGACTCTGAAAAATTCACAGAAGGAACTGTACGTGCCCTTTCTATCTACGCTGAAGAACTTTATTTAGCTAAGGGCATTAAAGTTACCCTTCAAGAACCAAGCAGAAATGCCGATGCAAAAAAGCAGGCACTTTTCTACAAAAGAGAAAAAGAATTAAAAGAGTTCTTCAAAGAGGAGCACTTAAATTTCGAACGCATTTCTTTCAACTACGAACAAGAAGGAAAAAAGAAGGCGCCTGTTATCTCAATTGAAATTGTCCCTCACGCTGTCGTTGCTGAAATCATTCGTCCAGATAGCACCTTCACCAACAAAAACAAGATAGCTCTTACTTGTAAATACAACGACCTCGAGCTCGCGAATGAAATGAGCGTAGTGAAATTAAGTTCGCAAGAAGAACTGTATAATTCACATGTGTCATCCTTCTTCGATAATAAAATTATATTTATTCGCGATTTATTTCGAGTTGAATTTCCTGAAGGAAAAATACCTACGAGTGGCGTTACAGCAGAAATCGTTCAAGGTGCTGAAAATGCGAAGAAGCAATTCACCCTTCTTCACTGGAACAACATCAATAAAGAATGGACAAAAATTGGAGCGACGAAAAAACCGACGAAAGGGGCGAGAGGTTATTACTTCAGTGCCACGTTCGAAGAATCTGGTTTGTATGCCATTGTCGAAAATAAATCAACCAGTGTTCTGCCTGTTGTTGCGAAAGCTAAGAAAGATGTAGCCATAACTTACATTGAAATCTTATCTACCGAACCCTTCCTTCGTATTGAAGGAAATGTTTCAGACAATCAAAGAGAAGCCACTTTCAAAGCTCCGAAAAATGTTGAAAACTACCTCATTCGAGCAGTGTGTAAAGATGCCCAAGGAACAGAATGGATCGAAGAAACGAAGGTTTCCAAAAAAACGATCTTTCGCTACTTCCAGAAAAGTAAAAAAATTAACGCCTACTTCAATAATTAAATAAAGCCATGAAAACGATCACCACCACCCTCTTTCTGTTTGGCTTATTGCTGGGAGCAAATGCCACGGATACGCCCGACGTTCGATACTTGAAGTTTGAAGAACTCGCGGCAAATTTCAACACCTTGAATTCAAAAGGACAAATGCTTGAGTGTCATTCAGCTTTTGACGTTTTTCTTCCTGAAGGAAAATTCGCAGCAGAGGGAATCGACATTCTAGTTCCCGAGACCCCGAATGTTCGCGGCGAGAAATTACTTTTTCTGAAGTGGAATTACTCCGAAAAAAAATGGAACACCATCAAAGGAAAAAAAGTAAGTTCGAAAACCATTAACAAAAAGAAGTATCACCTGGTGCACGTCAATGAGACCGGTGTTTACGGACTGTTCAATGACGACCGTGCAAAAGGAGAAATCAAATTTGTGCTTGTACCTTCCCTTCGCTTTTCGAAGATTGAATTCTCACAAGAGAACGTTCAGGTGAATTTCGAGAAACAGCTTTTCGAGAAACCACGAACGACTGAAGTTCCATTCGGTTCAGTTTCCATTCTTTCCGAAATTAAGATGGATGTTTATTCGAAGCGCGAAAACAAAACGACTACCTACCAATATAGACTTGGAGAGATCCCGAGCAGTCATAGACTAACGAATAAAAACAATCATACGTTAGTCTTCATTACCAAAAAAGACCTCGAAAGAATCAATCGTTCATCAACCCCTCAAACCCCAGCACCATGAAAAACAAAATCTTAATCATCGGCTTTTTGTTTCTTGGATTGGAAACAATTGCCCAAAGTGAAGTTCAGCGCTGCAATTTCGAAAAAGCGAAAAAAGAAAAGAAAATTTCGTTCAGCGGAATAGTAGAACACATCCGTAATCACGGTTACTTCCAACTCAAAGTAAAAAACACCACGAAGGATTCTCTTGCCTTGCACGTTGAGACCGGACGTGTGTTTTACACCGCAACGAACGACTACCAGCCTTTTGTTGTGTTGCGCTCAAGAGAAATCTATTTAGCCCCAGGAGAAGAAAAAACCACGCTGTTAAATACTGCTTGTGGCAATGCATCGGCATATGCCACTTCCGACGGATTTCATGATTTGGGCAAAACAGAGATGGCAACTCCCGCATTGGTTGCTGCCTTGGAAGAAGTGGAAGCCAAAAGATTAGGTAATTGCGCTGGACTGCAGGCATTGGTATGGACTTTTACCAATGATCACAGCGTTGCCTCTATTGTTACTTACGATGGGGGAAAAATGAAAGCCAGCGAACTACAAGCAATCGCCGCAAAGCACAAGCATGTTGAAATCCCGAGATATCAAGTCGACTATGAAGAAACCGAAGGGAACAACGGTCTTGCCTTTTCTGGAAAACCGAATCGCGTAGAGAGCAGTCTTCAATTCATCCTAGATGACCAAGAAGATGTGCGTGTTGTTCTTCGCGACGAAAAAGGTGAAATTGTGAAGTATGTTGAGCTTATTCACGGTCAAAAAGCAGGGCAATTGAATCTACCCATTGAACTCGACGTTAATGGTTTCGCAAGAGGAAACTATTCGCTTGTTGCTGAGAACAGCTCTGGAAAGGCGCTAAGTCAAATGACCATTGAAATCTAACTCCCTTCGGGGAGTTATTTTTCTTTCGGTTTACGACTTTTCGAATTATCTTTACTTGTGATTTAGGAATCTTATTTTTCAATTATGAAGGCTATTCGTACAGTTTTACTTTGGGCGACTTTTCTCGGTCTACTTGTATCGAGTAACATCCTATTTGCTCAAAACGAAGTCATTCGAATCAAGAGTCAAGGTTCTATCATTGACAAAGACTCTGAAAAGAAACTCGACGGTGTGCAAGTTGTTGTATTCAAGAATGGCGCTCCAGAGAAAGTTTACGATGCTGGTTCTTCAGGAAAATTCGACTTCACCCTTCCTTTGGGATATTCATATGATATAAAATTTTCGAGAGCGGATTATGTTACAAAAATCATTCGTATTGACACGCGAAACATTCCTGCGGAAGACCGTGCTGGTGGATTTTTAATGGAATTTGAATCTTCACTTTTCAAATATGTCGACGGATTCAATACAGACATATTGAAGGAGCCTATGGGAAAGGCGGCTTTCAACTCTCAAACGAATTATGTAACCTTTGACTTCGAATACACCGCTGAGATGAACAAGAAGATCGAGGCTGAATTCAAGCGATTGGCGGACCTAGCTAAGAACGGTGATAAGCTCAGAAAAGATTACGAAAAATTAATGTTGGAGGGAGATGATCGTATGGCCGGAACGAAGTTCGAAGAGGCCATGTCGAAATACAAAGGAGCATTAAACCTCTTCCCTAACGACATACCTGCGAAAGAAAAATACGACGAAGCCGAAAGAAAATTCAAAGAACAGCAAGCTAACAAGAACAATGAGGCGCGCTATGCACAACTGATTAAAGACGGCGACAACCAATTTAAAAATCAATCTTGGGAATCTGCTCAAGCCAATTATAAAGATGCCCTAGATATTAAGCCCAACGAAGGTTATCCGAAAGCTCAGCTCAACGAAATCAAAAAGAAACTAGACGCTCTTGAATTAGAAAAGCAATTTCGCGCCTTAGTTGCTCAAGCAGACGGTGAATTCAATGATGAAAACTATGCAACTTGCATTAATACATACAAAGAAGCGCTAAAAATTAAGAGCGACGATGTCTACTCCAAAAAGCAAATTGACTTAGCGCAGGCTGCTCTTGACGCTATTGCTAACGACAAAAACAAACAAGAGGAAATCGAGAAACGTTACAAAGCACTGATTGCCTCTGCCGATGATTTGTTTGCGAAAAAGCAATATCAAGAATCTATTGACAAATACGAAAGCGCTTCAGACGTTAAGCCTGAAGAAAGCTATCCGAGTTCTCAGATAAACAAAGCTCGCAAAGCGCTTGAAGAGGCGAACACAGTTGTTCGAAACACAACACCCGCTGAAGACCCTCAGCTCAAAGAGTATAAAAAACTAATTGCTGAAGGGGATAAATTATTCGAAGAAAGTGCGCTAAGTGATGAGCAAAAAATGGTGGCTGCAAAAAACAAATATGTGGCAGCATTGAATATAAAAATTGGAGAACGCTACCCTGCGAAACAAATCGAGAGTCTTGACGCAGCAATTTTAGAATTGCACAGTTCTGAGAGTCAAGCCGATATCGATTGGAGAGAGAGACGAATTAAGCAAGAACAAGAGTTCGAAGAAATCCGAAGACAAAAAGAAAAAGAAGCGGAAGAAAATCGATTAGCGCGTATTCGTGAGAACGAAGAAGCAGAAGCAAAGAGATTGGAAGAAGAAGAGACCAGAAAACGAGACCGCGAAAGAAATAGAAAAAGCGATGTAGACGCTGATGCAGAGAAAGCCGTTGATGATTTTTATCGAGATGCGCAGAAGAAGGCGGAAAAACGTAAGATGCTCGATATATTCCAAGAGAAGTCTCAAGACAGTACCGATCAAGCTGGGTATCGCAGAAATCACAGAAGGCAAATTGAAGCAGCTGAAGATGATATTGAAATTAAGTCAAATCAATTAATTGAAATCACTCGTAAGTCTGAGCCATATCTGACGGCCAACGGGACTGAGATTGATTCAGCTAAGAATGACATTGACGTGCGCAAAGAAAATTACACCCGAAGACAAAGACGAGAGATTGAAAAGGCATCTGAATTCAGTGACGACGATAAAACTCAAATTATTGAGTTCTCCAAGAACGATCGTGAACGCAAGAGAAACGAGCGTGATATTCAGACAACCTACACCGAGCGCAACAGCCAATCTAACGATTATACCGAGCGCTCGAAACGTAGCCGCAACAAAAACGGAAACAGAATTGAAGAACAAAAAGACGGAACGAAAGACATCGTTGTAAAAGGCAACGAAGATTTAACTGCTGAAATTGCAGATGTTCAACGCGACAAAGAGCATTATGCTGAGGTTGATGCCAGCATTAAAGCGGCAGGACAATCCGGAATTATTACTCACGGAAAAGAGATAGAAAGGAATAAAACCTTTCAAGAAGAGATAAACGATGAGAGTCCAAATCTTTTGGAAAAACAACGCATGGAGGTAAATACAAATGCCCATGTTTTGGAGACAAAGATTTTAGACGATAAAGAAAAAGCTGAAAAAACCAAAAACAACAATTCTAAAATCCGTCCTGAATATCCAACAGGACCGAAAGACCCTTCAGAACTCAATCCAAAACCAGGTACCGAAACACTTGCCGAGGGAGTAACGGAAAAATCTTACGAGACAAGTCGTCCGAGTCAAAAGGTAATTGAACGAACTGTGAAGATCGGAGCGAAGGTTGATGTTTATCAGAAGGTAATTTCAAAAACCGGAACGTACTACTTCAAGAATGATATCAGTATCACTGAAGATCAATGGACATTAGACACAACCATTCGTAAGTGATGCGAATTCTCATTCTCAACGGCCCCAATCTAAATTTGCTCGGTACACGCGAGCCTTCTATCTATGGTTCAGAAAATTTAGAATCACTGTTAGGAATGCTGCTTGCAAAATTTCCTAACGTGACTTTTTCGCATCTTCAATCCAATCACGAAGGTGTGCTAATAGACGCTATTCAAGATTCGGAAAAATACGACGCCATCGTATTCAATGCTGGCGGGTACACACATACGAGTGTCGCTATTGCAGATGCGCTAGCGGCTGTGAAACCAAGAGTTATTGAAGTGCATTTGAGCAATATTTTAGCAAGAGAAAAGGAGCGACACACATCGCTCCTTGCTCAACATTGTTTGGGGACAATCTCTGGATTTGGTTTTGACTCTTACGTATTAGCTGTTGAACAGTTAATACGATAAGTTCTACCCTCCTACTTCCGCCAATTTCACTTTAAGACCGTCGAAATTTGCAGCAATGTGCAACTGACATCCCAATCTGCTATTTCCTTTAACGAAGAATGCTTGATCCAACATTCCTTCTTCATCGTCATTTCTTTCACCCAAGTCATGATCGGAAAGAATATACATGTGACAACTAGCGCACATGGCCATTCCGCCACAAGTGCCTTCAACAGGTAGTTCATATGATTTGCAAAGCTCCATCATATTCATACCCATATCCGTTGGCGCATCTAATACATGCTCCTTATCTTCTCTATCGATTACCGTAATCTGTACTGTATTCTCCATACTTAAAATCCGTTTACTCCATTAACTGTGGTGTACTTCAAAACATAATTCTTATCGGGATAAATGCGCTTGAACGCACTTTGAACCATCAGAGTAGTTTCATGGAATCCGCAGAGAATTAATTTCAATTTACCTGGGTATGTGTTAATGTCTCCAACTGCGTACAAACCAGGAACATTCGTTTGATAATCAAACGTATTCACTTCAATACTATTCTTGTCAATGTTCAACCCCCATTCCGACAGTGGACCCAACTTCGGACTTAATCCGAATAGTGGCAACCAATGATCTGTCGTCAACACCGTTTTTGTTTCATCGTTATGTTGAAGGGTAATGTTGCGAAGAGCATCGTCCCCGGCAACTTCAACCACCTCCGCATCCGTGTGCAAATTTATTTTTCCTGAAGCTGCCATATCCAAGACCTTTTGAACTGAATCTGGATGTCCGCGGAAACTCTTACTTCTGTGAACCAAAGTAACTTCTTTCGCCACGCAGTTCGCAAGGAAAACCGCCCAATCTAGTGCTGAGTCTCCTCCACCACTTATTATGACAGACTTTCCTCTATAAAATTCAGGATCACGAACAATGTACTCAATTCCTTTGTCTTCGAAATCTGAAATATTGGAAATCGGAGGTTTACGTGGCTCAAAACAACCAAGCCCTCCTGCAATTGCTACTACAGGTGCAATGTGCTTCGTTCCGCGCGAAGTTGTCACAATGAACTTTCCGTCCTCGGTCTTTTCGAAAGACTCAGCACGCTCCCCAAGTGTAAATCCAGGTTTGAACGGCTCGGCTTGTTTCATCAGATTCTCAATAAGCTCTCCGGCTAAAACTTCTGGAAAACCTGGAATATCATAGATCGGTTTCTTCGGATAAATTTCAGTCAACTGACCGCCCGCCTGTGGCAGAGCATCAATCAAATGGCAACGTAATTTTAGAAGTCCAGCTTCAAAGACGGTAAACAAACCACATGGGCCTGCACCAATAACAAGGATATCAGTTTCAATCATAATTGTGAAGTCGAGCAAAATTACTTCTTTCAATAGATATAATGCTCAAACTTATAAAAATCATTAACATTTGAAGGGGAATAATGTTTTTTGGTGTTTGAAAAAGAATAAATCATAAATTAGGGCTACCTAAAACCTTCCATATGAAAAAAATACTACTTGCTTTAGCAATTGTTTCCGGATTTAACACCAGCGCGCAATGCGACGGCAATCGCTATTTGAATTACATCTTCAACGAAGTTCAAGTGACTTCAGATGTTCCCTACGGAGAGAATTTAAAGTTCGACGGTACCAATCAAATTTTGTCGTGTGATATATATGAACCAGTTGGAGATAATGTTTCTAACCGCGCTGCTGTGATTGTTGCACACGGAGGATTTTTCTTGTCTGGTTCGAAGACAGGACCAGACGTTGTTCCTGTTTGTCAGCGCCTTGCGAAAATGGGATATGTAGCCGTTTCAATTCAATACAGACTTGGGATTAACATTACTGCCAATCTTGCCGGTCCAATGACCGAGGCGGTTATGCGTGGGGTTCAAGATGGAAAAGCAGCGGTTCGTTTTCTCCGTAAAACTGTTGCTTTAGATGGGAATCCGTATAACATTGATCCGAACGAAATCTACATCGCGGGTTCTAGTGCAGGCGGATACATAGCCTTGCACATGGCTTATTTAGATGACATGGCTGAATTGCCTTCATTTGTAAACACAAGCAACCCAGGATTAGCAGGAGAATTGGAAGGTGAAAGCGGAAATCCTGGATACCCTTCAGACATAAAAGCAATTGTAAACATATGCGGAGCTATTGGAGATACGGCATGGATTCATGCCGGGGATGAACCTGCGTTGTTGTTTCACGGTACTGATGATCAGACGGTGCCGTTTGGCTCGGATATGCAATATGCATTTGGTTTTGCACCCGTGTTGGAAGTCGACGGAAGTTCGAGTATTCATGAAAAAATGAATGAAGTTGGAATTGAACACTGTTTTGAGATACATGAAGGATTTGGGCACGTTCCTCATTCTACCAATGCGGCTATCCTGGATACGACTATGAGCATTATGTCGAACTTCCTTGCCCATAACATTTGTGCTATTCCACTCGATTGCAGCTACCGCACAATATCTGTTGGAACAGAAGAGTCAAGTATGGAAGAAGATAATTTATTGGTTTACCCGAATCCGGCTAATTCAACTTTATTCATTGCAAGCAACGATTTAAAGCAAATCGAAGTCTATAACATGACAGGTGAATTGGTGTCAACCGAATTCAATACGAATCGAATGGAAGTATCTAATCTTCCGAATGGATTGTACGCATTCCGACTAACCACTTCAACTGGAAAGACCAACAAAACCGTACTTATTCAACATTAACATGAAACGCTTTTTCAGACTCTCTTATTTACTTCTAGCCTTATTGGGAATAGCTACCGTTGTTACTACGCAAACGTCGTGTTCAAGTCCGAAAAAAGGATTTAACTATTCTTCGCACAACAAGCGAAATAAAAAGAACCAACGATTCGTAAACTCCCGCGTTAAGAAAACGAAAGGAGATCACACCAAAGTGAAATGCAAAACACACTAAAATAAAAAAGCCCGAATTTTATTATGAAATGAATTAGAATTCTTTTTTTTGAAAAAAGAGAACCAATTCACAACACTTTTGCACGGAATAAAAAATCTCTAATTCAATAATGAATTACCTTTGTTTCGAAATTATTTTTATGAGTAATCCGCCAAACACTTTAGCATATAAAATTCTTTCAAACGCTCCTGTTAAAAACATTGTTTTTATCGCGTTTTTAAGTATCATGAGCTTGAGTGTTTTTGGACAGAATTGTAACGGATTGGCTGTTTCTCTCGGCCCCAATGCTCAATATTGTAACGGCACCAGTATTACGCTTAACGCATCAGTTACAGGAGGCCCTGTAAACGCTGGAGACCCAATATACACTTGGGAATTTAACTCCTTCGAGAATGGTGGAACCTCAGTAATTCAAGGGGCAACTGAAAGCAGCTACACCATCCCAAATTTCTCAGATGCCCTAGATGGAATTTATACAGTTACGGTTACTTATGCTGGTAGTAATTGCGAAAACAGTGATGAAATGGAAGTCGATCAGCCCTCGAACAACAATAGCGATTTTGATGTCAACGCAGGCAATCTTGCTATTTGCCCGGGTGCGAGCGCTAATTTTGTTACTACACTTGACAATTTACCAAATGGTGCAAGTGTTGCATACTCGTGGGTAAGCATTCCCGCTGGATATTCATCCACTCTTGCTAACCCAAGCTTTACCAATCTTCCAACCGGAACATACAACTTTGCTGTGACAGCAACAGCAACAGCAGGAGGTAGCACGTTCATTGGATGCGACATTGCACAAGTCACCGTTAATGTAAATTTAGATGCAGGACAAGACATTACTATTTGCCAAGGTTCTGTGGCTGACATAAATTCTACTGTAACAAATGTGCCGAACGGCGCCAATGTATCCTATAGTTGGTCGAGCATTCCCGCAACTTCGCCCTCATCTTCGGCAGATCCATCATTCAGCAATTTAAATCCAGGACAATACATCTTTACAGGAACAGCAACCACTCCTGGTGGTTGTAACGACAATGATGTAATTGTGGTAAACGTTAATTCAGCTCCGCCTGTTCCAACTTTTACAATTCCTACCAACGGCTGTCCTGAAATTGCAATACCTATCTCAGGTTTTACTCCTATTAGTGGCTTTACCTATACGTGGAATGTTGTTTCGAATAACGGACCCAATGTCACTGGGGGCAATACAGCAACACCAAGTATAACCTTCACCAATGGCGGCACCTACTCATACAGCTTAACGGTAACATCTCAAGCCACCGGTTGCTCTAGCACTTCAGCTGTTCAAAGTATTACCATCACTTCATTGAACGTTGTCGACCCATTCGTCACGTCGGGAGGATTAAGCCTGCCTAGCAGCAGTTATAATGGTTTAACAACATATACCTTGTGTGGAAATTCCTCTGGGAGCAATTCCTCGTTAATTTATTACACCATTCCAAACAACGGTGCGACATACACGTTTGCAGCAGGCACGCAATCCCCACAAAATATCTTAGCAAATTCGCCAATTGCGATGCCCCTTGTTATTGGAAATAATTTTTTTACAATTACAGGAAGCATTGGTGGCTGCTCTGTAACACGGACTTTTAACATTTATGCAGGGTCAAATCCCTATGTTGCCGGCGGTGTTTCAAATTCTGTTGGTTTATGCAATTCACAAGTACTCGATTTCTCAATTTCTACCATAAATCCAAGCACAAATGCACCGAACGCAACCGGGACTACTTACACCTTGACTGTGAGTGATAACCCGGGAACATCAATTGTTAATTATGATATTGCAAACTTCATCTCAATACCATACACTTTCAGCACATCATCATGCGGACAGCCTGCATTTGGCGCATTTCCCTCAAACTCATATTATGCAACAATTGTAGCCTCCAATGCTTGTGGTACAACTACAAGTAGTGTTTCACCCATTGTCGTAAGCACTAACCCAACGGCAGAATTCACCGTTTCTGATTCTGTAATATGCGTCAATTCCTCAATAGAGCTTACCACTGCCGGTATACCGGGAAATGCAATCACTGGAGTAAACAACAACCCCCCGTTCACCTGCTCTAGCGTTGGATCTTTTTATTACACTATTTCTCCTGCAACAGGTTGGAGTGTTGCGAACAATGACCTTGGACAAGCAGGTTTTCCTGAATCAAATTGGGCCGCTGTAATTCCGGCCTTGAGCCCTGCAGTCGTGACTTTTACAACGGCAGGAACATACGTCATTACTCAAAAATACCAAAACGCTTGCGGGACTTCAACCTACCAAAGAACTATCTGTGTTGTTGATCCTCCGATTTGTTCATTCACTGCGAGTCCAACTAATTTATGTACTCCGCTTGAAACCATAATAACTAACGGAACTACAGGACCCTCTTGTGGAAATACACCTTTAGCGCTATCGTATGACTGGACAGTTACAAATCCAATTGGAGGAACATCTTCAGTAGCAACTGCAACACTAGCTAATCCAACAATAACGCTAAACAACAATACTGTCGCACCCAATTTGGCGGCACTGAACTTCCCAATTACACTTCTTGTAAATCCCTTAATTCCGGGCTCCTCTGCCCCTGTACCCAATTGTTCTTCCACTTGTAATCAAACGGTTACTGTTTATCCGCAACCTTCATTCATAACAGAACCAATTCAACCGGTTGATGTTTGTCTCGATGGAACATTCAACCCATTAAGCGTCACTGTTAGTTATTTAGGTCCGGGAGTACCTTCTTATCAATGGTATTCCAACACCACAGCTAGTAATTCCGGTGGAACTACCATCCCAAATGCCACATCGTTGAGTTATACCCCCCCCGCAACAACAGTGGGAACTATCTATTACTACTGTGTTGTAACCTTTCCTTTGAGTACGTTTTGTAATACTATAACTTCTAATTTTGTGCCGGCCGTTGTTGTCCCTGACCCCTTAGCCGCTGCGACTCCAGTTTCTCAAACCATTTGTGTAGGAGGCAGCGTGCCCGTTGCTTTAACAGGGACTTATATTCAAGGAACAGGCACGGCATCATATCAATGGAACACCTTGACAGTAGGAGTGTCGAACCCAATTACTGGTGCGACTTCTAGTTCATACTTACCGCCCACATTCAATACGCCAGGAACTTTTGATTTCTCTGTTACTATTAACACTTCAGGGAGCGGATGCACAGCCAACACCTCGGCGCCAATTTCTGTGAATGTCATTCCCGATCCAACCATAACTACCCAACCTATAGGGAACACCTATTGTCACAACACTCCAACAGGAAATATTACAGCACTTTCACTAAGTGCAACAGGAGGAAGTGGTACTTTCTCATACCAATGGTTTGTAAATACAATAAACTCCAACATTGGCGGAACACCCATTCCATCAGCTACAACCGATACATACCTCCCGCCTTCCAATGTTGTGGGCACCTTTTATTATTACTGCGTAGTTTCTCAGACTGTCACCAATTGTAGCGTTGCATCAACCCCTGCAGAAATTATTATTGTAATAAGTCCAACCTTTACGACTCAACCATTAAATACTCAGACCCTTTGTAATGATGGTATAACAACTTCCCTCAGTGTAATAACTGCTGGTGGAAGCGGAAACATTTCATACCAATGGTATTCAAACACAACAAACAGCAATTCTGGCGGGACATTAATCAACGGTGCAACGGCAAGTTCATACACACCAGTGAATACAAATGCATTGCTTCCGAATACAACTTATTACTACTGTGTTGTAAGCTATAGCATTGGCGGCTGTTCAAGTATTTTTTCTTCAACAGGAGAGGTTATTATTTTACCTGACCCCATATTAACCACTCAACCAATAAACACTCAAGTTTTTTGTCTCGGAGGAAGCTCTGCTCCTTTATCGGTTGCACTGCAAACGAATACGGGTATTGGTACATTCTCTTATCAATGGTATTCGAACACAACACCTTCCAATACAAACGGAACTGCAATCGGTGGTGCTAATTCCGCGACATACACTCCACCTATTTTCAATACTACGGGGACTTTCTATTATTACTGCATGATAACAGATGCAGGTAATGGATGCGGAACGGTTGCTTCACAAGTTGCGACGATTAATGTTGTTGTAGATCCTACAATAACGGATCAGCCACTTGCAACGCAAACGCTTTGTCAAAATGCTGCTCCAACTGCATTGACTGTCAATGCTTCAGGCGGAACAGGAACTCTACTCTATCAGTGGTACAGCAACACTGTCAACAACTCTACTTCAGGAACTGCAATTCCCGGAGCGACCAACAGCACTTATTCTCCTCCAACATCAATTGTTGGCACCATTTATTATTACTGCATAGTAACTACCGCAGCATCTGGCTGCTCAGTTGAAAGTGCAACCGGAGAAGTTGTTGTTAATCCTGCTCCAACCTTCACTACACAACCAGCTTCAAGTAATGTTTGTATTGGAGGTTCTACCAACCAAATGTGCGTGACCTATGCCAATGGAACGGGTGTTCCTGTATACCAATGGTATAGTTCTACTGCCAACAACACAGCAGGAGGAATAGCAATTCCCGGAGCTACATCTTCTTGCTTCGCACCTCCTTCAACTACTGCTGGGACAACTTATTACTATGCGATTATTTCGCTTGTAGGCGGAGGTTGTTCGAGCATTACTTCGAACACGGCTGAGGTAATTATTGCTCCTACACCTGCTCTTGCTTCGCAACCAATTTCAACTCAAACCATCTGTGTTGGTGGAGGTTCTGAACCCTTATTCGTAGCTCTTCAGAACGCTACAGGTGTTGGTGCATTTACATACCAGTGGTTCTCTATCAGTACACCGTTCAATACAAACGGAACTGCAATCGGTGGTGCCAATGCTGCGACATACATTCCTCCTGTTTTCAATACTGCAGGAACTTTCTACTATTACTGCACAATAACAGATGCGGGCAATGGGTGTGGAACGGTTACTTCACAAATTGCGACGATTAATGTTGTTGTTGATCCTACAATAACGATTCAACCACTTTCAACGCAAACGCTTTGTCAAAATGGTGCTCCAACTGAATTGGCTGTCAATGCTACAGGCGGAACAGGAACTTCAGCGTATCAATGGTATAGCAATACCATCAACAACCCAACTTCAGGAACTGCAATTCCCGGAGCGACCAACAGCACTTATTCTCCTCCAACATCGACTGTTGGCACCATTTATTATTACTGCATAGTAACTACCGCAGCATCTGGCTGCTCAGTTGAAAGTGCAACCGGAGAAGTTGTTGTTAATCCTGCTCCAACCTTCACCACACAACCCGCCTCAAGTAATGTTTGTGTAGGAGGTTCCACGAACCAAATGTGCGTGAGTTATGCCGATGGAACAGGTGTTCCCGAATACCAATGGTATAGTTCTACTAACAACAACACAACAGGAGGAACAGCAATTACAGGAGCTACATCGTCATGCTTCACACCTTCATCATCTGCAGCAGGAACGACTTATTATTATGCAATTATTTCTCTTACTGGAGGAGGTTGCTCAATCATCACTTCCAACACGGGTGAAGTAATCGTTAATACGAATACTTCCCTATCAACACAACCTACTCCATCACAAACGATTTGTGTTGGAGGAAGCATTTCCATTCCATTAAACGTTACATACTCAGGTGGTGCGGGCACACCTTCATATCAATGGTTTGAATCTCCTTCAAATATTTCAATTGCCGGAGCAACTGAATCTTCCTATACCCCACCTGTGTTCTCGACTACTGGAACAACAAGCTATTACGTCACCGTTACTTTAGCCGGAGCCGGATGCGGCATTCAAACGTCTAACATTGCTACCATTACCGTAGTTGCCGATCCAACAGCTACAATAACTTCGGGCGCATCATACTGTCAAAATGCAGCGTCGGTTAACGCACTCTCAGTCTCTGCGATAGACGGACAAGGTTCTTTCTCTTACCAATGGTATTCAAACACCACAGGTGGTAATACTTTAGGCACTCCAATAGCGGGTGCTAATGCTTCAACCTACACTCCGCCTGTTAACCAAACGGGTGCTACTTACTATTACTGTGTTGTTACGCAAAGTGGAGCCAATTGCACGGTGAATTCTCCAGCTTCACTGATTACTGTTACTCCAGCACCTACATTCACAACGCAACCAACACCAACTCAAACGCTATGTGTTGGCGGAACAACAACTCAACTGAACGTCGCTTATAGTAACGGAACAGGAACTGCAACATATCAGTGGTATTCTAACACTACGTACACCTATAACGGAGGAACTCTGATTGCTGGACAAACAACGCCATCGTATACTCCGCCCTCTGCTAGTTCTAGTACAACGTACTATTACTGCATTGTTTCATTCTCTGCCAACGGGGGCTGTTCAATGATCAATTCCGATATTGCGGAAGTTGTTGTTGTTCCCGATCCAACAATTTCAACGCAACCGCTTACAACGCAAACAATTTGTGTGGGTGGAACAATTCCTACCCCACTAAACGTTGCATACACAGGAGGTGTTGGGACACCAACATACCAATGGTTCATTACTCCCGTTTCTTCCATCGTTGGCGCAACAAGTAACTCATACACGCCTCCAGTATATTCGGCCACAGGCACTTTCAATTATTACGCAACTATTAACTTATCAGCCTCTGGTTGTGATGCACTAACCTCTGCAAATGCAACGGTAATTGTTGTCGCAGACCCCTCAGCAACAATTTCAACAGGCGCTTCCTATTGTCAAAACGCAGGATCAGTTGTTCCTCTTGCAGTTGTGGTTTCAGATGGTGAAGGGACTTCTTCCTATCAGTGGTATTCAAATACAACCGGTGGTAATACAACAGGCAATCCGATAGTAGGTGCTAACAGTTCAACTTACACTCCGTCTGTTACTCAGACTGGAGATACCTACTATTATTGTGTGGTTACTCAAAGCGTTGCCAATTGCGGAGTAAATACTCCTGCTTCCTTAATAACAGTTACTCCAGCTCCTGCGTTCACTGCGCAACCAACAGCTACGCAATCGGTATGTGTTGGAGGAACAACAACTCAACTTAACGTTGCTTATAGTAACGGATCAGGAACTGCGACATATCAGTGGTATTCAAACACCGCCAACACATACGCAGGAGGGAATCTGCTAACTGGACAAACAACGCCATCGTATACTCCGCCCTCTGTTAGTTCTGGTACAATGTACTATTACTGCGTTGTTTCATTCTCTGCCGACGGAGGATGTTCAATAATCAATTCCGACATTGCGGAAGTTGTTGTTGTTCCCGATCCAACATTTTCAACGCAACCGCTTTCAACGCAAACAATTTGTGTGGGTGGAACAATTCCTACCCCACTAAACGTTGTATACACAGGAGGTGTTGGGACACCAACATACCAATGGTTCATTACTCCCGCTTCTTCCATCGCTGGCGCAACAAGTAATTCATACTCACCTCCAGTATATTCAGTTACAGGCACTTTCGACTACTATTCAACTATTAGTTTGTCAGGTTCTGGTTGCGATGCTCTTACTTCTGCAAATGCAACGGTAATTGTTATCGCTGACCCTATCGTTTCTGGTCAACCGACAACTACTCAGTCCGTTTGTCAAAACACGGCAACTTCACAATTATCTGTTTCCATAACGGGAGGAACCGGAACCGCTTCATACCAATGGTATTCAAGCACAACCAACTCTAACGTTGAAGGAACACCAATCGCCGGAGCTACGCTAGACACATACACTCCTCCGAGCACTGTGGTTGGGACACAATATTATTATTGCACAATAACTCAAACAGGAACGAATTGCGGAGTTACTTCCAATTCGGCTGCCGTAGTGGTAAACCTTGCCCCTGTGCTCTCCAATCAACCAATAAGCACGCAACAACATTGTTTGAATCAACAAACAAGTCCTTTGGAAGTTCAATATGCTAATGGCACAGGAACTCCAACTTATCAGTGGTATGTGAACAACAATAATACAACTTCTGGCGGTACTCCTATAAACTTAGCAACCAGCAATATATACTCTCCCCCTTCGAACATTGATGGTACGTTTTATTATTATTGTGTCGTTTCCTTCACAAGCGGGGGAGGTTGTCCGAGTATAACTTCTAACATTTCAGAAGTCATTATTCATCCTTATCCGATTGTCACAATTACAGGAGGAGAGACCATTTGTTTGCTCGAATCATCTGACATCAATATTGCGTTCACTCCTTCAAGTGGCTTGTATGACATCACCTATACCGCTAATGGACAAAGTGTAACCATTGACAACTACAATGGAGCAAATCCTATTTATACGGTGACTCCAAATCAAACTACTACTTATGTTGTAACCAATATTGCTTATGACCTAGTGCCACAATGCGCTGTTCAGCCCAACACTTCCATTGTGGTTAACGTTAATCCTCTACCTGCATTAAACCAGCCGATCTATACATTCTGTTCAAACGTTGCAACAACTTTCTTGCAATACATTCCAGATGCAAATACATATTCTTACAACTGGTTGCCTAATGTTTCAGCAAACTTTTCGGGACAGTCTAATGGTCCGACTTCAATCAGTGTTACTCTGCCAGACCCCTTGGGAGATGCTCCAACTGATTATTATTATGTAACGAGTTTAACAAATATTGCTACCGGCTGCCAAGCGCTCGACTCTATTCTAGTGACAATTAATCCCAACCCAGTTGGAAGCTTTGCCCTCCCTGCTGCCGGTTGCGTTGACTCTCCAATTGCGCTGAGCAATGAAGACACTACCATTGGCAATTATGAATGGACAATTAATGGCGTATTCTACAGCTCAAGCCCTAATCCAGCGCCTCCCGTGTTTACATCATTAGGCGTTTACACGATAGAAATGGTGGCGGTCAATTCCTATGGTTGCACCGACACTTTGAATTCTGTAATTCAGATTTATGACCTGCCCGTTGCAAACTTTAGCACCGATATCAATAGTGGTTGCGCGCCTTTATTGGTGAACTTCGATAATTTAAGTTCCGGTCAATTCATTACCAATTACGAATGGACCTTTGCTCCAGATACAGTTGCTTGGAGCAATACGTTTAATTCGACAAGTTTGATTAATCCGCCGAGCGTAACTTACCTGCAAGGAGATGCTACAGCGACGTATATCGCAACATTAGCGGTAACGAATGCATGCGGAACAGTAACGACCCAACAAGATATCACAGTCTTACCCACTCCAGTTGCTGCGTTTACTTTTGCAACTCCAACGATTTGCTCGGGGAGCAGTTTGGTCATAAATAACATTTCTGTTGGCGAGCCTATCTCTTATTCTTGGACTTTTGGAAATACAATTTCCTCTAATCCAAATCTACAATCGATGTTTTTCCCTAGCGACTCTGTAACTAATGTTTATCCATTGACATTAACACTCACAAACGCATGCGGAACGGATACGTTCATAGATAGTGTAACTGTGTTACCCGATCTTATTAATGGTGGATTTATAACAACTGCAGATGCGGGGTGCTCGCCTTTGACCGTTACCTTCACAAACACGACGTTCAACACGAATTTATCTACCGTATGGTATTTGGATGACCCTCTGAATACTGTCATTTCCAATCAGAACACTTTAGAATTCACATATTTCGCGACTAATAACACTTCGCAAAACTACAATCCGTACTTAGTAGTCACAGATGGATGCGCCAGTGATACAACTTTTGCGGACCTCAATGTTTTCGCCAACCCACTGCCAATTATTTCAGCATCACAGATAAATCTGTGTGCGGGTACAACCGTTAATTTTAGTGGGACCATTACTGGAGGAGATACTGGGTTTGGCTATAACTGGGATTTTGGCGGACTTGGAACTTCTAATTTATCTACAACGTCATTTACTTTTCCGGCAGGCAGCCCTTCGGGCCTCGCCATTCCAATTACGTTAACCGCAAATTCACCAACGTTTTCGGGTACAAATTGTTCGAACACAACAACTACTGTAATAAACGTATATAACAATCCAGATGCAAGTGCAATTGCATTTAACGTAACTGAAGGTTGTAGTGATTTGGAAGTGGTTGTCTCTAATTTACCTTCAGCTACCAACCAAATAAATTGGGGAGACGGAACAACTAATTTCAACAATACCCACATA
>JBILOU010000120.1:0-3813 GCA_044374295.1 Flavobacteriales bacterium | reverse complement strand
AATAATAAAAACCATGAACAACAATTTAGAGTTCAACGACGGGGTTTATGTGAATGACAACGCCGTTTCAAAATCATTCGTTTCAAACGTATTTGCCTACATGTCTTTGGCATTAGCCATTTCAGGAGCATTGGCATATTTGTTCGGAACAACAGACTTAATTTTCTCTTTGGTAACAAGATCAGGTATGACTCCGCTCGGATGGATCGTAATGCTTGCTCCGTTTGCGTTTATTCTAGCCATGAATTTCGGATTCAATAAAATGTCGTTCACGACATTGCTTGCTGTATTCTTAGGTTATGCTGCTGTAATGGGAATCAGCTTAAGTTTCATCTTCTTGGTGTATGACTTAGGAATCATTACGAAAGTATTCTTCATCACAGCTGGTCTTTTCGGAGCCATGGCATTTGTTGGTTACACAACGAAAACTGACTTAACGAAATTCGGTGGAATCTTAATGATGGCTGTAATTGGAATTGTTATCGCTTCTGTGGTGAACATGTTCATGAAGAGCTCACAAATGGATTACATCATTTCATGTGTAGGTGTTTTAGTATTCACCGGACTTACAGCATATGATGTACAAAAGATCAAGCGCATTGGAGCAGGAGTAGAGTTCGGAACAGCCGAAGCATCGAAGCTTGCTTTAATGGGTGCACTCTCATTGTACCTAGACTTCGTTAACTTATTCATGTTCTTGTTGCGCGTTTTCGCAAGAAGAGACTAATGCCATTAAAGCGTGAAAGATTACTACTTTATTTTAGGAGTCTCTCGGAACGCTACTAGTTCAGATATTAAAACAGCTTACAGAAACGGGTGTAAGCAATTTCATCCCGACAAAAATGCGCATCCCGATGCGCATTTGCGTTTTATAGAAATTCATGAAGCGTATGAATTTTTAGGAGATGAAAAACAACGCAAGGCCTACGACTTGGCTCAACGTACCCGAGTAACTCCAAGGTATGAAGAGTATTTTCAGCACAAAGAATACGCGGCACGAAACCGTGCGAAGCAATACGCCCGTCAAGATTTCGAAGAATTCAAAAAATCGAAATATTACAAAGTAGCCGTAGGCGTTAACAACGGATTCAACTTTCTCTTTTTGTTCATTTGCTTGCTCGTTATTGTGGTGCCCATTTACATGTATATCCTTCAGCAAGAACTTCCAGAAAAAGATCAACGTCCGTTTATTGGTTTTCTCATTCCAATCATCATGGGATTTGCTATGGGCATTTGGGCTTCATATTATTGGTTCATTAAGAAGCAAGATATTTTTAGTATTTCGTAGATTCGCGCATCTTATTTATTCAGCATGAAAAAACACGCACTTAGTATTTTGTTTCTTTTCTCGGCCGTATGCGCTTTTGCATTTGAAGGCATGTGGATTCCTTCTGTCTTGAACGCTGCTTTCGATGACATGAAAGCCAACGGACTGAAGTTGTCACAGGAGGAAATTTATTCCATCAACAACACTTCATTAAAAGATGGAATCGTTTTGTTCGGTGGCGGATGTACCGGAGAAATGGTTTCCAACGAAGGTTTACTCTTCACCAATCATCATTGTGGATTCGATAACATTCAATACCATTCTTCGGTTGAACACGATTATTTGAAGAACGGATTCTGGGCTATGAATCGCGAGCAAGAGTTGGCTTGTCCGGGTTTGACTGCCACCTTCGTTTTGGAAATGCGCGATGTAACCGAAGAGGTTCTGAAGGGAATGGAAGGAATTGAAGAAAAAGATCGCGCCGCTAAAATGAAAGAACTCTTCACAGCAATTGCGAAGAAGGCGAAGTCTGAAAACAAGTGCGACGGGTTCGTTCGCGGATTCAATTACAACACACAGTTCTTTTTGGTTTTGACTAGGACCTACAACGACGTTCGTTTAGTAGGCGCTCCGCCGTCATGCATTGGTAAATTCGGTGGAGATACAGACAACTGGGTTTGGCCAAGACACACCGGAGACTTTTCAGTTTTCCGTATTTATGCAAACGATAAGAATGAACCAGCTGAATATTCAGCGACCAACAAGCCATTCAAACCTGCTCATCACTTTCCTATTTCATTGAAAGGAGTGAAGGAAGGCGATTTCACCATGGTATACGGATTCCCAGGAAGAACAGAGCACCTGCTTACTTCTGCAGGAGTTGCCTACAACCATGAGCAATTGGCTCCCATGAGAATTGATTTTCGCGAAAAGAATTTAGAAGTCATTAACGCCGCAATGAAAAGTGGCGACGTCTTGCGCATCAAGTATGCAGCGAAGCAAAGCAGCGTGGCCAATGCATACAAAAAATGGCAGGGACAAGAATTGGGGTTGAACAAGTTCAACGCCATTCAATTGAAGAAAGACGAAGAAGCAAAGTGGTTGGAAATTGCAAAGCTTTCAAACAAAGAATTGGAATATTCGAATTTGCTTTCCACCATTGACAAGCTTTACAAAGACTTTTACGGAGTGAACATGGCTGCTGCGGCTTATTCAGAATTCGTATTTAACGGCCCCGAGATTTTTGCGTTGTATCAAGATTTCCATGCAATAGCTGCAGAAGAAGGAAAGCTAAAAAAAGGAAATCAGTGGGAAGGAAAGATGAACGAGTTTTTGGAAACGGCTAAAGCCTTTTACAAAGACTACGATTTGGAAACCGATAAGAAAAGATTTTTAGCGATGTCTGCATTATTTGAACAATTCACGAAAGGAGCCATTCATTTTGATCATCCAAAACTTTCTCGCGAAGCCGCTGCAGACTTGTGGTTCAAGCAGTCTTTGGTTGCAGACAGTGCTGCATTCTTGGGCATGATTCGTTCATTCTCGAAAGACACATTCGTGTCTATGAGCGGTAAATCGAAGAAATACGTTAAACGATTATCGAAAGAATATCTGTACGCACAAGCTTTGGCTTTAAGTAATTATTACATGAATACATTGGTTCCCGCCAAACGTGAATTCAATGCAAAGCATGATCAGCTCATGGAGCAATATGTTTTCTTGTTGGAAGAAATGCGCGGTAAGAAAGAGAAGTGGTGCGATGCGAATTCTACCTTGCGATTGACTTATGGTAGGGTGGAAGGTAGCGCTCCCGTGGACGGAATGGCGTATACGCCTTTTACAACAGGACAAGGAATTTTAGATAAGAACAGCACCGGCAATCCAGATTTCGAAATCAACGATCGATTGAAAATGTTGTTGAAGAACAAAGAGTTTGGAACATACGGTTCGAACGGAAACTTGCCCGTTTGCTTCACAGGAAGTAATCACACAACTGGCGGAAATTCAGGCTCTCCAGCATTAAACGGCAGTGGTGAATGGATCGGAATAAACTTCGACAGAACATGGGAAAGCACCATGAGTGACCTCTATTTCAATTCGGAAATTTGCCGAAATGTAATGGTAGACGCGAGGTACGTGCTTTGGGTAATAGACATCTACGCCGGAGCTGGCCATCTCTTGAAAGAGATGACCATTCGACGCTAATGTTTTAAGACCACTGAATAAGGAAGTAAACAATGGTAATAGCCAATGCAAAAAGCGTAACTGCAAAAAGTACTGGTCCGCCGATTTCGTTTTGTTCAGCTTCGTGTGGAATGTGTCCGTGATCGTCGTGTGAATGTCCCATGGTTTAATTTTTCACAAATATAATTTCATTGTGCAATTGCCCAAATAAAAAAGGTTAACACTTCAAGGTTAGCCTTTTCTTTTTCCCAAAAGCCTTTTCGTGCAACCTATTCTGTCGTATTATTGTCTTAACATAGGAAACCATACTGAAACCAATGATTTTAAACTTTCTTAAAAGATCTGCTGTCATTTTCTTGGCC
>JBILOU010000059.1:0-13153 GCA_044374295.1 Flavobacteriales bacterium | reverse complement strand
ATACTTAAATCTTTTTCGATGTAGGTATTCGTAACGGGCAGATAGGCTTCTGGCTGATAGTAGTCGTAATAACTTACAAAGTACTCGACTAAATTCTCTGGAAAGAACTGCTTGAACTCTGAGTACAATTGCGCTGCCAACGTTTTATTGTGGCTTAATATCAGCGTTGGTCGTTGTGTTTGCTGAATAACGTTTGCTATCGTGAAAGTCTTACCACTTCCGGTAACACCAAGCAATGTTTGATATTTTTCATTGTCATTCACACCCTTCACCAAATCATGAATAGCCGTTGGCTGATCACCCCCTGGTGTGAAATCTGTTATCAATTTGAATTGCATGCGAGCGAATTTAGATTAGAAAAACTGAGGTACAAAAAAAGGTCCGAAATCGGACCTTTTCAAGAATAACTTATATGCTATTTATTCGCCTACAACTTCGAAGTTGAAAGTAGCGCTAACCTCTTTGTGTAATTTAACACGAGCCTCATAAGTACCTACGTTCTTGATGTGCTCTTCAGAGATGCTAATGCTCTTTCTGTCGATTGCATAACCTTCTTTAGCTAGAGCTTCAGAAAGTTGAATAGTGTTGATGCTACCGAAAATCTTTCCAGTATCAGAAGCTTTTGTAGTCAACTTAATGCTTACAGAAGCAATTTTCTCAGCAGTTGCTTGCGCTTCAGCCAAAATCTTTGTTTCCTTGTGAGCACGTTGCTTCAAGTTCTCTGCGTGCATTTTCAATGCTGAATCTGTTGCAGGAACTGCATATCCTCTTGGGATTAGGTAGTTACGAGCGTATCCAGCCTTAACTGAAACAATCTCGTCTTTGGCACCTAATTTCTCAATGTTTTCTTTTAATATAATTTGCATGACCTAGTCCTCCTTAATTTATTTCAACATATCAGCTACGTATGGCATTAAAGCCAAGTGACGCGCTTTTTTAATAGCCTGAGAAACTTTACGTTGGTATTTCAACGAAGTTCCAGTAAGACGACGAGGAAGAATCTTTCCTTGCTCGTTGCACAACTTCAATAAGAAGTCAGCGTCTTTGTAGTCAATATATTTGATACCTGATTTCTTGAAACGGCAATACTTTGCTTGCTTGGTTTCAATATCAATTGGATTGAGGTAGCGGATTTCTGAATTATCGCTCATTTGTTCAATGTTTTAAGGTTATGCCTCTTTAGAAGCGGCTTTCTTTTCTTTTAATTTGTTTCTGCGGCTTTCTGAATATTCCAAGTGGAACTTATCCATTACCGTAGTTAAGAAACGGATAACGCGCTCATCGCGGCGGAATTCAGTTTCTAAAACACCAATAACATCTCCAGCAGCCTCAAACTCCATTAGATAGTAGAAACCAGTTGATTTTTTCTGAATTGGATAAGCCAACTTACGTAAGCCCCAGTTCTCTTCGTGTTTAATCGAAGCACCTTTTGCCTTCAGAAATTTTTTGAACTTGTCTACTGTTTCCGCCGCCTGATCATCAGACAGCACGGGAGTCAAAATGAAAACAGTTTCGTAACGATTCATGATATATAATTTTAAAATGGACGGCAAAAGTACGAAAAACTTTCAAACTTCCAAGCATTCAATGGAATAGCCTAGAAAAAAAGTTAGTCTAACTCCCAAATTCTGTTCTTCTTACGTAAACGAAATCCGGCGAGTGAATGCTTTTGCCAAAAGTGAAGAACCAAATAGATGACGATGGGCGAACCGAACGTAAGGAATGACAGGTAAACGAATGAAAGACGAATTCGATTCGAATTCATATCGAGTTTCTTACCCAACGCTTCGCAAACCCCGAAGAATCGCAGTTCACAAAAATCAAATAAGGACTTCATCAAATTCATTTCGTTTCAGTTTTTCGGCTCCTAGAGCGCAATTTAGGCATTTTCTCGGCTCGCAATACATTCCATACAAATGAATCAGCCCTTGTGATTCCAATGCATTCTTTCCAACTACATCATGAATTTTCCATAAGCGTGTCACGCGATTGTCTTCCAAGGGAATTAATTCAAGAAGTTCCAACGCTCTTTGCGCATAGGATTCATCCATTTTTCTTTCATGAAGAAAAAATAACAACGGAGCGAAAACATTCACCGCTAAATGAGCGAATAATGGATTGACTCTTCCCTTTCGATAAAACTCAGATTTCCATTCGCCAATTTCTGCTTTGTTGAAAATCATATTCCACCAACGTGATATTTGTGGAAGTTCATCTGCCAGTTGTTCCACTCTCACTTTGTTACTTCGGCGCGGACGGATTTTTCCCGTGTTCAGTGCTTGGGGCGCAAGTATTGCCCATTGATTGGCTTCAATAAGTGCCGAAGCTTGTTTCCAGACAATAACCTTCATCCGTGGCCTCTCAAACCCGAACAATTGAAGAAGAACAGACTTCATAAGTTCCGGCTCATCCATTAAGCGCAATGCACTTCGAAAAGAAAACCGAGCGGCTACTTGCTCGAACAATTCACCGTTCAAACCAAAACCAAAGGCTCTAAAAAACTTTTCGTAGAAGAGTTGCAAGAGATCACCATTCAACTCCGTTGATCGACTTCTCCATTCAGAAACTCTTCTTTCAAGGCGTTCAACAGCCATTCGATTGATCCAATTGGTCCGAACCACGCTGCGCACATCTCCGAAATTTCCTCCGCATGGAATATGGTCTCGCATACTTTTCCATTGCTGAACGGTTTCCCATTGACCTGGAATAATATGATTCTTCAGCTCAAGGACGGGGATGTTCGCGGGAACGTGATGATCCATTTCATAAACCACGTGCAGAATGACATTGTCGTAACGCGGGTCTCCAGTATGACCATGAATCAGCCAGTCGGAAGACTTCAAATGAAGTTCTACCGGTCCGCACCATAGTACTTCGCCGATTTGAACCCGCGCATCCATAAAATCTGGACCCGCATGTCGGTTCAAAAAACCCGGATATTCAACATGCACAACATTGCCATCTGTTGTTGTTAAAGGCAGTTGGCTGAACGATTGTGTTCGCCAAACAAAGTGTAAGTAATCTTCTTTCATGAACCGAAATTCATGAGACTATTAAAGAAAGTCAAGAAATGCTTATGCCATAAAAACGCTGTTTACCGCGATTTCACTTATCTTTATAACGCATAAAATTTTTACATGAGACACTTTTACCTGCTTGTTTTTCTTGGAATTTCTATTCATTCGTTCGCACAACCGGGTGATACTACAATCGTTCAAACCTATACCTTCGAAGCACAAAACAATCCTGCGACCGCCTATGATTCTCCTGGAAGAAGGTGGTTTCAATTTCCGGCATCAAACAACGGTGTGAATTACCAAAAGGTGTTGATGTATCATACGCTCAAATGTTTTAGCGATGGAACCGCTGGCGGTTTAGGATTTCCATGCGGAGAGTGGGACTACTTATCTTACAACTACCTTTTCGAACATACGGGAGCGCTTGACTCTACCCTTCAACATCATCCGCATTATCTCATCAACAATCAGAATTTCACGACTGCTTCAATCCGAGCAACAGCTCCATTCGACATTTTTCAAACAGAGCAAATCACTTCAACCATAACCAATCCTGGCGAAGCACTTTCCTATGGAGTTGGTGACAACAATCAGACTTCGAATTCGCCTTTCGGAAGCGATGCTAGCTCAAGAATTCAATGGCTGTATTCTGCCACAGAACTTGCTGCCTCTGGCGTGCAAGTCGGAAACATCTGGCAAATCGGATTCGATCTAACGGGAAATGCAGGGAACTATCAAAACTTGCGAATTCGCATTAAACCTACAACTTCAACAACACTTACCGCTCTTGACAATGGTTCTATGAGCACTTATTATTTGAGCAACACAACCGTAAATCAGAATGGCACTTTCTATTTAACGCTTAACTCCCCTTTCGCTTGGGACGGTTCAAGTAATATTCTTGTTGAAGTTTCATACGATGGAAGTCCTTCGGCACTGGGTGTTGCTGCTTTGGGCGAAGCATCTAACCTCAATGCGATCGCTTCAATTGGAAATAATAAATTTGTTCGCTTCGATGGAAACGATGAGATTCGTATTCCAGGAACAGCCTTTGCATCTGTGTCAACAGAAGTAACTGTTGCCTTTTGGCTAAGAGGAAATGCGAATGCGCAACCCGAAAACGGAACATGCTTCGAAGCTAGAAACGCCAATAACAATCGCGTATTAAACACGCACATCCCTTGGAGCAACAGCCGCGTTTATTGGGATGCAGGAAATTCAGGAGGAAGTTATGACCGTATCGATAAGGCCGCAAACCCTTCAGATTTCGAAGGTGTGTGGAATCACTGGGCTTTCACAAAGAACAGTGTAACAGGTGAAATGAAGACCTACCTCAACGGTGTTCTCTGGCACAGTGGAACGGGGAAAGTTTTCCCAATGAGTAACATTACGCAATTCAGTATTGGTGCGGCGGCTACTTGGAGTAATTTCTATCGCGGAGATATGGATGACTTCTGCATTTTCTCAACCGCACTCTCCGATGTTGAAATTCAGAATTTATTTGTAAGTGGTGCGGTAGCATCTTCCCTGCTTGCAAAATACAATTTCAACAACGACAGCAATGGAACTGTAAATGACATATCTGGAAACAACTTCAACGGATATACATTAGGCAATCCTAACTTCATTTCCTACAGCGGATTCGAATTAACACAATCAGCTCAGGCATTAGACTTCAGACCGAAAACATATTTCACTCAAGGAAACAACTTAACGACTTCGCAAACCACTGAGACTATTAGTACTGAAGTTTACGACGCTCCGATTTCTAAAATTGAATATGAGATTGTCAATCATGCGCCGCAAATTTTAAACATTGCAACTACGTACCTTTCTCGCTGGCAATTCACTTACAATTCGCTTGGAGTAAAGATCGACAGCACCTTCGCCGCTGCAGATGAGAATTTGATCAACGATACGCTCTTCTATTACAGCCAACCATTCGAGGTTATTAATCGCTATGAGTTAGGCCGATTCATCACTCCATATGGAATTCAATTGGATTTGGGCGATGGTTGGACGTGGATTTACGATGTAACAGATTTTGCGAACTTGCTTCGCGACAGTGTTGAATTGGAAGCGGGAAATTGGCAAGAACTTTTAGATCTGAAATTTGTATTCATTGAAGGAACTCCCGCTCGCGATGTAAAGCGAATGGCCAACGTTTGGCAAGGCAACTGGGGTCTTGGCGGATTCAACAATGTTGTGAATCAAAAGACCTTTACCCTTCAACCCAACGAGAGTGAATTAAAACTTCGCACCACATTAACTGGACATGGTTTTGGAAATGACGCGAATAACTGCGGCGAATTCTGTTACAACACACATTCATTAAATGTAAATGGAAACCCAACCTTCAGTTGGGAAATCATGCAGGACTGCGACAAGAACCCACTATTTCCTCAAGGTGGAACTTGGATCTATGCGCGTGCCGGTTGGTGTCCGGGCGCAGAAGGAAGAACAGAAGAATTTGAACTCACCCCTTTTCTTCAAAACAATCAGGTAAGTGCTGAATACAATATCACTACTGACCCATACGGCAACTACGTAACAGAGAGTCAGATAGTTTATTACGGACCAAAGAATCACGCACACGACCCTGAAATCGAACAAGTCTTAGCGCCGAGCAATTGGGAGAATAATTCTCGCTGGAATCCAATTTGCGACAACCCAAAATTTGTTCTTCGTAACAAAGGATCTCAACCTCTAACTGAAGTGAAAATTTCTTATGGCGTTGTTGGTGGTGCAACTGAAAACTATACATGGACGGGTAATCTTGCATTCATGGAAAGTGAAGTTGTTGAACTTACCTACTCTGACCCGATACTGTGGAACTCAACTTCTACAACAGGAAGATTCGTAATTGATTTAGGAGAAAGCGCAAACGGTGTTGATGAGAATCCGTCTAACAACCATGCTGAATCGTCATTTACTCGTCCTCCGGTGTACTCATATCTTCCAAACACCGACAACAACAAGCTTATTATCATATTCAGAACTAACGCTTCCTATTGGGAGAGCGCCTATACCCTTTTCGACATTAATGACAACCCTGTTTTCACGAGAACATTTACCCAAGCGAACACAACGCATCGCGACACCCTTGAATTGAATGCGGGCTGCTATCGCTTTAAAATTACAGATACAGGAGGAGACGGACTTTCGTTCTTCGCGAATAACGATGGCAACGGTTATTGCAATTTAGACCGTGTTGCAGGAGCCTATTTCAAACAATTCGAAAACGACTTTGGTGCTGAAATAGAACAATACTTCTATTGGAATACCAACCTTGTTGGTGTTGAAGAAGAGGTTGCAAGCAACACACAATTATTTCTAATGCCTAATCCTGCTAAGCAACAAGTGAAATTAATTGCCAATGGATTCGATGAGCGATTGACTTATACGCTGCATAATGCTCAAGGACAGGTTTGCAGACAAGAACGCATGAACAGAACCGATAAAACAGGATCTATTGATATTGATCTGAATGGAATTGCGCCCGGAATTTATTTCGTGCAAGTCCAAGACAAAAACAACAGTTCTACGGTTAAGTTAATTGTTGAATAAGAAACTACACTTTGTTACTTCTTGAGAGCAATGCCGCGTCTAAAAGAGTGATTGCGGCCATTGCCTCAACAACAGCCACGGCGCGAGGAAGCACGCATGGATCGTGACGACCAGCTGCTTCAAGCTCCACTTCTTCATTGTTTGCATTCAAAGCCATTTGCTTCTTGCCTATGGTACTCGTTGGCTTGAACGCTACTTTACAAACGATGTCTTTTCCGTTCGAAATTCCGCCTTGAATTCCACCATCGTGATTGGTCTGAAGCGAATCGTTGTTCTCACTTCCTTTTCTTAATGTGGAGGAGAACCCGTCGCCTATTTCAAAAGCTTTAACTGCATTTATTGAGAGCATGGCGTGTCCCAATTGTGCATGGAGTTTATCAAAAACAGGTTCTCCCCATCCGGCAGGCACACCCGAAGTCACACAAGTGATTATTCCACCTAAACTATCTTTCTCTTCTATTGCTTGACGAATTGCGGCTTCCATTCTAGCTGCGGTTTCCTCATGCGGACAGCGTATTGCTGAACTGTAGGTGCCTTCCAAATTCAATTTATCATACGAAACGGGCACCATAATTTTGTGCACGCTACTCACATACGCACTCACCCGAATGTTCATTCGGTTTAGTACCGATTTTGCGATTGCTCCTGCGACAACACGACATGCAGTCTCTCTTGCCGAACTTCTTCCACCACCTCTGTGATCACGAATTCCAAACTTCTCTTGCCAAGTAAAATCAGCATGTCCAGGACGGAATACATCTTTCAAACTATCATAATCGGCAGATTTCTGATCTTCATTTTGAATAAGAAAACCTATCGGAGCTCCTGTAGAAACTCCATTCAAAACTCCAGATAACAATTGAACGCGATCTGACTCTTTTCGTGAAGTGGTTAAATCGCTTTGCCCTGGCTTACGTCGATCCAATTCCATTTGAATGAAGACATCATCGATAATCACGCCTGCTGGACAACCATCAATTACACCGCCGATAGCGGGACCGTGTGATTCTCCAAAAGTGGTAAGTCGAAATAATGTTCCAAATGTGTTTCCTGCCATGGTGCAAATTTAGTTCGCTTTTGAGTCTACAAGTTTTCCATTTACAATTACTTGATCAATGTTGTTCTCTCCGAAATAATAGAACAATTCAGTAAGCGAATTAAGCGGCTTGGTAATAATTAATGAAGCCTTCTTTCCAACTGTGACACTGCCTAGGATATTCTGAACATCCATAGCATAAGCACCGTTCAAAGTAGATGCATTTACTATTTCTCTAGGAAGCATGCGCTGTTGAATACATGCGAGACTATTCACGAAATTCATGTTTCCTGAAGGAGAAGAACCGGGATTGAAGTCTGTAGCTAGAGCAATTGGTAATCCTGCATCAATTATTTTTCGAGCTGGCGTGTACGGAATTCTTAAGAAAAAAGAACATGCAGGAAGTGCCACGGGCATCGTGTTTCCATGACCAAGCGCTTCCACATCTTCATTCGAAAGTTCTTCTAAATGATCTACACTTCGCGCGTTTCTCTTCACAGCAGCTTCTACTCCACCAATTACATTGAATTGATTCACGTGCACTTTTGCAGGGATACCCAAAGCTTGTGCAGCATCAATTAGTTCATTCATTTGATCAACAGAAAAATATCCTTCTTCACAAAATGCATCCACAAAATCGGCTAATCCTTCAGCCGCAACTTTCGGAAGGACTTGATTAATCATTAGCTGAACAAACTCTTCCTCTCGACCTTTATAATCGGCCGGAATTGCATGCAAAGCAAGAAAGGTAGCTTTGATTTCCATCGGATGTTCGGCTTTCAATCGTTGAATGACACGAAGCATTTTAAGTTCGTTCGGTTCATCTAAACCGTACCCGCTTTTAATTTCAACTGCAACAGTACCCTGTTGCATCATTCCATTCAATCGTTCAACTGCAGCGCTGTATAGTTCCTCTTCACTCATAGCTGAAAGTTTCTTGGCGCTATTCAAAATACCTCCACCACGTTTCGCTATTTCCTCATACGTTAAACCGTTCAAACGATCTTCAAACTCATCGGCGCGCGAAGCCGCAAATACCGTATGCGAATGGCTATCGCACCAACCGGGAAGAACGAATTTTCCCGCAGCATCAATGATTGTCAAATCGCGCCAATCTTCTATCCCGTCAAACTCATCCATTGAACCGAATGCCACAATGGTATTGTCTTCAATTGCCAACCAAGCGTTTTCTATGCTTGGAAGGACATTCATATCCGAACCTTTAACAAGAGCGACATCCTGAGAATGAGTTCCGTAGAGCGATTTTATATTTTTTATGAATATTTTCATGTTGTACAAAGATGCATTATTCCTAAATTTGCCGTCCCGCGCCTATAGCTCAGTCGGTTAGAGCAACAGACTCATAATCTGTGGGTCCCTGGTTCGAGCCCAGGTGGGCGCACAAAGTTAACCCCGCAATTGCGGGGTTTTTCATTTCATTATTCAACGATTATTTTCTTCGTTGAAATTGATTTTTCACCTGAAAGCTTCAACCAATAAATACCTGGCTTCAACTTTTCTGTTTCATTGAAAAAGCCTTGTTGTAAAATCACTTGTTTCACAACAAGCTTACCCGTTGCGTCAAACAACTCCATTGTATTGAACATTTCATTCTTCCATTGAATAGAAAATGTTCCTTGATTGGGGTTCGGAAATACGTTTACAGCATTGCCTTCAACGTCGTTTACATTTCCACATAACATACATGCAGCAAGAAGATCAGCAGAAACAAACGAATGACTAAACACATAATCCGAGTATAGTTCTTCAACACATTCAGCATTCAAAAAGTATCGAAGCCAAGCTGTCATAAGCGTGAGATAAGCATCTTGTTGATCTGCTCTAGATAGGCTTCCTCCCAATGGTTCTCCGAAATCGCACAAAGTACCCGAATCAATGAAGCCGCAATGTGAACCTCCGGTGAGAGAAACAAATGTCTTGCAGCCTGCGCTTGTGCCATCGTAAATAGGCTCGTGATTACTCGATGGAGGAGTAACAGCATCCTCACTACCAGAGAAAACCAAGGCATTGCAATTAACAGAAGCCGCAGCAGCAATAGCGCTAGGATTTGTTTCCGCAGGAGCAAGACCAACAATTGCGTCTATCAGTGGGTCCGATGCGGCGGCTAACCAAGCTGCTCCACCTCCCATGCTATGTCCAATTATTGCTTCCTTCTCTTGATTCACAACATTGTACAAAATTGAAGTTGAGTTTTGAGACTCTTGTTGAAGGGCGTGTGTAACAAAGGCCAAATCGAGTCCGAACTCTTGGTGGTTCGGTGCGAAGCCTGCCTCTGTGTTGACTAACGCGACAACAAATCCGAAGGGAATCAATTGTTCCGCTATTATATCATAGTTTGCGGCACCAATCACGAACCCATGTCCAACTGCAATTGCTGGAAACCCATTGAGTCCCAAAGATGCGGGATCTAAAGCAGTGGTGTTATCGCCGGCTGAAGTCGCCGGATAATATACCTCGCAAGGAATAGAGCGGTTGTTTCGCGTAGCATCTGTGAAGGTAAGCGAGGTGTGCCCAAGACCTTGTGCGAAAGAAAATGCAACAACGAAGAAAGTAAAAACAAAAAGTAACGTTTTTTTCATTTTATTTTTTTTGAAGGGGAACTACTTGAATTCCTGTTGAAGATTCAATTACAAAATAATACAGACCGGTTGGCTGTGGGGTAAGATCAATTTGATAAATAGCCCATGGCTCACTGTAGTTGTATTCCCACTTATAATACTTAACAGACCTACCGCTGCTATCGTAGAGATAATGATAATTATTTGTATCTGGGAAATTTCCTTCCACACGAACTTCAAACTGCCCTTCTGAAGGTTGTGGGAAAACAAGGACCGAATGTTCATTCGGTTGACTGTAAATCTGATTGGAAAGACTGACGAATGCCTTCCAAAAATCAGGAATACCATATCCCATCGAATCATTCGGACTTGAATATAAACTTGCACTTTTTTCAATGGCATTAAAAATATCCATGTTTGTTGCTGTTGGAAACGCTTGCCACAATGATGCTGCCATTCCCGCTAAAATAGGAGAGCTAAACGACGTTCCATTTCCTCGGGAAATTGTGCTATCGCTTGCGGCAAATACTGTTTGTCTGCCCATGGCTACTACGTTCGGTTTAACATCATCCAGTCCAACAGGGCGAAAACCTGAAAACGCAGCGTGATTGCCATTCAAATCTACCGCACCTATGCACAACACATGTTCTGCGTCTGACGGGGCTGTAATGACGTGCCAAGGATCATCGCCGCTATTGCCAGCGCTGTTCACGACAAGTGTTCCCTTAAGTGCGCAAATTTCAGCCGCTTGCGAAATTCGAGTTGTACTTCCATTCATATCTGAAGTCGAATAGTTCATGTAATCTTCATCGAACAGCGAATATCCCAAACTTGAATTGATCACATCTATTCCAATACTATCTGCCCATTCCGCAGCTTGGATCCAAGTATACTCTTCCAACCGCACTTCACGGTAAACATCTTCAGTTTGAAACAAATAATAATTCGCCTCTACTGCAGTTCCATACAGTGAATCCTTCATGATTCCTGCCATGTGACTTAGGACCATCGTACCGTGTGTAGAAGCATCAAACACATTCGGTGCCGTGAAATTCAGAAAGTCATGTGTCTCAACAATTCGCCCTTCTTCGAAAAGATGAGCCATAGCGGGCAATACATCGGCAAACCTGAAACCACCATCAAAGACGGCAATATCCATTCCTTGTCCGTTTAATCCCAATTGATGCAGCAAATGTCCGTTTAACATTTCTGTTTGTCTATAACTCGGTCCGTAAAAATCATCTGAAACCATGCCCTCTTCCGATTGTGTGCCTTTGTGAACCGAGATCTTCTCCAAGGGAACACTTGGCAAAGACTTGACTTGAAAAACACACGAAAGCGCTTCCACCTGCTGTTTCCATGCAGCAGCAATAGAGGTGTCAAGCAATTGAACGGTAATTGAATTGAACCACTTGCTCTTCAACAACAAATTAGAATTTCCTTGTTGAAGCACTTGCTGAATGTAATTTCCATTGACAGGCAGGTCGAGCGAATCGAAACCCACTCCTGTTCGAATTCTTCTTTCAACGGCCTTTGATGAAAGGTAAGCTGAGGGATTCGAAAGTGAAAATTGTGAGTTTGCTTTGTCTCGAAATTGAATGAAATAAGTGTTGTATGACGATTGCGCAGAGAGCTCGAAAGCGAACAAAACCGAAATCAGAAAAAGGAAAAAGACATAATTATTTTTCATACTTCTATTTCGTTTCTTTCAATTTTCCATTTTCATATACTTCTGTCTTCTCCAACTCGCCTGAAATTTTGAAATACAAAACTTCACCTGACAATTGACCGTTTACGTAATTGCCCTTTTGCTTAACCTGCGTACCTTTTAATTGTTCGCGATAAGCAATACCTTGTGCTACATCTTCCGGCGAAGCAGGAATTTGTTCGTAAGAACCTTTGTCATAGTACTCAGCGAAAGCGCCTTCTTTGTTGTAGTTTTTGTAGGTGTATTCAGATTGCGGGATTCCAGAATCGTAATAGGTCTGAAAAGTTCCATTGGCATAATGTTTCTTTTCAATTTTATCTGCCTTAAACCAAATGGTAAGCTCTGGCAAACCTGTCTCAAGATAAAAATTCCAAGATCCTTCGCGCAATCCATTCACAAACTTTCCTTCCTCTTTCTTCTTTCCACTGTCGTAATTCACGACAATGCTTCCGTCGTAAATCCCATTTTTATAAGTTCCTTTCTTACTAATCTTCCCTTCCACTGTATACTCTGTGAAGGGACCATTCATCTTATCGTTCAGGAATATCATTTCATGCGAGACTTGTCCATTCGCAAAATAAACTTTAGACTCACCGCTCAACAAATTGTCCCTGTAGTTTTCAAACCGAATCAATCTTCCGTCTGCGTCAAAGAATTCCCATAAGCCTTGCTTTTGTCGCTCCCAAGTCTTCCCAACCTTTTTCCCAACATATCTCCCTTTACTGTTAACTGTTTTGCCATCGGCGTAAAAGTTTACCACATCATTAATCGTGGTGTCTTGAATGTGATTAACGGTAGACTTCAGGTAACCCTTTTCATTATAAAATTCGAAAACACCTATTGGCACTCCGTTTCGGAAGGCCCCTCTGTAATACATTACTTTGGGGTTCGACTTGTAAACACGAATCCATTCGCCTTCTCTTTTATTATTACTGTTGAAAGCGTTGTAGTCTACGCCAAATGTTCCACTTGGAAAAACAGTACCAGGAGCTTGGGCTAAAGCCAAGACCATGTTCAAAGCAAAAAAACACATTAATCCTACCCGCTTCAGCATTAGCATCATATTGCAAAAATTAGATTTCATTCACAACGGAAAATTAGGCCAAAACATTATATCTACGTTTTAAATCAAAAATCATTTTCAACAGGAAATTAGATTCACTAATTTCGCAGTCTAAAATTTGAACCCATGAAAGTAACCGTAGTTGGAGCTGGTAATGTTGGCGCTACATGTGCCGATGTATTA
>JBILOU010000058.1:0-13175 GCA_044374295.1 Flavobacteriales bacterium | reverse complement strand
AAAGAATTACGTCAAGATATATACGGACATGTTCGCGTCTTGAATATTCTCATCCACTTGTGTCTCGGAAATACAGATTTGGTGGAATATGCTTTGAAGTCAACCATTCGATTCTACACGCAGCGCGAGCGTGATCATGAAGCAGATATTCACTTCTTGAAAACGCTTCGAGTGTACAACAAGCTTATGCCGTATGAGAAATCAGACTTCCTGAAAGAAGGTAAGATTATGAATGAATTCCCTTCGGTGAAAAATATGGAAGACCGGTTCTTAGAATTGGTCATTAAAAAAGGGATGATTTGATCATCCCTTCTTTTTCTTTTTGAATATGGGCGAACAATCATTCGCCCCGAGTCTGGAAAAATTATTTCCCCATTTCCTTCTGAAGAACTTCTTTGAATTTCAATTCTTCTTCGTATGCCATCTCTTCATCTACTAAAATGCGTCCACTGTGCTCATCTGTGATGATACGCTTGCGCAAACGAACGTCCATTTGAACTTGAGCAGGAATTTGAATGAATGAACCAGCAGAAGCATCACGCTCAATTGGAACAACAGCCAATCCGTTTTGTGTTGACTTACGCATACGAACATAGCGCTCTAACAAGTGAAGATCAATGTGCTTCTTAGCCTCATCGCTACGCTTAGAAAGGAAGTCTTCTTCTTTCTGAGTTTCGCTCATTAATTCAGTTAACTCAGTTTCTTTCAAGTTTAAGTCGTTTGCACGCTCAGATAACTTGGAAGATGCATTTTCTATTTCCGCTTGCTTTGTCATCTTCAAGGACTCTGCAGTGCGAATGTGCTTTGATTGCAATTCAATCTCCAATTCTTGAAATTCAATTTCTTTATTCAATGAATCGAACTCACGGTTATTTTTAACCTTGTTCAATTGATCTTTGTATTTTACAATCAAAGCTTCCGCTTCTTTGATAGCAGCCTTACAAGCAACGATGTTCTCGTCTGCTCCTTTGAATTCACCGTTCAAACGCTCCAAGCGAGCCTCTAATCCAGATACTTCATCCTTCAAATCTTCAACTTCGTATGGCAATTCTCCACGTGTAGCGCGAATTTTGTCAATGCGAGAGTCAATTAATTGAAGAGCATATAAGTGTCTCAATTTAGATTCAACAGAGACACCTTTCTTAGCATCTTCGCTGTTCGACTTGTTCATTTGATTAATTGAAATCATAGTTTCTGTATCGTTTGTTTGGTTTTTCTCGTGTTTTTCTGGTTTTGCAATAGGAACGAAGATGGCTTGTTTCGGGTCCATTTCCGAGGCTACGTGAATTGGATTAGCAACGCGCTTTTCAACGAGCGCAGGGGCTATTCCGATTTTGAATGTTCTTGGCTTACCGTCGATTGGGCCTTCAGCAATAACTTCCTTACGAACTTTTGCTTCACGCTTTGGCTTGGCAATCGTTAAAGCCTCAGCAAGAATAGCCTCATCCTCAGGAGCCAACACAACTGGAATTTCTAGTCCGTCTTCAGCGACTACTTTTTCCGCTTTTGCTGCCTTGCCTTTTTTCTCAGGTTTAGCAGGAGCAGGAGTTTTAGAAGCTTTAGTTTTTTCAACTTTAGCGGGCTCAACTTTTTTAGTCGCAACAGGCTTAGCCACAGGAGCCGCCTTCTTTGTTACAACAGGTTTTGCTGCAGGTGCAGATTTTTTAACAGGAGCAGCAGCTTTCTTTGGTTCTGCCTTTTTTGAAGGAGCAGCTTTCTTCGCTGCAACTGGTTTAGCTGCTGGAGTAACTTTCTTTGCAGGAGCTACAACTTTTTTCGTTTCCACTTTTTTAGCAGGAGCGGCTTTCTTAGCCACTGGCTTAACAGCCTTCTTCACTTCTTTCGCTTTGGTCTTGGTCACTACGTTCACTACTTTTTTAATACTTTTCACTTCCTTCTTCACTGCTTTCGCAACAGGCTTTACAACTTTCTTCGCTGCAGGTTTAATAACCTTTTTAGCAACTGGCTTAACAACGACCTTAGCTGCAGGTTTTACAACCTTCTTCGCAACGGGTTTAGCAGCCGGTTTCACAGCTTTCTTTTCTACTTTCTTTGCAACAGGTTTCTTTACCGCTTTCTCCTTTCCCTTCGACACAACTGTTTTAACTGCTTTCTTAGCAGCAACCTTAGGCTTAGCAGGTGCTTTCGCTTTTGGTTTTATTACTTTTTTTGCCATAATGTCAGTAATAGAGAACGGGGTTCGTTATTACACCCGTTTTGTGGACCGCGAATGTACGAAATTTTTCAGTGATTTTTGCATGAATCAACTCAATTGTAAACTGTTCACTTTCAAAATGTCCAATATCAATAAACGACAACTGTCCTTCAGCATCGAAAAACTCATGGTACTTCACATCTGAAGTAATAAAGACATCAGCTCCTTGAGCTTTTGCTGCCCCCAATAAAAACTGACCACTTCCACCACAAACAGCAATTTTCTGAATCGAAAATTTGTTTGTTTGAGTGTACTTAATACTTTGATTATTAAACTCTTTTTTCAAAATACTTAAACAATCACTTAACGCAATAGGTACTTCTAATTCTCCGATTGCTCCGCTTCCAAATTGATGAATGGGGTTCTGAAGAGATTGCCAATTGTGTGCAATTTCTTCATACGGATGTGATTCGAAAAGTGCTCGCTGAACATCCGTTTTTTTCCAGCTAGGCAATATCACTTCAAAACGAATTTCTTCTTGTTCGGTTCGAATTCCATGTTCTCCTTCAAAAGGTTGTGCGCCTTCATCAGGTTTAAAACTTCCATTTCCAACTATAGAAAAACCACAATCGCTGTAATTGCCCAAAGATCCAGCTCCTGCCTCGAACAAGGCCGATCTAACTTTTTCAAAATAATCATTCGGAATGAAGACAGTGAGTTGGAGCAGATGTCCGTTTAATGGAACAAGTGGACGAACATTCTTCAATCCAAGTCGTTTCGCAATTTCCCCATTCACACCTTCAATGGTGTTGTCGAGGTTCGTGTGAATCGCATACAACGCAATGTTGTTTTGAATAGCCTTTATAACAGTGCGCTGAACATAATCGGCGCCAGTAAAGCGTTTCAAGCCTTTGAAAACAATCGGATGGTGCGAGACAATAAGATTGCAATTCTTCGAAATGGCTTCCTCAACAACTTCTTCTGTGCAGTCGAGGCTCACCAATACGTTGGTGATTTCGTTTTGCTTATTTCCAACCAACAATCCAGAATTGTCGTAAGACTCTTGTAAAATAGGCGGAGCCCATTGTTCTAAATAGGAAATGACTTCTTCAATACGCATTTTTAATCTAACTTGCAGCCAAGTTACACCGATGCGTTTATTCAGAGCAAATCTTTGGCCTTTTTCTTTTCTTTTAGGAAGCATTCTGTACTTCCGTCATTTTTTATTTTCTGTTGGAATTTTAAGTTCAAAAAAAGCATTAGTTCCCACCATTGTCATTGGAAATTTGAAAATAGGAGGAACCGGAAAAACACCTTTCGCTATTTGGTTAATTGAAAAGTTAGACGCCTCGAAAACCGGATTTGTTTCTCGCGGATATGGCCGTAAAACCAAAGGATTTCAATTAATTACTTCAGATTCCAAAGTTTCAGAAATTGGCGATGAGCCCGCAGTGGTTCGAAATCATTTCCAATCCTTAATTGGAGCTGTTTCTGAAAGTAGACTTTCAGGAATTTATCAATTGAAACAATCCTTTCCACAAATTCAGCAAGTTGTTTTAGACGATGCCTTTCAACATAGAAAATTGAACCCCGATTTTTCAATTCTGCTTACGACGTACAACGACTTGTTTGTGAACGATCATTTGTTTCCTGTAGGTGGTTTGCGCGACTTGAAAAAAAGAGCACATTCAGCCCATGCAATTGTTGTAACGAAATGTCCAGAAGATCTTTCCGAAGAGGCTAGAGAAACAATAAAGTTAGAATTGAAGTTGAACGAAAATCAGGTGTTGGCTTTCACTACCATTGTGTACGAAACGCCAGAACCCGCATTCAGTCAGATAAATCCATGGAATAGCAATTTGCGCAGCGTCTGTTTTGCAGGACTAGCCAATCCAATTCCATTCTTTATGGAAGGAAGAAATAGAAGCGTGGCAACCATTGAAATGGCCTTGCCCGATCACCATGAATACACTGCGCAAGATGTGTCGCGCATTCGACAAGAATGGATTAACTTTGGACAGGAAAATACGGTTCTGCTAACCACTGAAAAAGATGTGGTGAAATGCAAGAATATCAAGGGATTTGAAGAACTTCCTTTGTATTTTCTTCGAATGAAAATAAAATTTATCGCAGGTGAAACAGCGTTACTAAATGCTGTAAATGAAGTAAAGAAATAAATGGAACAATCTGTATACGATCAATACGAATTGGTAGTTGGACTGGAAGTCCACATGCAACTGAAGACCGCCTCGAAGGCTTATGCCTCTGATGCAAACCTATTTGGCGCTTTGCCGAATACCTTGGTTTCCCCAATAACATTGGGACATCCAGGAACGTTGCCTAAAGTAAACACGCAGTCTGTAGACTTTGCGATTAAGTTAGCGCTTGCAACAGACATGCAGATAAATACCCCTGTATTTTTCGCTCGTAAGAATTATTTCTACGCCGATTTACCAAAGGGATATCAAATTACGCAAGACAAAACTCCCATCTGCACAGGTGGAGAAATAATTATTCGTGAAGACGATGGTTCAGAGAAGCGCATTGGAATTACGCGAGCGCATTTGGAAGAAGACGCTGGAAAAAGCATGCACGACCAAGATCCTTTCGACACGCTTGTCGATTTGAATCGTGCTGGTGTTCCGCTTATTGAAGTCGTTTCAGAGCCAGATATGCGCACTTCACGCGAAGCGTATTTGTATCTGACTGAAGTTCGAAAGCTCGTTCGCTATTTAGATATCTGCGACGGTAACATGGAAGAAGGCTCGCTTCGTTGCGATGCGAATATTTCTGTTCGAAAGAAAGGCGCTCCTGAGTTCGGCACCCGTTGCGAGGTGAAGAACATGAACTCCATTCGCAATGTGCAACGCGCCATTGATCATGAAATGAAGCGTCAAATCGATATCATTGAAGCAGGTGGAACAATCAATCAAGAAACGCGCAGCTTCAACGCTGCAGACGGAACTACATCTTTGCTTCGTAGTAAAGAAGATGCGCAAGATTACCGCTACTTCCCAGAGCCCGATCTTCCGCCTGTTGTCATTACTGAAGATCACATTCAACGCATACACTCTTCAATGCCACCTCTTCCAAAAGAGTTGCTGCATAAGTATTTGAAAGAATTCAATCTATCGGAATACGATGCGAATGTCTTGACAAGCGAAAAAGAAACTGCGCTTTATTACGAGCGGATCATTTCAAAAACGAAGAACTACAAAGCGGCTTGCAATTGGCTAATGGGTCCTGTAAAAGGATACTTAAAAGAGCAAGCCCTCGAAATAGAACAGAGTCCGTTCACTCCAGAACAACTCGCTAGCATCATCAATTTAGTAGATGCTGGTAAAGTTTCAAGTTCGACGGCTGCTGAAAAAATTCTTCCAGCTTTAGCGAATCATCCTTCCAAAATGGCTGAAGACGTAGCTGCTGAATTGAACTTGATTCAAGATGCAGACGAAGACAGCATCAAGCAAATTGCGCAAGAGATTTTGGCTGCATGGCCAGACAAAGTTGCTGCATATAAAGCAGGAAATAAAGGAATTCTCGGATTGTTTATGGGTGAACTCATGAAGAAGAGTGGAGGAAAGGCTAATCCTAAAACAGCATCTGGACTTATTCAACAATTATTAGATCAATGAGAAATCTTTTCATCTTAGTTGCCGCCGCAATTTCTTTTGCATCATGTGGAAATTCAAATTCCATTTCCGGAGTCATTACGGGTGCTGAAGGAAAAACGATTTATTTGGAATCGCTTTCAGACAGTAAGGTTCTTCCCATCGATAGCACTGTTGTAGGTTCAGATGGAAGTTTCAGTTTGAAATCGCATAGCAACCTTCCTTTAGACTTTTACCGAATCTATTTCAAAGAAGGGAATTTTCTTCAACTCATCACAGACAGTTCAGAGCATGTTGAAATCACTGCTGAATTTGAAAATTTGAATAATGCAAAAGTCGAAGGTTCTCCGCAAACAGTCGAGTACATGGACTTGGTGAAGAAGTGGGAGCCTCTTATGACAAAGCTTGCAGAAGCGCAAGCACAGATTGATCGTCCTTCAACCGATCCGGGTTTAGACAGTTCACAATGGGTGGCGAAGTGGACGGCTCAATGTAATTCAGCGCAGAAAGAAGCCAACGCTTTTGTAAAAGGATGGCTGGAAAAACACTCAGCGAGTTTATTAGCTATCTCCATTGTTCAGAACCTCGATCCGCGTTTCGATTTCATTTGGTATCAGCGTGTCTTAACCGACACCAAGCCCACTTGTGGAAACCTAGCGGCGTATAAGACTTTGGAGAAATTGGTTGGACAAATTAAGAATGCAAGTAGTTCAAGTGCAGCTTCAAATTCGAATATAGCAGTTGGCAAAATGGCGCCAGAAATTACCCTTCCAACCCTAACCGGAGAAACCAAAGCATTAAGCAGTCTTCGTGGAAAGGTTGTGCTTCTTGACTTCTGGGCATCGTGGTGTGGACCGTGTCGAAAAGAAAATCCGAATGTGGTAGCAGTGTATAACAAATACGCTTCAAAAGGATTCGATGTGTTTTCTGTTTCATTGGACGAAAACAAAGCAGCTTGGGAAGCAGCCATTAAAAAAGACGGATTGTTGTGGAAGAATCACGTTTCAGATTTAGGCGGATGGCGCTCTGCGGTTGTTCCGTTGTATGAAATTGAAAGTATTCCCTTCCCCGTTCTAATTGACAAGGAAGGAAAGATTGTAGCCATGGGCGAGTCGCTTCGCGGTGGCGGATTAGAAAGTGAATTGAAAAAATTAGGATTATAATAGTAACTACAGATATCATTATTCGTCGAAGTAATAAATTCAACATGAAAAAAATCGCATTAGCACTTGTCGCATTCGGAATGAGCGTTTCGTCTTTCGCTCAAAACAAACCTTATTTCCAACAAGATGTAAAATTCAAAATCGATGTAAAACTCGATGATGAACGCAACATGCTCTACGGAAATGAAGAGTTGATTTACACCAACAACAGCCCGGTTGCGTTGAATGAAATCTACATGCACATCTGGCCGAATGCCTACAAAAACAGAAACACAGCGCTTGCCAAGCAGTTGGCTCGAACGCGTAATTTCGTTTTGTTCACGACATTAGCAGAGAACAAAGGGTACATCGATTCGCTTGACTTCAAAGTTAACGGAGTGAAAACTTCTTGGGAATACGATGGAGCGAACATCGATATCTGCAAGTTGTTATTGGCTTCACCACTCCAACCGGGACAGAGCATTACCATCACAACTCCTTTCCGAGTGAAGATTCCAAGTGGAAGTATTTCGCGTTTAGGTCACATTGGACAAAGTTTTCAAATTACGCAATGGTATCCAAAGCCTGCGGTTTACGATAGAAACGGATGGCACCAAATGCCTTACTTAACGCAAGGAGAGTTCTACAGCGAGTTCGGTTCATACGACGTGAGCATTACGCTTCCGAAGAACTACATCATAGGTGCAACCGGAGATTGCCAAACACCTTCAGAAGTTGAATTCATGAATGAACAGGCTTCTATGGGAATGGAAAAAGTAGCAAAGGCTACAATTGATGGAAATTCTTTGAGTGCTGACTTGAATGAATTTCCAGCGTCTTCGAAAGAATGGAAGACAGTACGCTACACACAATCACGCGTGCACGACTTCGGTTGGTTCGCAGATAAGCGTTGGATTGTTTTAAAAGGAAATGTGGAAACCCCTGCGAACAAGAATCAGGTTACGACATGGGCATTGTTCACTCCAGAAAGTGCGAAGTTGTGGAGCAAGTCTTCAGAGTATTTGCATGACGCAATCTATTATTATTCTTTGTGGAATGGTGATTACCCATACAATCAAGTTACCGCAGTAGACGGAACAATCAGCGCAGGTGGCGGAATGGAATATCCGAATGTAACCGTTATTGGTTCTGCCGGAAATGATCGCATGCTTGAAACAGTTATCATGCACGAAGTGGGACACAACTGGTTCTACGGAATTTTGGGAAGTAACGAACGTGATAACGCATGGATGGACGAAGGATTGAACTCGTTCAACGAAGACCGTTACATGGACACGAAATATCCAGAAGCTTCTTTGGGAGCAGCTATTGGAATTGGTGGATTAGACAAGACCTTGGGCTTGTCAGATTTCTCGCAACGTTCTTTGAGCGAATTGTCTTATTTGATTTCGGCTTCACAAAACCTCGATCAACCTTTGCAATGTCACTCAGACAACTTCACCGAATTGAATTACGGTGGAATCGTATACAAGAAGACAGCATTGTTGTTCTATTATTTAAAAGGGTATTTGGGCGAACCTTTGTTTGATCAGTGCATGCACAATTATTTCGAGAAATGGAAATTCAAGCACCCACAACCTGAGGACATTCAAAGTGTCTTCGAAGAGACCACCAATCAGAAACTCGATTGGTTCTTCAATGAATTAATCAAGACCACAGAGAAGATTGATTTCAGCATTACTCGCATAAAACAGAATACCGTTGAACCTGGAAATTCGAAAGTCAAAGTAAAGAACACCGGTTATGCTGCAGGTGCAGTGTCAATTGGTACAATTGGTAGTAAAACTCCAATCTGGACGAAAGAGGCCATTGCTCCAGGAAAGTCTGTTTGGATAACTGCTCCAAGTTCGTCTTCTTATTCAATCGATCCAGAAGGAGTAATCCCTGAGGTAAACAGAGAGAATAACACCATGAGAAGTTCAGGTGTATTCAAGAAAGTAGAGCCTGTTAAGATGAAATTCTTCTCAAGCATCGACAATCCGAAGCAAACAGAATTGTTCTACCTTCCCATGTATGCGTATAATGTGCACGACGGAAGCATGATAGGAGTGAACCTTCACAACAAACAAATCCTTCGTAAGAATTTCGAATGGAATGTTTCTCCCCTTTACAGTTTCAAGAGAAAAGCGGTAAACGGATTTGCAAGCGTCGCCTACCACAAATTGAATTTCACCGCAGGAACACAAGTTCAACGCTTTGGAATGGATGATTTCACTTATCAAGAAAAATCGACCTATAAAAATTATGTTTTAATTAAGCCTTATTTCGCTTATACATTCAGAAATAAGCCTTCGAATTTCAACAAAGGAACGGTTGTGAACTTGTTATTGGCATATCAAGTGCAACTTAACCTCAAGGAAACTTCGAACAATCTTAACGATGAGTACTTAATTGAAAATACTTCACGTGAGTTCATTCAATTCGACGCAAATTGGTCTCAAAAGATTGGTCCACGTCAAACCCTGAATGTAAACGGACGTGTCCTTCAACAGGCTTCTTATGTTCGTGATGCTTCTTCTCAAATTGGAACATTATTGAGTGCAGGAGGTACTTACCGCTTCAAATACTCGCTAACCAAAGACCGTGATGTTTATGTGAAAGCTTTTGCAGGATATCAAGTCGATAACAACGCTTTGTATGCTCTACAAAACGGAGCGTTCGGACTATCGGGAGTATCGGGCGCATATGATTACGCATTCGATAATTTGTATTTCGGAAGAGGAGCTTCTTCCGGATTTGCTTCATCGCAAGTGACCAACGGAATGGGAAATCTAGGAGTGAACCTTCGCAACGCGGGCGCAACAAAACGTTTGCTTTCAACAACAGTTGGTATTCAACTTCCAATCGAAAAATTCAACATCTCCTTGCAAGGAACAATCCTCGATGCATGGAGCCCGGCTTGTCCGAACTACAATGCTGAAGGTGTTTATTGGAACACTTCTGCGGTGCTTCAAATCATTCCGAACGTATGGAGTGTTACACTTCCGATTTACGGAAATGATAAAGTTCAAGACGCTATGTTACCAGGATACTTCAACGGTGTAATGATGAACATTGATCTTATTGGTCTAGAGCCATTCAAACTTATTCGTAGCATTGCTGGAAAATAAGATGAAAAACAAAGTCTATTTCGCTTCCGACTTTCACCTTGGCGCTCCCAATTTCGAGGAGAGCCTTGTTCGTGAAAAGAAAGTTGTGCAATGGCTCGAAGAGGTTCGAAAAGATGCAAGCGAAATATTTTTAGTCGGTGATGTTTTCGATTTTTGGTTTGAATACAAGCGCGCTGTTCCGCGCGGATTCACGCGTTTGCTCGGAAAGATTTCAGAAATAACAGATAGCGGAATTCCGGTGCATTGGTTCATAGGAAATCACGACATGTGGATCTTCGATTACCTTCCACAAGAATGCGGAATTACCCTTCACAGAGAGCCCATTGTGCGCGAATGGAATGGCAAGAAGTATTTCATTGGACATGGAGACGGCCTTGGCCCAGGAGATAACGGATACAAGATCTTAAAGAAATTCTTCGCTTCAAGTTTTTGTCAGTGGCTCTTCGCAAGGCTTCATCCGAATTTTGGAATTTGGTTAGCACAGAAGAGTTCGGGCTATAGCCGAAGCATATCTGGAGAAAGCGATAAGAAATTTTTAGGAGAAGAAAACGAATGGCTCGCTGTCTTCTCGAAGGAACAACTTCAAAAAGAACACTTCGATTATTTCATTTTCGGACACCGTCATTTGCCTATGCAAATAAAATTGGGGGAGAATTCAGAGTACATCAACATTGGAGATTGGCTTCATCATTACACTTATGGTGTCATGGAAGATGGAATTTTCGAGTTGAAGAAACTCAACGCATAACTTCAGCCACCACTTCCTTCCAGCCTTTCCATTCGTTGCATTCCGAAAAACTTTCGTTGTGCCACAACAAACAAAAAGGTACTTGAAGTCTCGAGCAGGTGTGCTTCAACTCCTTCAATTTATCAATGGCTTCCTGCGCTGATAGTTTCATGTATCGATTCAACGTCGCGTCCATGGCTACAAACGGATGTAACAACAAAGTGGTTTCTTTTTCCTGTTTGAAGTCATACCAATAATGCGGCAGAGCAGTACCTGATTTGAATCCAATTACATCGGCGAACCCCATTGTATAATCATTTTCAATTTCGCATTGAATAAGATTGCGATAGGTTTCCGCTTCGTTCATTTTCAAATAGTGCATGCGCGCATGCAAAACTTTCCTTTCAGTAATGAATTGAAGTCTTCTAATTTCTTCTTTCAAAGTGGAAAGGGCACCGTGCGAAGCAACCCCCGGATGAATTCCCAAGCGATACTTCTTCGAAAGAGATTGAATTAAATGCTGAAGGGCTTTACTCGTGTAAGGAACATTCTTATCGTAAGCACCGAAGTTGGCCAACAAAAAGAAATACGTCAAATCGAATTTATACGTCTCTTGAAGAGATGCAATGTAATCGTAAGTGTTGTAATCGTCTTCGCGCAAGCGCAGCAAAACAAGCGTTCTTTGAAATAAATTTCCCAATTGAAACTTCACCACGTCCTTCGCGAATCCTCCAGCAGTGCGATACATTCCTTTGTGCAAATAAGCATAAGCGCTGTCTACATCAACCGTCAATTCAACTTGGTGTGAAGTAGGCGAGTATTCGAAGAATGGAAAATGCTCTTGAATGGCTCTAAGCAAAGCTAAACGCCATTCGTCCACCAACGGACGCTCGAACCAATTGCGTTTGCTTAAAAGGCTGTACTTGCTTTCAAAGCGACCAAAAGCATCTCGCGATGAAATAACTTCTTCTTCGTAGCGACTCAGTAAAATGAAACTCGCAGCGAGTACATCGAAATTGAAATGAAAAGCGCCATTCTCAGGAACTTCAAAAGGAAAATCGAATTGTTCTGATTTAATAATTGAATCATCTAAGAAAAAACCAGATGGGGGAATATGTAAATGATTGTCCCAAGCGTTTTCTGAATAGATCAACTTAGCACCTTTGAATTCATCGAATTCACTCTTGTTCTTCAATATAAAAAAAGGAACAGAAACGGGTTGCAACAATGCCTTCAAGGCATAATTCAATCGCGGAGATTCTATTTCAGTATAAATGGCAATCAAGCGAAAAATGATTTAATGCTTGATAGAATGATCTCTGCGGCATTTCCTTTTCCATACAATGGCAGGGAGTCTGGCATTCCGTGTTGAAGGAAATTAGCGCTTTCAGTTCTTATTTTTTCCAAATCGTTGTGAACCACTTTGGCATAGCCGTGCTCAGCTAATTCAGTCCATTCCGTTTCGCTTCGTAGAATTAAACAAGGAGTTCCCATGTAAAACGCTTCCTTACACAATCCACCAGAATCCGTCCATACAAGCGAAGCCTGCGTGAGTTTGCCCAGTGTTTCGGTGTAGTTGAAAGGTGGAAATAGAATGAAATTGGAATTCAATTTCAAGCGTTCCCATTCATCCTTCAAATTTGAATCTTCTAACGATTTTGCTGTTCTCGGGTGAATGGAAAAATGAAGTTCCATTTTTAAATCAGATGCAATTTGAACCAACTCTTGCAAGAAAGGCAGGAGTAATTCAGGATTGTCGACATTCGAAGGTCTGTGCAGTGTAAGGAAAATAAAATTCTCTCTTTCCTTGGTAATTCCGTTCGAATAATAAAGCGCATTGTCTAACATAACATCGCCACATTCAACAACAGCGGCGTTTGCAGCTGTCGCAACAGAAACTTCTGAATTGCTATACCCTTCCTTTTGAAGTTGAAGAGTAGCGGCAGAAGTAGGAGTGAAGAGCAACGTGCTCAAATGATCAGTAGTAACACGATTGATTTCTTCGGGCATTTGTCTGTTGAAGGAACGAAGTCCCGCTTCTACATGCGCAATGGGCACTTGCATGTGCGCTGCGGCCAATGCACCAGCAAGGGTACTGTTCGTGTCTCCGTACAACAAAACCATATCAGGAGAATGCAGTTCTATGGCTTTTTGAAGCGCCATAGACATGTGTGCAATCTGTTCGACTGTATTTCCGGAAGGAGCTTCCAACAATACATCAGGTGATTTAATTTTCAAATCGGAAAACAATTGTCCCGACATGTTTTCCGAAGAATGTTGTTGTGTATGAATCTTTATTTCATGAAGGAATGAGTCGTTTTCAATCGCACGAGTGATGGCCGCAGATTTAATAATTTGCGGACGAGCACCCACCACGGTCATAATTTTTTTCATTCGATCATTTTTCCT
>JBILOU010000119.1:0-3886 GCA_044374295.1 Flavobacteriales bacterium | reverse complement strand
CCATTAAAGATAACATTTGTTATAAAAATCATAAAGTTTCTGCTTCTTCCAAAATCCTCGAAGGATTTGAATCGTTATACAGCGCAACTGTTGTAGAACGCATTCTTGCGGAAGATGCTATTATAATTGGAAGATTGAATTGCGACGAGTTCGCGATGGGGTCTTCTAATGAAACATCCTATTACGGTCCGGTTAAAAATCCGTTGAATGAAAACTGTGTACCCGGAGGATCTTCGGGCGGCGCATCTGCCGCGGTAGCTGCTGACTTTTGTTTAGCTGCACTGGGAAGTGACACGGGCGGATCTATTCGTCAGCCTGCCTCATTTACCGGTATTGTGGGTATGAAACCCACGTATGGTGCGGTTTCTAGATATGGACTTATTGCTTACGCATCGAGCTTCGATCAGATTGGTCCAATGACCAAGTGCGTAGAAGACGCAGAAGTTTTGCTTCAAGTTATTGGCGGACCAGATGCTTACGACAGTACAACGTTGTTGGAAAAACTTCCAAGCGCAAAGAATAATTCTGACAAGCCAAAGATTGCTTACTTGAAAGAAGCGGTTGAAAGCCCTGCTGTTCATCCGGAAATTCGCGCACGTCTTAACGAGATTTTAGAAAAATTGAAGTCGGAAGGATACCTGGTGGAACCCATCTCTTTCCCGTATTTAGATTATATGGTTCCGGCATATTACGTGTTGACCACAGCAGAAGCCTCTTCTAACTTGGCGCGTTTCGATGGAATTAATTACGGTTACAGAAGTAAAGATGCCAAAGGCATTGACGAGACTTATAGAAAAAGCAGAACAGAAGGATTTGGTCGCGAAGTAAAGCGCAGAATTTTATTGGGTTCGTTCGTGTTGAGTTCAGGATATATAGACGCCTACTACGGCACGGGACAGCGCGTAAGACGTGTATTGCAAGAGAAGACGAAAGTTATTTTCGATCAATACGATTTTTTGCTTTCGCCAACGTGTACGGATGTTGCGTTTGAGTTCGGCGCAAAGTCGAAGGATCCAATTTCAATGTACATGCAAGATATTTTCACGGTACATGCTAATCTAACAGGGAATCCTGCGATTTCTATTCCATGTGGAAAAGAGTCAACAACTGGATTGCCATTCGGCATTCAAGTTACCGCACGTCATAAGGAGGACAGTGATTTGTTCGCGTTTTCAAAAACGCTGGAAGCGTTGCTATCCTAGGCTTCAGGAGTTTTTCCCTAACAGAGTGTTCACAATTGTGTTTTTCCAAGATTGGAAATAATGCATTTTTTTCGGAAATTGTATCCGAAATGAAAGGGCAATAAACGCTTTGAAATGTTGTTGCCCTATTATAAAGGGAAATCATGAAAAAATTAGTTACAGCATTACTGGGCGTGCTTTCGGTTTGGAGTGTATCGGCCTTGGACTTTCCAAAGGACACGTTACAAGATCGTCAGGTGGCGGGATTGAAGAAAGAGGAGATTGATGAAATTGATAGAATGCTTGTAGCAAGCTATTTGAATCACTTCTGTTTTTCTGCTGATCCAGATATTCAAAACGCCTATGACTATCCAACAGATTTAGTTCCAACGTTTCCTGAGGAACTTACGCGAGAGCGCATGAAAGTCTTAGACAGAGAGAGTCCGTTTGATTTGGTTTACAATGAAAATGTCCGCGATTTCATTGCGCTATATTCTGTTAGAAGAAGAGACGTTACGGCTAAAGTCTTAGGTCTTTCTCAACTATACTTTCCATTAATTGAAGATGCATTAGCGAAATACAACATTCCACTAGAGTTGAAATATTTGGCTATTGTGGAATCTGCATTGAATCCAACAGCCATTTCAAGAGCAGGTGCTGCGGGTCTTTGGCAGTTCATGCCTGGAACCGGAAAGATGTACGGATTAGACATTACAAGCTACCAAGATGAGCGTTTCGATCCAATTAAAGAAACTGAAGCGGCGTGTAAGTACTTGCGTTTTTTGTATAACACATTTGGCGATTGGAATCTAGCCTTGGCAGCATACAACAGTGGTCCGGGTAATGTGAACAAAGCCATTCGCCGTGCCAACGGCAAGAAAGATTTTTGGGCTATCAAGCAATACCTTCCAAAAGAAACACAAGGGTATGTTCCTGCATTTATTGCGGTGAATTATATCATGAACTACTCTACAGAGCACAACATTTTCGCGAAGAAAGCTTCTATGTCTTATTTCGAGACAGACACGATTCATGTAACTGGAAGAGTAGATTTCGAGATTGTATCGAAGAGCATCAATCTTCCGATTGAGGAAATCACTTATTTGAACGGAACGTATAAGTTGAAGGAAATTCCCGACAATGGTAAGAAGCATTACCTCATGTTGCCTGTTGAGAAAATTGGAGATTTCTTGGCGCACGAGAAAGATATTTATTTGGCTAGTGAAGTAAAAAGGCCAGAACCAGAGCCTGTTTTAGCTGATACAGCGTCGGCAGATGGTGACGCAGGACAGACGACAAAAGTAGTTTGGGAAGACCAATGGAAGACCCATAAAGTGAAAAAGGGAGAAACCTTGAAGAGCGTATCAACGAAATATGGCGTTTCCTCATCAGATATTAAGAAATGGAATAAGTTGAAATCCTCAACTTTGAAAATTGGGCAAAGTTTGAAAGTGAAAGTGAAGGTTAAGAAAACTATCACCATTCCGAAGGTTACAGAACCTACAGATACAACCTCTGCCACTACACCGAAGGTAACTCCACCGGCTGAAGCCCCAAAACCCACGCCTGTTGCGCCTAAAGAGGAGTATGTTTATTATACCGTGAAATCGGGAGATAGCCTTTCGAGCATTGCTTCTAAAAATCGCGTTTCAGTAGATTCAATTGTCAAATTAAATAAGGGTCTGAACCCAAATAAAATACAAATAGGACAGAAAATTAAAATCAAAAAGAAATGATAAAAGAAGGAGCCACCGTAGAGGTGAATTACGAACTTTTCATTGACGATGAAAACGGAGAAATGGTAGAATCTACCTTGGAACAAGGACCAATGAAATTCACTTTCAAGGTTGATCCAATGATTGAAGGATTTGAAAAAGGATTAGAAGGGTTGAAGGTTGGCGACGAGTTTCGCATAAGCATTCCTTGCGCAGAAGCGTACGGAGATGAGCAGGAAGAATATTACATGGAATTTCCGAAAAGTGATTTTATGGAAGAAGATGGTGAGTTTGATGAGGAATTGTTTGCAGTGGGAGAAGTTATTCCGATGGAAACTCCAGAAGGACATCAAGTTCAAGGTGTTGTTGAAGAAGTTAAATTGAACTCTGTGGTTATTGACTTTAACCATCCGCTAGCTGGAGAGAACTTGTTCTTTAAAGGACACGTGGTTTCAGTATCGTAAGCGTATGCAATTCGTTCGCACTTCAGCCAGCAGCATATCGCGCATTTCTGCATTTGCAGGATCTACGTTGGTATTGCTCATGGTTGGAATATTCTTAGTATTCTATTTGGTGGCATTGCAGGTTTCAGATCACATTCGATCACAGTTTACCGTGCAATTGCTCTTGAACGAAGAAGTCAGCGAAGAACAAATATTAAGTTTTAAAAAGGAAATCGAGGGAGGCGGAATCGCCTCCCAGGTTTCTTATACCTCAAGTGAGCAAGCAGAGGCTGAATACAGCAAAGAAATTGGTGAAGATTTCGTTCAAGTTCTTGGATACAATCCCCTTCCAGCCTCCATAGACGTTCAGATAAATCCGGAAAAGGCCGATGGTCTTACGGTAGATGCTTTCGTGGAATCATGCAAGCAGAATCCAATTATTAAAGATGTTGGATACGAGAAAACACTTCTTCAATCGGTGAATGAGAACATTTCGAAATGGGGCGCCATCATTGGTGGAATCGTCATTTTGTTCTTAATTATTTCC
>JBILOU010000009.1:0-46540 GCA_044374295.1 Flavobacteriales bacterium | reverse complement strand
GTGCTGAGTTATCTTCTAAAGTGAAGTAATTTTCAGTTACGAAAAATATGAGGGCTGCTTCGGCAGCCCTTTTTATTTTTGCACGCCATGAGTCAAGAACTATACGACCTCTTCTGTGAAGCGCTTACCCCCTTCAAACAGCAGCGCTTCGACGAAGTCGTTAATTTGCGGACAAGATACTTAACCGTTGTACTCGAAGATCTCTACCAATCGCACAACACCAGCGCTATTCTTCGTAGCATGGAATCGTTCGGAATTCAAGACGGGTATCTGATTGAGAATACCAATCCGTTTCAACACCTTCAACGTATTTCGAAAGGAGCAGGAAAATGGTTAACCCTTCACAGATACAATTCAACGCGAAGCAATACTGCCGAATGTGTTCGTGATTTAAAAAACAGAGGTTACCGTTTAGCAGTAACTCACTTACATGGAAATTCAATTCCTCTTTCTGAATTAGACCTTTCACAAAAAACAGCATTAGTTATAGGCACAGAACTTTCTGGCGCAAGTGACTACATGGTTGAACAAGCCGATGTGCTCGTGCACATTCCTATGCAAGGCTTTACCGAAAGCCTTAACGTCTCTGCCGCTACCAGCATTGCGTTGCAGCATTTAACCACTAACTTGCGCGGCAGTTCTCTTGATTGGCAATTGAGCGACGAAGAAAAATTGGAGCTAAAACTTGAATGGGCGCGTCACAGCATTCATTGGTGGAAGCACATTGAAGCCGAATGGCACAACAAAAAACATGTCTGAAAAAATTGCACTAAGCACAAACAACAGAGCCCTTTTACAAATGGCACTTCCCTTGTGCATGGGTGCATTCGTGCAATTTATTGTTGTACTGGTCGATAATTTTTTCGTTGCACAATTGAACGGAAAAGCCATGAGTGCGGTGAGTTTCGTAGGGCTCATTTACATTGCACTTTCCATGCTTTCTGCCGGATTGGCGAACGCTTCACAAATATTAATTGCACGCAAACGCGGCGAAGGAAGAAGCGAAGAAATTCCAACTGTATTTGCAAACGCACTTTTCATTGGCGCATTCATTGTCTTGATTCAATTTATTGTTTTAGCATTTTTCATCCCAACATTCTTAGATCGAAGTATTGAAGATGAAGAAACGCGCAACTACATGAAAACATTCGCGGAAACGCGTGCATACGGATTCATTTTCTTCACGTTCATACAAGTGCTTCAGTCGTTTTGGTCTGGAATAGCGCTGACACGAAGCATGATTTACTCGACTGTTACAGTTGCGATATTCACTATTGTCTTCGACTACCTATTCATCTTTGGAAATATGAATTTCCCTCGGTTGGAAATAAGAGGCGCTGCCATTGCAACTAACATGGGTGAAGGCGCAGCAGCACTCGTTCTTTTTGTTTACACACTCTTTCACGCGAAATACAAAGAGGTTCGTCTGTTTCGAAATTTATACCGCGTCCCTTTCCAATACACCAAAGAAATTCTTCGGTTAGGCGTTCCAATTATGCTTCAAATGTTAGTGGCATTAAGCATCTGGATCATCTTCTTCGCTTTCATTGAAAAGAAGGGCGAAGACTCTTTTCAAAGCGCATTTATTGTCAGAAACATGTACATGCTCGCTTGGGTTAGCGTCATGGGATTCTCAAGCACTACGAAAACTTATGTATCCGGACTGTTGGCTGAAAAAAGAAGCGGTGAAATTTTCAATGTACTTAAGCGGCTAGCACTATTAAACTTCAGTTTTATTTTAATACTCACGCACGGACTTTGGCTTTATCCGGAGAGCATTGCTCATCTTTTCAACGCCAATGATGAAACCGTGCGATTGACGGTGAAGAGTATGTACATTGTGCTTCCCGCGATTTCCATATTTGCAATTACCAGCATTTTACTTGCCGCGGTAGAAGGCGCTGGAATGACTATTCAAGGATTTTTTATTGAGCTTGCAACGACAGTGCTGTACCTCGCCTACGCCTATTACATCTCGTTTTATACAGATGCAGACGTTGCAATCATCTGGACCTCAGACTATGTTTATTTCCTCGGTCTAGGGCTCTTTTCTATGTTGGTGTTTCGAAATTCAAGTTGGTTCAAAAAAAGACATCGTAAAGATTTCCACAATGTCTAATTATTCGGAAGGGAGGTAGTAATTTTATGCTCCTATCTGAACAACTTCCATGTATTTAATTTTCGACACCGAAACAACAGGCCTTCCTCAAAACTACAATGCGCCACTGACCGATTTTAACAATTGGCCTAGACTTGTGCAATTGGCGTGGCAGCTGCACGGTGAGCGCGGAAACCTAATTTCGCAAGGAAGTATTATTGTTCAGCCAAATGGATTTTCCATTCCCTATTCATCGGAAAAAATTCACGGCATATCAACGGAACGCGCAACGAAAGAAGGTATTCCACTGAATGAATGTTTAGACCAATTTGAAACAGCACTTGCTCAAACGCAATTTGTAGCCGGACATAACATTGAATTCGACATTAACATTGTTGGATGTGAATTTTTACGTGAGGGAAGAACGAACGTGCTTGAGCAAATCTCAAGCATGGATACCAAAGAGTTCGGAACAGACTTCTGTGCTATTCCGGGGGGACGCGGTGGAAAGTTCAAGTGGCCAACACTTACCGAACTTCACGAAAAATTATTTCATGTAAAATTTGAAGAAGCTCACGACGCGGCCTACGACGTTGCTGCTACTGGAAAATGTTTCTTCGAACTCATTCGTATTGGCGTTATACCTGCTTCTGCTGGAATAGCTAAAGACGAAATTGTTTATGAAGCGCCTGTTCTTCAAGACAGCAATTTCAAATCGGAAAAATCAGGTGAGCTAGTTCCCGAACAAACTTCACAATCTGTTGAGGTTGATGAAAATCAAAAGTTTGTTCACCTGCACGTTCATTCGCAATACAGTATTCTTCAAAGCACAACAACCATTGACGCATTGATTAAAAAATCAATCGCTATGGGTTCTCCAGCTGTTGCAGTTACAGACGCTGGCAACATGATGGGCGCGTTCCACTTCGTGAGTGCAGCGCACAAGAAGGGAATCAAACCCATTGTTGGTGCTGAATTAAACATGTGTCGCAACCACACCGATCGCTCTGCCAAAGACGATGGTTATCCGGTTGTGTTACTCGCGAAAAACTTCAAAGGCTATCAAAACCTTGCTAAGCTTTCTTCCATTGCATACACGGAAGGATTTTACTACGTACCGCGCATTAGCCGGGATCTTTTGCTTGAATACAAAGAGGGACTTATCCTTTGTACCGGTTCACTTTGGGGTGAAATTCCTTCAACCATCTTGAATATTGGCGAAGAGAAAGCGGAAGAAATCTTTGTTTTCTGGAAGGAACAATTCGGAGAAGATTTCTATGCTGAATTGAATAACCACGGCTTAGAAGAAGAGCAAGTGGTGAACCGAACGCTTGTTCGGTTTTGCGAAAAGCACAACGTTAAATATTTCGCTGCGAACAACACCTTCTACACTGAAAAAAGTGACGCCGAAGCGCAAGATGCTTTGCTTTGCGTGAAGGATGGAGAGAAAGTAAGTACGCCTTCAAAATACATCGGTAAAAAAGGAAGAGAGTTTCGCTTCGGTTTTCCGAACAACGAATTCTATTTGAAAGATGTTCAGGAAATGGCTCAAGCTTTTTCGGCATATCCAGGAGCGTTGGAAACAACGTTGGAAATTGCAGATAAATGCGACGGATACAAACTTGACAGAGAAATTCTTTTACCGAAGTTTGACATTGCAGAATCATTCATCACGGATTTTCAAACTGAAATTACTGCTTCTCACGACCGTCTAATATCTCAGCGCATTGAGAAATGGAATGCCGATGGATACGACGAAGAGCGCATTGCACAAGAAAAAGAAAAGCTTAAGACCATTGCTGAACAATCGGCATACCTAGAACATTTAACTTTTAAAGGAGCGAAATACCGTTACGGTGATTTCGACGAATCTATTCGCGAGCGACTTCACTTCGAGCTTTCAGTAATTGAAAAAGCAGGATACCCCGGTTACTTGCTTATTGTTGAAGACTTCTGTCGAGAAGCAAGAAGCATGGATGTGTCGGTTGGTCCAGGACGTGGTTCTGCCGCGGGATCTGCGGTGGCCTATTGCCTTCGCATAACAGATGTGGATCCGATTAAGTACGACCTCCTCTTTGAGCGTTTCTTGAATCCGGATCGTGTATCCATGCCCGATATGGATATCGACTTCGAGGATGAGGGTCGAGAAAAAGTTATAGAGTACGTTCGAAATAAATACTCTCGCAACGCAGTTGCGCAAATCATTACCTACGGTACCATGGCCGCCAAGTCGGCCGTGAAAGATGCTGCGCGGGTGTTCGACTTGTCTATTGGCGAGTCGGAACAACTGACTAAGCTTATCCCCGACCGCGCGTCTCTTTCTGACATCTTCAACAAAGAAGAGAAACAGTTGAAAGAAGATTTCTCGAGTGAAGAATTCGAGCGCATGCAGCGCATGCGCCTTATTGCTACGAGCACCACTCCTGAAGGAAAAGTATTGCGAATGGCGAAGATCTTAGAAGGGTCCATTCGCAATACGGGAACTCACGCCTGCGGCGTGATTATTACACCCACCGACATTACGAATTTCGTACCGGTGTCGACAGTGAAAGACAGCGACATGTGGTGTACCCAATTCGACAACTCCGTTGTAGAAAAAGCGGGTCTCTTGAAAATGGACTTCTTGGGATTGAAGACCTTGAGCATCATCAAGAACACCCTGAAGCTCATCAAGCTTTCACACAACATTGACATTGACATTGACAACATTCCCATCGACGATGAAAAGACCTATGAGCTTTTCCAACGCGGTGAAACAGTTGCCATTTTCCAATATGAAAGTGAGGGTATGCGCAAACACATGCGAGACCTTAAGCCTACCGTATTCGCGGATTTAATTGCGATGAACGCCTTGTACCGTCCAGGTCCTATGGAGTACATTCCGCAGTTCATTCGTCGTAAACACGGACTCGAAAAAATTGAATACGACCTTCCTGAAATGGAAGACAACTTGAAAGAGACCTACGGCATTACCGTATACCAAGAGCAAGTAATGTTGCTGTCTCAAAGACTTGCCAACTTCACCAAAGGTCAGGCCGACGTCTTGCGTAAGGCAATGGGTAAAAAACTCATTGAAGAACTTAACAAGATGAAAAGTTTATTCATGGAAGGTGCCATTGCAAATGGACATCCAGCGGATAAACTGGAGAAGATTTGGGCCGACTGGGAGAAGTTCGCGAGTTACGCTTTCAACAAATCGCACTCGACTTGTTATGCCTGGATCGCTTATCAAACGGCGTATTTGAAAGCACACTACCCGGCTGAATTTATGGCTGCTACCTTGAGTAACTCCATGAGTGATATCAAAGGCGTTACCTTCTTCATGGAAGAATGCAAGCGCATGCGCATTCCTGTTCTTTCGCCGGATGTGAATGAATCTCTTTCGCTCTTCTCTGTAAATAAAGAAGGGGCAATTCGCTTTGGATTGGCCGCCGTTAAAGCTGTTGGAGAAAATGCGGTTGAGAGCATGATTCGTGAAAGAGAAACGAAACCGTTCGAAACGGTATTCGATTTCCTAGAGCGTGTAGATGAGAAAGCTGCGAACAAACGTGTACTCGAAAGTTTGGCCATGTGCGGAGCATTTGACCGATTCGGAATTACACGATCTGCCTATTTCGGAACAGATAACAAAGGTGAAGGTTTCATAGACACACTTGTGAAATACGCACGTGCAGCGCGCGATGGCAAGAACTCATCACAAGCATCTCTATTCGGAGAAGATTCTGGCGTTCAAATTCAGCCTCCGGCTATTCCGAAAGTTGAACCGTGGGACGCACTAACTGAATTGTCAAAGGAAAAAGAATTGGTAGGCATGTTCATCTCTGGACATCCGCTCGACGATTTCGCTTTGGAGATTGAAGCGTTCTGTCATTCAAATGCCATGGAGGCTCTTGAGAATCCTGAACCCAACAACGGACGCGAAATAGCCTTTGCTGGCATTGTAAAAAATGTACAGCACCGCATGTCGCAGCAAGGTAATCCTTATGGAAGTTTCACCCTTGAAAACGGAGAAGGTTCGCACGACTTCCGACTGTTCCGCAAAGACTACATGAACTTCAAAGCATACATGCAAGACAACTTCTTTTTGTATGTACGCGGACGTTTCCAAAAACGTCGCTACGGACAAAACACCGAAGAGAAAACAGAGTTCCAAATTGCTGAAATAACCTTGCTCGCAGAGGTAAAAGAAAAGCTCGGTAGGTATTTAACCATTGGTATCGACTCCGAATTTTTAACTGAACAGTCCATTCAAAAATTAGACAATCTGCTGGTTAAAAATACCGGACATGCCCAACTGCGCATTGAATTAAAAAATGGAGAAGATCGCGTAATTCTTCCTTCTTCCGAAAGAAATAAAATTGCAGTGACAAAAGAAATTCAAAGTGAATTAGAGGCTATTCCTGGGGTCTACTCTATTGCCCTTTCTTCGCGTTAACGAATACTAATTTTCTGAACGCCCGATTGTTTTTCAGATTGAAAAACGAGGAAATAAATTCCCGGTGAAGCTTTCACTTGGAATTCATTTGACCCTGAATGACTGAAAGTCAATTTACCGTCAATGCTAAAGACCTGCACTTTCAGATTATTCACCTGTGATGAAGCTTGAAAGAAGTTGTTTCCAATTGCATTAAACGAAAGGCGTTCCTCTGCTAACAAATCTTCTGTGCCGACGTAAAAACAATCGTTGTTTACACTCGTCGGATCTAATGCCGAAAGAACGACAGATTCATTTCTGTAAACCGTGGCTTGCTGTTGTTTATTCAACTGGAATCCGTTTGAACTTCCAACCAAATAAACCGTATCGTTTACGACAAGCAAATCTCTGCAAACCTCGGACTTGTTTGTCCCAATAGTTCCTCCGCCTGCATATTGTCCCAAAACATTGGCTCTGTGCAATACCCATTCTTGCTCACCAAATCCAAAGTCTGTTGTCTCTCCTGCTATAGTATAACCCTCCGAATTCGAATGCACAGCGTTGTACCACATGTTAAAATTGAACACATTGTAAATCTCTGTATTGACCGTTCCATCTAAATTGAAAGCGCAAGTGTAAGGATTTCGAAAGTCTCCATTTAAAAATTCTCCAACTACAAAAACTCCGTAACTCGACACTTGCAAATCGTGCGCTTGAACTCCCAAACCAGGAAGGAAATATGACTGAACCACACTTCCTGAGGCATCTAATTTGCGAACTCTGTAATTCGCGTAAATTCCCTCATTGCGATTATTCAATACATACAATTCGTTGTTGTAATATTCCAACGCTGCATTGTTGTTCGCTCCTATAGATTCAAGAATAATGGGCGAGGAAATTCCGCCTGATTCAATTAAGGAATATAAAACTACCAACTCATCTCCATTTGGAAAAAATGAATTCGTAGCGACCCAAATATTACCTGCATCATCAATAACCATGTTGCGCGCTTCGTCCCAAACTCCCTCACCGAATTCTTGCGACCACACAAGATTTCCATTCGCATCAACCTTTGCGACTAAATTCTTGTAACCTGTAACCGAATTACTCAGAATCATTCCGCAGAAATAAATGCTTCCATCTTGCGAAACAGCAACATCATTTCCGCGCTCGATTCCAATTCCACCTATATTGAAAGTCCATTCGCAATCGAGCGTTGCATTCAACTTCGACAGGTAAACATCGGTTTGCGAACCCACTTCTCCACCTGTTGTTCCTACTGCAACGAATCCTCCATCGGGATGAGCAACAATAGATGCATATTCGTCAGAACCCGCACTGCCGTAATTGTGCACAACAGGTTGCGCAGCTAACATTTGAGCCAACACAAGCGTAACAAACAAACAGATGAAATCAAATTTCCTCATGAATTATTTTTTTATCACTGCGCGAATTTCCATGACTTGTTCAAGCAGTTCTTCCAATTTATTTAATTGAAGCATGTTTGCTCCGTCGCTTAAAGCAACCGCAGGATTCGGATGTGTTTCAATGAACAATCCGTCTACCCCAACTGCAACAGCAGCTTTCGCAATGGTTCCAATGAGTTCTGGTTTTCCACCTGTAACACCACTGCTTTGATTTGGCTGCTGCAAAGAATGCGTGCAGTCCATAATGGCAGGCGCGTATTCTTGCATAACAGGAATACCACGGTAATCGACAACAAGATCTTGGTATCCGAACATGGTACCGCGCTCGGTTAACCATACGTTGTTGTTACCTGCCTCCTTTACTTTATTCACGGCGTGCTTCATAGACTCAGCAGAAAGGAATTGTCCTTTTTTAATGTTCACCACCTTCCCTGTCGCAGCTGCTGCCTGAAGCAAATCTGTTTGTCTACACAAGAAGGCAGGAATCTGCAAAACATCTACAAACGCCGAAGCCATTGCCGCTTCGTCTGCAGCATGAATATCTGTTACAGTTGGAATGCCGTATGTCTTTCCAACTTTCTGAATCAGTTCCAATCCAATTTGATCGCCTAAACCCGTGAAAGAATCGACACGTGAGCGATTCGCTTTTCTGTATGAAGCCTTGAACACATAAGGCATTCCCAATTTATCTGCAATCTCTTTAACACGACCTGCAACTTCCATTACCAAATCTTCGCCTTCAACTACACATGGACCGGCCAACAAAACCAACGATTTGGTTTGCGCCATTTTCATTACATCTACACTATTCATTGTCTATCTTTTTTGTTTTGAATAAATAACTTAATTGAATCGAGGCTTGCATCTCGCGGGTGCTCTTGAAAAAGTATCCCGGCAAATTCGAAGTCTGAACACCTAAATAAAACTGATTGGCGATAAGCCATTGCACGCCCATTCCTAATTTCCAATTGCCATATCCGCCATTAGAAATATTCATGGAGGCTATGACATTACTCTTCGGCATATACATGAATCCAACTGTTGCAAGTGGTTTTAAAGGTGCTGCATACATTTCCAATCCTGCTGTCAAGCGAAGCTTTTCATTCCAACGATAAACGGAACGCACATAGAACGAACCACGTAATGGCCTCCAAAAAGAAACATTCTGAGAAGAGGTGACTAACGTGTCTGCAAATCCAGACGCCCCATTCAACAATGAATCTCCATTCAAAATAGCATTCAAATCAACACCCGTCCATGTAAGTGTTGAATCAAAACTCACCACCTCACTTTGTCCGTTCCAATTCACCCAACCTAAATTGCGCACCCCAAGCGAATTCCAGACTTCCTTCTTATCAATGCCTCTGTCACGAACGAAATTGTATTCGCCATCGATGCTGAAACCAATGCCGTTTCCATTCGGACGCGGATTAGCCGAATGTACATACTCCCCTGAATAGTCAAGTTGCAGGGTGTCTGCATTGGGTGAAGTGTAAAACGAAGATGGTGGAAACAAACTGAACTGCTGATAGGTCAATCCGTTCACCATAGAAATTCCAATCGAACTAAATGTTCGCTTGTCATAAATACCAAATCCAATCGATTGAAATCCTTGCGCCTCTCCTTGTATTGAAGTTAATGGAACACGCGTGCCTTGGTAATTGACATTGCCATTCGCAATTAAGTCGAACGCCTCTTTCGAAATTCTTCCACTTCCAAAATATTCTTTCCCAACTTGAATATACAAGTCAAGCATTTCACTTCCGAACAAACTGTCTCTTCCGCCATAATAGCGTGCGCGGACATTTGCATTTCCTCCAAACACCCCAAGATCAGACATTCCATCGATGGCGGAATTTCTCGATTCAGCAGTGATTGTTCCTCCAACCACAAATGGCTTTACCAACTCTTTGGTCAAGAATGTACTTCCCGCCCCAGCATTTCCCTGAATATCTAAAATACCTCTGAAAGCCTTTCCAGTAGTGTCTGATCGTGTCAACCACAGATAAGACGTCTGTGCGAAAGACATTCCACTCGCAAGCGCGAAAACGAAAACAATTAGAATCTTTTTCATTCCACTTCAGCATTAAGTACAACGCCCGCTTTCACATGCACGTCAATGAAATATGAACTATATAGATTCACCAACTGTGGGAATGAAGGTGTGTTTGAAACGACTTGCAGAATTAATTTTCCTTCCGACTTAATCGTGTTCCATTGCGCTTCCGAAATAGGAATCAGCAGTGTGCTTGAAGTTGCAAGTGCCAATGCATCAATGCTGTTTCCATTTGGCACATTTAAATCTGCGGCAACTACTGATCCACCCAGCGTAGTCAAATTCAATTTCCATTCCATTGGAAATGCATTTTGAATTTCCAATGTTAAAGAACTCACGCGCACCGCGTCTGTGGTCACTTCCACATTCAACGTATCTCGCAGTGTGAGATCGCTAGCCGCCAACCGCAAAGGAACATCAACAACCAATTTCGCTTCAGTTAATTGATCTGAATAAAAGAAATCGTTTCCGTCGCTTACGTTTCCAAACGGATTCAATTGTAAACTTCCTGTAAAAAGAACAGCGTATGGCAAACTTCCCATAAATGAAGTGATGTTGCTGTTCCCCTCGTTCAAATTAATATCGATGTTAGAAATAGAAGCGGTTCCGCCATTGTCAATGGAACGTGTGATAAAAAATGGATTGTATAAATTACCTCCTGTTAGTTGAACACCGGTATTCATGTATGTGTTTAATCCCATAACATTGTCAATCTTCAACTTACCATCAAATCCCATTTTGTGTGTAACGTGAAATCCAAACGAAGCCTGATCCAACGCTAGCAATCCTGTTGGCATATTTGCGCTTTCAGCTAGGTTGAACGTCTCGTTGAAAGAGTAGGTATCATTCCCGAAATAACCCTTGGCGTAATCAATAACAAGATCCGACATGATCAATTCAAATCGCACCGAGTCTTGCCCGTAAATGGTGTTTTGATCAGCCGTGGTGTTTTGTTCTGTCTTGATTTCAAGATGCGTTGAAAGCTTGTTGTAATCGAATCCTGATGTTCCAGAAAGAACGACATATTTGTTCGACATGTCTATCGTGTAAAAGCCTTCAGCTGGAGCAGCAGCGCTACCGGGAGTTAATGCGAAATCAATATCAGTATTGTTTCCATATACCTCCGAAACATTGTAAAGCGTGAAGGTCGGATGCAAGTACGCATTTACGTATGACTTCACATGGACAATCATTTGTCCTGACTTCACTTTCACCATGCGTAAACCAGTGCCATTCGTTTCAACGGAATAGTTCTGATTCTGTGTAATGATTGCGATGTTTCCTGGAATTTGAAAAGGTCCACCCGATAAAGGCACAACAAACTTCTGTGAGATGTTGGTGTCCGGAATCTGTGTTAAATCGCTCGTTCCAAATCCTGAAATTATTTTTTCGAAATACAAATGATAGATACCAGCATTGTCTGTGTATCCGTTGTCAGCAGTCAAATCGGAAAGCGTCAACCTTCCATGAGCTAGGGGTGCCACCCAATTTGATTCCCATGACGTGGCTTCATCTTTCTTGCAAGATGAAAAAATAGAAATACAAACTAATAAACAAGCGAATATCCTATAGCGCATGGTATCAAATATAATCTATCCTTGAACAGGTTTTGCGATTCGTGTAAATCGATAAATCAAAATCAATTGTGCAACAAGCCAAGCATCTATTTCATCTGGAAAAGTTTGAATTCCGATAGCAGGAATAAATACAGCTAAGAGCACGTATGCCGACAAGCCCATTTGAACGAATGCGTACTTTCGAACCCAAGCTTTCACTGCGTTTTTGCGTGCAAAGGCTAAAGTAAACAGCATCGGGTTTGCCCAAAGTATATTGAAGTTCCATTTGGTTGTGGTGTGATCGGTTAAGAACCACATCACGAACAGCACAATTCCGAGAATCCCGAAAAACCCGAGGAAAAAACGTTCAGATAAGTTCCAACCTCTTTTCTTCCACCACAAATAAATACTGAATCCAGCGAACAATATTGCCGAAAGCGTTACATAGAAAATGGGTTTGGCCGATGGCGAGTGCTTTTCAAACAACGAATCATCAACTGGAAGAATCTCGCTTGTTCTGCCCAAAACTTTTTGTCCGTTTATAGTCCACGCCATCATGTTCGATTGAAGACTATCGGGCAAAAAAGAAGTTTGTCCCGCCTCAGGTGTTTTGTCGCAAGGCATTCCCAAGACCAAGTCAATTCCGAAATCGGCCCAGTACTGGTGTGCGAGATATACGTCTATGTCGTGACGAAATTTCGGACGATTCGAAAACGTCTTTTCATTTTGTTGAATTTCCGGAAAGGCCTTCAACACAATATCTCTTACTCGTGTGGCGCAATTATCATAAAAGAAGTCATACTGAAAATACCTGTTTTCTTTTTTTGCATTTTCAATAAGCATAGATCCCAGCAATCGAATTTGCTCTGCAGACAATTTGAATTCATTTTCTAGAATTCCTCTTCCACCATATAAATACTGTTGTTGGAAGTCGGCGAAATTTTCAACGCCCAACATATAGTTCAGTTTCCCTCTTGCGAATTTCAAATAGAATCCTTCCGAGAATTCAAAGGTTCCGTAATTGAAAACAAGATCTACCCATTCACCATTCAGCGTATCGGTGTATCGAATGGCGCTGTGTCCGAAACAGGTGTACAATTCTTCACCTGGAGAACAGGTTAAAAGGGTCATGCTTGGAAGTTTTCCAACATGGTAGTTCATTGTTGCATTCGCTCCTTGAGCAAACACGATAAAAATTAAGCACGCTAAAATTCTATTCATGACATCCATTCTCCTTTAAAGACAAGTTCTGCGGGGCCGCACAACCAAATGTTTTCATATCCTTTATCCGTTTTTTTAAATCGGATCGTTAAGTCACCACCTAACGCGTGAATCTGTTTTTCTTCAGCACTGTTCGACAAATGATGCATCACAATCGCACAAGCAGTCACGCCGGTTCCGCATGAAAGTGTTTCACCCTCTACCCCTCTTTCGTAGGTTCGAACCATTGCTTCGTCTTGATTGAGTAAGGTCAAAAAATTAACATTCGTGCCTTCTTTCTCGAATTCTTCGCTGTAGCGAATTCCGCTTCCAAGCTCCATGACATCGATATTCAAATCTTCTACCAGGCGCACAACGTGAGGAGATCCTGTATTCACGAAATATTCATTTTCACTTCGAACCACCACTTCCTTCACATCTTTCATACGAATGGAAATTTCCTCTCCGTTGATCTTCGCTTCGTGATATCCGTCTATTGCTCTGAACGAGGCCTCTTCCTTTTCCAACATACCCAAACTCTTCGCGAAGGCAACCGCGCAGCGGCTTCCATTTCCACAAAAAGACTGTGAACCGTCGGAGTTGTAATAATTCATATAGAATTCGGTCTCTTCATCGCCTTCAATCAGAATTAATCCGTCTGCCCCAATGCCGAAATGTCTATCGCACAACTCAGCCACCTCTTCTGAAGTGGGCTGCCAAGAATCTTTTCGGTTATCGACCATAATGAAATCGTTGCCCGTGCCGTGGTATTTGAAAAATTGCATGTTCCAAAGGTAAAACGGTTTCTGTGAACTACCGCGTTGTTGTAACTTGCAGTCCGAAAGAAAATTTCATGGAAAACGAACTCACATTGAATAGCGACACCTTGCTCTTGGCTTATGAAAAAATGGCCAGTGCTCGTCAGCTATCAGATTTATACGAAGCCAACGCCAAAGTAACCTCGAAATATGTGCACGCTACCTCGCGCGGACATGAGGCTTGCCAGATTGCGCTTGGTCTTCAATTGACGAAAGACGACTACTTGTCTGCGTATTACAGAGACGACAGTATTTTGTTGAGCATAGGCATGACTCCGTATGAACTCATGTTACAGCTATTCGCGAAGAAAGACGATCCATTCAGTGGTGGAAGAACATACTACAGCCACCCTTCGTTGAATCGTCCGAACATGCCGAAAATTCCTCATCAATCTTCTGCAACCGGAATGCAAGCCATTCCAACGGTTGGAGTAGCTATGGGTGTTCAGTACAAAGAGCTTCAAGGATTGAACGACACCGATATTCCTTCGGTGGTGGTTTGTTCCATTGGAGATGCGGCCATGACCGAAGGAGAGGTGACCGAGGCCTTACACATGGCTAATTTGAAGCAATTGCCTGTTTTGTTTTTCATTCAAGATAACGAATGGGACATCAGTGCACACGCTTCAGAAATTCGTTCCGGCGACGCAACCAATTTGGCTAAGGCTTATCCGAATATTCGCGTGAAAAGCATCGACGGAACCGACTTCGTGCAGAGCTTCAATACCATTCAAGAGATTTTGAGCAGCATGCGCAAGACGCGCAAGCCTTGGTTGTTGCATTGCAAAGTTCCATTGCTTGGGCACCATACTTCAGGTGTGCGCAAGGAATGGTACCGTCACGATTTGGAAGAAGCTGAAAAAAGAGACCCACTTCCAAAATTCAAAAAGCAATTAAACAATTTCGGTTTTTCAGATAGCACATTAGAAGATGTGTGGAATAAAGCCGGCGAAAATATTTTGCGCGATTACGATCGTGCTACGAATGCAGAGGACCCTTCTCCTTCTTCGTTAATGGATCACGCTTATGCCCCAACACCCATTACGGAAGAAAAAGGAGAACGCGCGCCGCAAGGAAAAGAAGCGACTGTCATGGTAGACTGCGCGCTTTTTGCCATGCAAGAAATTTTAGCGAAACATCCAGAAGCCCTGCTATACGGACAAGACGTGGGCAAGCGCTTGGGAGGTGTGTTTCGTGAAGCAGCAACATTAGCTGAAAAATTCGGAGACAATCGTGTCTTCAACACGCCTATTCAAGAAGCGTTTATCATTGGAAGTACCGTGGGAATGAGCGTTGCCGGATTGAAGCCGATTGTGGAAGTTCAATTCGCCGATTACATCTGGCCTGGCCTGAACCAATTGTTTACTGAAGCTGCTCGCAGTTATTATTTAACGAATGGAAAATGGAACGTGCAAGCTCTTGTGCGTGTGCCCATTGGCGCATACGGCAGCGGAGGCCCTTACCACAGTAGCAGTGTGGAAAGTGTGCTGTGCAACATTCGCGGAATTAAAGTTGTTTATCCTAGCAACGGCGCTGACTTAAAAGGCCTTTTGAAAGCCGCGTTCTACGATCCGAATCCGGTTGTAATGCTAGAGCACAAAGGACTTTATTGGTCGAAAGTGAAAGGCACCGATATGGCTCGAACGATAGAGCCTTCAGAAGATTACATTGTTCCACTTGGAAAAGCGAACACCGTTCTTTCTTCCAACAACAAAAAATCTATTGCAGTAATCACCTACGGAATGGGTGTTCACTGGGCGTTGAATGCTGCAAAAAATTTCGTCGGACAAGTTGAAATTATTGATTTGCGGACGCTTATGCCGCTTGATGAAAATGCGGTGTTTGAAGCAGTGAAGAAATGTGGTCGCTGCCTCGTTCTTACGGAAGAACCGGCCATGAATAGTTTCGCACAAGCGCTCGCGGGAAAGATTGCAGAGAACTGTTTCGAGTATTTAGACGCTCCGGTAAAAACTTACGGAAGTGCTCCTACTCCGGCTATTCCTTTGAACAGCGATTTAGAAGCAGCATTGCTTCCAAATGCTGAAAAAGTTAGTGCTGTTATTTCTGACATCCTAAATTATTAATGAAACGAATTACGCTACTTTTTTCTTTCTTATGCCTTAAACTTTGCTCGTTCGGACAGAGCCCCGAATTCGAAGGTGTTTTAATTTATAAGCTTTACACATACAATGGCGAAGAAAAATCGAGCAGCATCTCACAAATCAAATACTCAATTAAAGGAAATTCTTGGCGTGCTGAGCTAGTTGGAAATGAAGACACAAATGCGCCGGTTAATTATTCACTTCTTGTTAATTTAGAATCGAAAGAAGCTACTATTTTGGCTAATATTTCAAACACCAAAATGGCTGTAGATATAAATGAAAGTTTTTTTCAAATTGAAAAAACAAGCACCTTCCTACCGGAGGCAAGCTCGAAAAGGCTTACTATTGCTGGACTTCAATGCAATTCAGGGCTTATACTAAACCAATTAGAAGGTCAAAAAACAGATACTACATTTGTCTGGTATACAACGTCTTCCACTGCAATTCCATTTCAATTTGAGACAGCCACTGCTCCCGGATTAATTGTTTCCATTCAGCAGGACAAAAGTTCCTTTTGGGAATTGGCTGAAATTAAACCTGGGAAATTAAATCCGGAAATCTTCGCTGCGCCTCAAGAATACAAACCCATGTCCATGAACGAATTTCAAGAGTATTTAGCCGCTCTCGGAGAACTTGAAATAGAAATGGGAAATATCGATATAGAATAATTTGAATTACATGAGTAATTGGTATTACAGAAAATTCGCGCGCATTTTATCTATTGAAAGACTTCTTTGGGTAGCACTAATCTCTTCGGGAGTTTTAATGTATTTCAGATACAAAACTGTGCCTTCTCTTGAACAAGACTCACTTGTAGTTATTGATAGTTCTGGTGTTCAGCTCAAGCTAGCGGAGCTTACAAGCGGAGCAACTGTTGTTCACTTCTATGCTTCATGGTGTGGGCCTTGCCTTCGAGAACTTCCAGAAATAAAAGCTTTTATGGAGACTCCACTAGGAAAGCAAATTAACTTTGTGTTTATTACAGAAGACAGAGAAGATCAGGTGAAGACATTTCACGACCGTTATGGATTCAATATCTATCGCGTGAACAAACTGAAAGATGCCAATGTTTATTCCATACCTGTCACTTATTTACTTAATGAAAAACATGAAATTGTGAAAAGTGATTTAGGAAGCTGGGATTGGAGCGAAGAAAATTTAAAAAATGAAATTTCAACATTAATCAAATAACAAGATGAGTAAAGTATCGATCACACTAGACAAAAAAACAATCGAATTAGAAATAAACCCAGAAGGAGAAACCATTTTAAATGCGGCTATTGACGCAGGTTTAGACGCGCCCTACTCTTGTCAAGGAGGAGTTTGTACAACCTGTCAATGCAAAGTTCTTTCAGGGACTGCACGTATGGATGCTAATCACGCACTAACTCCAAAGGAAGTTGAGCAAGGATATATTTTAGCTTGTCAAGCACATCCTACCAGTGAAGAACTGACAATCACTTGGGATATTTAATTTTAAAATTGGATTCAACTGATAATTGTTTCATTCTAGCAAATTCAAAGTTGTAATTTCGTGACAATGAAAAAACTCTTTCCCTTTTTCGCTGGTTTAACTCTCCTTACCCTTGTTTCTTGCAAGCACGAGCCACCGCCTGATGTCGATGGAACATGGGCAGAGAACTGTGATCCCGACACCGTTTATTTTGGAAACACAATTCTACCCTTATTGGTTTCGAACTGTGGAATGTCTGGATGTCACGATGAGGCTTCGCATGAAGAGGGAATTGTTGTAACAGACTATTACTCTCTTATGAATTCAGACATTATTGATCTTGGGAATGCAATCAACAGTGAATTAATGGAAGTTATCACTGAGTCAGACCCCGATAAAATAATGCCGCCACCGCCTAGTTCGGCGCTTACTGCTGATCAAATTAACGCTATTCGGACTTGGATAAATCAAGGAGCGAAATTTAACAATTGTGTCGGTTGTGACACTGTTAATTACACGTTCAACGCCTATATCCTACCAATAATTCAGACCAATTGTACAGGATGTCATAGCGGGGGTTTGCCAAGTGCTAACCTTCCAATTACAAATTATTCTGAAACTGTTGCCTTGGTTACTGACGGTTCATTGATGCATTCCCTGCATGGAACCGGTGGTTATTCGATAATGCCGAAAAACACATCTGGCCTACAAAGCTGCAAGATTAATCAAATTCAAAAATGGATCAACGATGGTGCGCTTAACAACTAAGACGAGCTTCCTGCTCTTGAGTATGACTATGCTCTTAACAGCATGTTACTACGACAATGAAGAGTATTTGTATTCGTCTACACCGTGCGACAACACATTTACTTTTACAAGTAGAATTGCCCCCTTGGTTGCGCAGCAGTGCGCAAGCGGCTGTCACGAAGGTGCTAACCCTAGTGCTGGGTTATCATTAACAACGTATGATGAAATCAAAGCGATAGTCGACAACGGTGGATTCGCAGGTTCATTGGACGGTAGCAACGGATATTCAATCATGCCTAAAGGCACAACTGGATTAAGCACTTGCGACAAAACTGCTGTGAATGCATGGATTACAGCAGGTGCTCCGAATAATTAAAGAATAAAAACATGAATAAAAAAGTAATCATTATAGTGCTACTCACCATTATTGCCATTGGCGGCGGGGTTGCCTATTACATGTGGAACAAACCTAAAACGAATGCAGCTGATGTAAAGCCAAACTACATCTTACCTGCTGATTCGCTTGGCGCGGCATTCGCCAAAAACGAGGAGGCTGCAAATGCCAAATTCGTGAAAGATTCTGTAGCCCTTGAAATTCAAGGGGTAGTTGATACCGTTTTTGTAAATGATGGAAATGAATCTGTCATTCAACTAATGACAACTATGCCCGATTACGCTGTTAAATGTTATTTCTTAGCAGGAGAAAGCGTCAGCGCAAATAAAGGTGAAAAGGTGGTTATTAAAGGATTCTGCACTGGCTATCTTATGATGGACGGAGTTCAAATGTCTAAGTGCGCGCTCATCAAATAATTGGTACAATAAATGCCTCACTTCAAAAAAATAATACTATGAAAAAGTTAATCTTGGCAACGGTATTAGTTGCCATCAGTTTCGGAGCCACAGCGCAGCGTTACTTCTCAAAAACCGCACATATAAAATTCTTTTCACACACGAGTGCTGAAGACATTAAAGCGGATAATTATAAATCTACTATCATCATTGACCAAGCAACTGGTACTGTTCAGGTAGAGACTTTAATCAAGAGTTTCGAATTTGAAAAAGCACTGATGCAAGAGCACTTCAATGAAAATTATTTGGAAAGTGATAAATACCCGAAGGCAAACTTCAAAGGGAAAGGTGATTTCTCAAAAGTGAATTTCGCAGCAGATGGAAATTATTCGGTGAATGTTGCTGGACAAATGACCATGCACGGCGCTACGAAGGACGTGAGTGCAATTGCTACCATTAAAATTTCAGGTGGAAAGATCGACGGAAGCACGAAGTTTTATGTTAATCCAAGAGACTACAATGTCCAAATTCCTGATGTTGTGAAAGGTCAAATTTCTGACAAAATCGAAGTAACCGTAAAGGCAACACTTCAACCACTTAAATAATTCTTATGAATCAACGCATTATTTCAAAAGGGCTAATTTCATTAGCTCTTTTGCTTTTGACTCATTCTATTGTTTTTGCTCAGCCAACTGATAGCACGGAAACATCCTCTGATGAAGAAGACTTGCTTGCACTTCTTGGTGGTGAAGAAGAGCAAACCTATACCTCTGCTACTTTCAAGACCACACGCATCATTAACATGCATAGCGTTGAGAATGCTGCAGCGGGAGTTATGGATTTTCGCATTTCACACCGTTTTGGTTTTATCAACACTGGGGCTTACGATCTCTTCGGATTAGACCAAGCGTTGATGCGTTTCGGATTGGAGTACGGAATTACAGACCGCCTTATGGTAGGAATGGGAAGAAGCAACGTGAACAAGGCCTACGACTCATTCTTGAAATACAAAATCATTCGTCAGGGAAGCGGTAAACGCAATATACCCCTTTCGGTCTCTTACTTTGCTTCAGTCGTTTGCAACACGGTAAAGTGGGCAGATCCTAATACAGACAATTATTTCTCTTCACGATTGCAGTACACCCACCAATTACTAATTGCGCGCAAATTCAATAACGACTTATCACTTCAGTTGACTCCAACACTCGTGCACAAAAACCTTGTACCTACTTTGCAGGACAAGAACGATATTCTAGCGATGGGATTTGGCGGAAGATATAAACTTACGCAACGCTTTTCCGTAAATGGAGAATACATTTACGTGCTCCCGAATCAAATAACCTCAACCTACTACAATTCGCTATCTCTAGGGGTTGACATTGAAACTGGCGGACACGTCTTTCAACTTCACTTGACCAATTCTACCTCCATGTTAGAGCCGGGATTTATTACTGAATCTGTTGGACAATGGAAAAACGGCGGGATTCACTTCGGGTTTAATGTTTCCCGAGTATTCACTGTAAAGGACAAAAGAGCGAATCCCGAGGACTAATTAGGCTAAAGCTTTAGCGATCTCGTCTTGTGTAACAGGCTTAACTAAAAAGGCTTTCATTATTGTCTGTTCAGCCTCTTCCATTGTTTTGTTATCGGAATTACCTGAAATGTATATCGCAGGAATATTCATCGTTTGCTGAATAGTCTTCATGGCACTTATTCCATTCGAGCCATTCTCTAGTCGAATGTCCATTACTATAATGTCAGGCTTTAATTCTAATGCTAACGAAAAGGCCTGAACTTCTTCCTCGGCCAAACCAACAACTTCGTGTCCAGCACGTTCAATGAACATCTGATGCACAAAGCGTATGAGTTGGTCGTCGTCTACAAGAAGGATTCGCATTATTTTTTAAATTTAAGAAGGTATCTTAACCCATCCTCTGACTTAATCTCTAAATCACCTTTAAGTTGTGAAGCAAATGTACGCATGAGTTTGAAACCAAGCGAAGCATTATTTCCTTCCACGAAATCATCTTTCAATCCAGGGCCATTATCGGCAATTTCCATTACGACAAGACCATTTACTTCCTCCAATCGAATTCGGATCTCTGGACTTTCAACGAATGGAATTGCGTACTTATACGAATTCGTGAGAATTTCATTTGCGAAAAGACCACAAGTCACAGCCGTGCTAATAGGTAAATCTACCGCTTCACCAAGAAATTTCAACTCGACTATTTTGTTTACAGCTAATAAGTGCTGCAAATGTTCAGCAAGATTTTTTAGGTAAGCAAACAACTCTATCGCTTCGAAAGAATGCGATTTATAAAGCATTTCATGCACCAAGGCCATAGCTCTAATTCGAGATTGCGACTCACGATATGCAAACGCAATATCTGCATTCTTCTCTTGAATCGCTTGCAATTCTAACAGAGAATATACCACGGTGAGGTTGTTCTTCACTCGGTGGTGAATCTCACCCAGTAGCGCCTCCTTTTCAAGCAAAGATTTTTGCAGCTGTTCCTGAGCTTCGATTACAGGCGTAACGTCCATTCCGAATCCCATCATGTACTTAACTTCGTCTTGCACAATAATTGGCTTGAAGCGTTTCAGTGAATAACGTGGCTTACCCTCGGCATCAATAATCTTCTCTTCCATCTCCACCATTCTTCTCTCGCGTTTCGATTGTTCAAAGAACTCTTTTCGAACTTTCGCCATGGTATCGTCTGTCCCCTTAAACTCGCAATAATCGAAATCTGTCCGCCCTATTAACCAATTGCGAACCTCTTTATTCTTAACAGCAAATTCATTGATAAGCATGTATCGCTGTTCCAAGTCGAATACAGCAATATCAACAGCGGCGGAATTCAAAACGACCTTATAAAAATCTGCAGAGAATTTCTCAAAAGGGCGCTGCACATTTTTTAGTTGAAAGTAAATGACCTCACCCTTCATTTCCAATTGATTCAACGTGAATCTATGAAACTCGTATTCTAATACCACTCCTCTGTATGTAAACGATTTGACACCTCCTTCTTGACCTTGAAAAACTTCTAAATCATTTAACCTTTCAGATATCTGAGTCAAATCGAGACCTTGCTTACTAAATCGAATGAGCGCATCACTTGACTGATGAATGGGATGTCCTGCTTGTTTTTGAAATGAAGAAACCACTTCACTATTCTCGTTAACAAAAATCCATTCGACGTCAGGTGCACATTTAACCAAGTCAAACTTCTCTTTTTTCTCATCGAAACTCGAAGCCAATTCAATTTCAACTAAATCTGTTTCCTGGTCTCTTTTTAGAACGACCCAACGCTGATCTTGTTCAACAATGAGACATCTGTTTTGAAACCACAAAACATCTTCGAATTGATTTTCGACAACTCTTTTAAACAAATCAGACTCCTTCAGAAGTGCAGCAGCACGAGCACCGCAGAGGTACTCACTCCGTTCTGTATTCCAGATAAATTGATTTGATTTTAAAAACTGCATACTACTCAAAGATAGCGTCTCTTGAATACAAAAAAAAGCACCCTAAGGTGCTTTTAATGCTTAATATCATCTTGTAAACTATGCGTTTACGCCGAAAAAGTGCATGATATAATAAAAAAAGGCACCTAAACCTGCTGAAATTGGAATGGTAATGATCCAAGCTACTAAAAGCTTTCCAGTAACTCCCCATTTCACTGCAGAGATGCGTTTGGTAATTCCAACCCCGATGATAGAACCTGTAATGGTATGAGTGGTCGAAACAGGAATACCATGAATGCTGTCTCCAGCCAATTTCCAAGGGAACTTCATTCCTTCAGTGAAGAATAGGGTAATAGCACCAGCTGATTCTGCAGCAACACCCTCGAAAGGGTTCACCTTAGTAATTTTATTTCCCATTGTTTTCACAATCTTCCAACCTCCACTGAGTGTTCCAAGAGCGATTGCTGTATAGCATGAAATAGGCACCCAATCAGGCATTTCTTGAATGCTTCCTATTTGGTTAGAGGCCAACAGTGCTACTGAAATTATTCCCATCACCTTCTGTGCGTCGTTACCACCATGACCTATACTAAAGGCAGCGCTGGATACCAATTGAAGTTTCTTGAACAACCTGTTCGAACCTGAATTATTTAAAGTGCTAAGGAATAAGGCGCATACTCCTAACGATACAACAAGGAATCCGAGCAAAACCCATTTGAAATTTGCGCCATACAGTGCAATATCTAACCAGTCTAAACCAATACTTCCGGCCGCATTTACCTTAGTCATGTCTGTCTCTAGTGCATTACCTACCAAGTAACTCGCACCAAAAATTATACTCAGTGTAATTAGCTTCATATACAATTCCTTTCTGAAGGCATTGAGCAACCAGACCGAAATTAGATAAGACATAAGCATACCCGCTATTGGCGCTACAACAATAAAGATTGCTGTTGCGATAACAACTCCAATGTTTATGGCATCTATGCCATATGCAGCCAAGAAGGCGCCTCCAAAACCACCAATCAACGTATGCGAAGACGATGAAGGTATACCATAGAACCAGGTAAGCAAACTCCAAATAATTGCCGACAAAAGTCCCGCAGTAATAAGCGGAAGTGCAGAGAGTTCCATTGTATACTTCACATCAACTGTCTTCGCAATGGTATTGGCAACCGCATGATCTTTGAAGATAAAGAAAGCAAGGAAGTTAAACAAAGCCGCCCAAACAACCGCCTTAAATGGAGTAAGAACTTTCGTTGACACAATCGTAGCAATTGAGTTTGCCGCATCGTGAAATCCGTTGATAAAATCAAAAATCAATGCCAACGCAATGACCGCAATAAGTAAGAATGAATAATCCATTCTAGTTTAGATTAAGAGTTTTTAACTAAGATTGATTCTAAGACATTTGCAACGTCTTCACACTTATCAGTGGCTGTTTCCAGGCTGCTTAACACTTCCTTGGTCTTAATTAACTCCAATGGATCTGATGCCTCAGCAAACAATCTCGCGATGGCTTCATCGAATAAATCATCTGCGTGATTTTCCAATGAATTAATTCTCACAATTGCTTCACGCACGCGTTGAACATTCTTCATGCTACGCATATCACGAACAGCAGCATCTATCTCAATAACTTGCTTCAACAAAACCTCACTCATCAACTCCATTGTTTTTGAAAACTGAGTAACGTGATAAAGTTGAATACGCGTTGCGCAACCATTTATGAAATCAGCAATGTCATCAATACTTGTAGTTAACGAGTGAATATCTTCTCTATCAAACGGAGTGATGAAATTCTCTGACAATTCCATGAAAATTTGATGTGTAATATCGTCTCCCTTTTGCTCAAAATCACGAATTTGGCGAATGCATGCAGCTATCTGCTCCTTGTCCGTCAACTGAAACATCTGATTAAAAACTTTCGCTTGCGAAACAAGGTTCGAAGTATCCTCAGAAAACAAGTCGAAAAACAAAGAGTTCTTCGGAACCATAAAAGAAAAAAGACTTTTAATCTTCATAATAAAAATTTTACTCTACAAACAAAAGCCACTAATGTTATGTACATGTTAGCTACTCGTTGTTTTTTTTAATAATTTTCCACTTTTCCTGACAACCTCGAAGAAAAGCTTGGGCTACAAGCTCGATTGCCCTTTGATTGGGATGACAACGATCTGAATTGAAATACTCATCGCTTCTCAGAACATCTGTCACGTACTCGTATGATGGAAAATAAGACAATAGTCGAGGAACTCTAAGTGCATGAACCAATTCAACTAACCTCGCTTTAGTTCTTGAATTCTCTACAACTCCCATTCGCCAATGCTTAACGGGAGAAATGGTAAGAACTACTTGCAAAAAAGGATTTACCCTATTGAGTTTATTCAATACACTTATCACAGCCTCCGACATCTCTTCAACTGAAATTAATTTTCTCTGAAAATTCGCGTTTGGTAGCCGCTGACAATTTCCTACAATTCCATATTCTTCGTGAACCCAGGCATGAGCTGTACCCAAAGTAAGAACTAAAACTTCAGCTTCTTCCAATTCAGCGCGCAACTCACTACGCTTCCTGTGAATTCTTTCCAATAACATTTCCTTACTGTTGTCCTTGAGCTCCTTTCCTCCGCAGAGCGACTTCCATTGATTTTCATGATAAATCATTTGAAGTCTTTCTTCACCCACCTCTTCTGAAATGGCCATATCAATCCAATTCATTATTGGAATGGGGTGAAACAATGTTCCGAAAGGATTTGAATAAACATGATAATCTGCTCGCTCTAAATACGGACCAAGATTATCAGAAAAACACGATCCCAAGAGCACTACGCGTTGGCCGGGCATTAATTCCCAATCATGAAATAGATCTAACATTGGGCAAGTATTTCAATTCTTTCTTTCGAAGTCTCGCCACACTTAAAATGGCCAAGCGGACAAGACTTCTTTCCGTGTAATCCGCATGGACGACAGGGTAAATCTTCAGAAGATTCGACAATTCGTGAACGCTCTGAAAGTGGGCCAAATCCGAATTCTGGAATGGTGGAACAGAAGAAAGCAGTCGTTGGTGCATTCATTGCCGAAGCAAAATGCATGGGCGCACTGTCGTTAACAAAATTCATTGCGGCATCACGCATAAGCGCAGCCGATTCTAAAAAACTTAGCTTGCCGCAGAGATTTGTTGCATTTGAATTATCAACTCCTCGTACCTCTTCGCACAAACTAAAATCTGATTTCGCACCCAACAAAAAAACGTGATGCTTCTTCGACAATTCTTTTACAAGTTGAATGAAATTCGCCTTAGGCCATTGTTTGGTGAACCAAACCGATGAAGGTGCCACACACACAAATGATTTACACTTGTATTCAGCTACCTTCTCAAAATCGCGAACAGTAGGGAACAACTTAGGAGGAAAATCGCGTGGGACAAATTCGCGAATTAATTCTAGATTCCTGTTTACTTCGTGTAAACCATTGTTCACTTCATGTTTGAACTTCGATGTAAAACAAAATGAAAATGGATTTTCTTGAAATCCAATTTTCTTCAATGCACCACTTCTAAAAGTCAAAAAACCACTTGAAGCAAAGCGTTGCAAATTCACCACACAATCGAACTTTTCTTTTCGAATTTCAGCGCTCAACTTGAATAGGTTGCAGAGTTTGTTTTGCCCCTTGTTCCAAATCCAAACGCGATGAACAAACGGATTATTCTCAAGCAACGATTCGTTTCCCTTTCGAACTAAAAAATGAATTTCTGCATGATCCAATTGCGCAAGCGCTTCAGCCATGGGCGTTGCCAAGACTACATCGCCAATAAATGCTGTTTGGATTATGAGAAACTTCATGCTTATTCGTTTCCTAAAAGGCTAACCAGTACTTTAACGGGAACATAGCATCTTGAGATACCGTCGAACATTTCGAAACTCACATATTCAACATAAACTTCGCGATTCAAATAAAAAGAAGGATCAGCAAGTAGGTCGTCTGCACCATCGAACCAATACAACCAAAGTAGCTTTTCTTCTACGCCGTCTACGTTAATAACGATGTATCGTTGAGCGCCACCTTCTTCACGTACGAAACGACCTTGAATCACGCCTATTTCATCATCTTCATATTCGCTTTCAACTACTGCCTCTGATCCAGATTCATCGTATTCCTCTTCCACCGGAACTTCTTGATTGGCGTTTCGCGCCATGATAATAGAAAGCTCGATAAACTTTGGACACATGGCACCTAACTTCTTTCCTACCTCGATTCCGATTTGGTATCCTGACTCTTGATTGAATTCCTTTAGCTTCAATTCTTTCATTAAGGCAACCATGTTTTCCATTATTGAAGGAGCCATGCACTGGCCGAGGAAAAGCTCTGCATCTTGTTGAGTCATACTCTCATCAAGTTCTGAATTGTTTATGCAATCACAAGCGGCGTTCGCAACCTTATCTATTGCGGATTTCTGAGCGTTCATTGCGAACGCATGCGCTGCAATAAATAAAGTTAGAATTATTTTTTTCATTTGTATTTTGAAATTATACGGCAACGTTATACTCGCGCAATGCCGCGTTGAGTGAAGTTTTCAAGTCTGTGCTTTCTTTTCTTTTTCCAATAATCAATGCGCAAGGCACTTGAAATTCTCCTGCGGGAAATTGCTTCGTGAAGCTACCTGGAATAACCACTGAACGCTCCGGAACTTCGCCAATATAAATGACAGAATCCTTTCCAGTTACATCTACAATTTTAGTTGATTGGGTCAGAACCACATTGGCACCAAGAACAACTTCCTTCCTCACTCTTACCCCTTCCACAACAATGCAACGCGAGCCAATGAAACAGTCGTCTTCAATAATCACTGGAGCCGCTTGAACAGGTTCCAATACTCCGCCAATACCAACACCACCGCTGAGGTGAACGTTCTTTCCAATCTGCGCGCACGACCCCACGGTTGCCCATGTGTCTACCATTGTCCCTGCTCCCACATAAGCACCTATGTTCACATACGAAGGCATCATGATGACACCAGCTTCCAAATGCGCACCGTAACGGGCAACAGCGTGAGGAACCACGCGAACGCCCTGTGCTGCGTAGTCTCTCTTCAATTCCATTTTATCGTGAAATTCAAACGGACCTACCTCAATGGTTTTCATTTCTTGAATGGGGAAATACAGAATCACAGCCTTCTTCACCCAATCGTTTACTTGCCAATTGCCATTTTCCAACGGCTCTGCCACTCTCAATTTCCCTTTATCTAAGGCCTCAATTATCTCGCGAATGGCAACGCGCGTGCTTTCACTTTTCAATAATTCTCTGTTCTTCCACGCTAATTCGATAGTCTCTTTGTGCTGTAACATGCTTTTACTATAATTTCGTCAAAAATAAGCGAAAACATGTCAAAGGCCTTGGGAATAGATTACGGTGAAAAAAGAACAGGGCTTGCTATTACAGACAGTCTTCGCATAGTGGCTTCTCCTCTGGAAACCATTCCAACTGACAAACTAAAAGCGCATTTGATTCAGCTTGTTCCAAAGGAAAAAATAACCACGTTGGTTTTGGGAGAGGCCCGTCATGCCGATGATACAGAAGCACCAATTACCATTAAGCAGAATGAATTCGCAGATTGGTTGAAAAAACAATTTCCGCTGATCGAATTGGTTCGCATTGACGAGAGAAACACCAGCCAACTCGCTGCAGAAGCGCTTTACCAGGGTGGCATGCGCAAAAGCCAACGTCAGAAAAAAGAAAATTTAGATAAAGTTAGCGCAGCGATTATCCTGCAATTGTACTTGAATGCTTAAAAGGATCTAACTGTTCAAGAACTTCCTTTAGTTCCTTCCAACCTACGATTTCTGTTGCATACAAAAGTGAAAAGACACGTTCTTGTTGAATGTGGTTGGGATGAGTAAACGCAAAGAACTTTTCAAGTTGATTGAATTTCACTTCCTCTTTGCTCTTGATTGCCTTTTTAATTTTCTGTTCTATGTTGCTCCACTGATCCAATTGTCTCTTCTCTTCAGCGCTCAACCACCCCATCAGCGATGCGTCTACTTCCGAAATATAACTGCGCAATTTCTCGAAGTTTTCTGAAGTCGTTGAAATTTCATTTTCGAAAGACTTCGCGTTCATGGCACCTAACATTTTCTTTTGGGCCTCGTGCAATTTCTCTTGCACCAACTCTGCGATATTCAAATTATTTTTCGAAACGAATTCCAAATCGCGCTTGCGAACAAGCACCATTGAAAGACGATGTGCCAACAATGGCATTTGAAGGTTTGCAGCAGCAAAGGCATTCTTCAACTGAAGCCAATAGGCCAATTCGGAAGGACCACCGATGTAGACAATGTTAGGAAGAATAGTTTCTTGGTAAAGCGGACGAAGCAAGACATTCGGACTCAGCTCACTTCGAATTTGCATGAGTTCTTCCGAAGTAAATTGTCGCAAGGCATCACTCGTTTGAAAAACTTCGCCCTTCAAATCGAGACGTTTTCTTGTGATGTGAGCAGACTCGTTGTTCAACCAAAACAAATTGAAATTTCTTGGTTGTATATTCGGATTGTATCCGGAATTCTCGATTTCTAAATTGGTCTTCGACACTTCAGAAAAAACGAATTTCTGTTGAATCTCTTTTTCAAAAAGTCCACTTGCTAATTCTTTCAGCGCGCTGTCATTTCCATCTATACACACCACCCCGTATTCGCCTAGCAATTCATTCACCCAATAGCGCGTGGCTTCCGCAAAGTTCATTTTCGAATAAGCCTGAATGAATAACTCACTCAATCCAATTTCATTGAATTTTCCTTCAACTCTTTTTTCATTCAACCAAGAAAGAAATTCTTCGGTTGGAAGTTCTCCCGCAACACCTTCAAACTCCGTTGCGAGTTCGACTTTTTCATTTCCCCAATGGAAGTGGCGAATCTCTTCAATGTCGTGATCTTCTGTTGCCATCCAATAGACTGGAACAAAATGAAATTCATCCTGCCAGGCATTCAATTCCTGCGTAATTCGAATGGCTGAAAATATTTTGTAAATCAAATAAAGCGGACCACCCGCAGAACAAATCTGATGTCCGGTTACCACGGTAAAAGTCGATTCCGATTGAAGCGAAAGAATGTTCTTTTTCACTTCATCTGAAGTGATTTCCATTGCATATTGCGCGTTCAATTGCGCAACTAAAACGTCGCGACTTTCCTTTGGAAACGATCTGTTGCGTGCAGCTGAAATGCAGTTTTCCTTCGAAAAAAAATCTGAAACAAACGTTCTCACTTGCTCCGATTGATTCAATAGATCTTGAACCAAAGGAGAAACTTTAAGCGGAACTTCTTGAATAACCTTCATGTTGCGAAGGTACTGCTACTAGCGCATAAGTGTTACATATCCCGTCTGAGTTCCCTCTTCTCCCAACCTCGGAATACTGTATTTCACAACGTAATAGTACGTTCCATCTGGACAACTATTTTTTCCGTTGGTTCCATCCCACATGGGATTCGGATTGTTTTTCGATTGAAAAAGTATTTCTCCCCAACGAGAAAACACTTCGACACTAATAATATTCCCAGCTTCTCCAATAGGCATAAACACATCATTCTGCCCATCTCCATTTGGTGTGAATGAATTCGGAACAAACACGTAAGTTACTTTGCTCGGAGCTGGACCTTTGTCAATGAGATTCTCATCTGGAACATTATCTCCGTCTATTTCAATACAAGAAAAATTATCTACGAAATAATAACCAATCTCTGGATTGAGATTTTCTTCGGTTAAGTGCTCTATGATTTCTCTTCCGGAATCTGCACCAAAGACACCCAAAGTAATAAACTTTTCATCGTCAATCAAGGGAACGTACTCAAAGCTAATCTTCTTCCAAGTCTCTGAATAGAACACTGTGTCTATAGCAAATTGAGGAGTAAAATACAGAGGGTCATATCCTGTCTGAACGGGCGCAAATGAAGAAATATAAATCCCTATGCGGTCTATGGCTAAACCTGCGTTACTTGATGGGGTTAGCCTTCCATTCGACAAATAAAAAGAAAACTTGTATTTCTTACCTCGTATTAAAGGGCTTTGAAGCTGAGACTGAAGGTATGTTCTTTTGTTGGTAAATTTCCTTCCACACAATTGAATCCCAACAAGTGCATTGCCGTTTTGAGCATTTACGATAGCAAATGGCGTCTCGGGTAAATCACACGATGCGCTTGCACCCACTTTGAAATAATCAGGACCGGCTAGATCACTTCCTGCATTGGTCCATCCAATAATCTTATTCCACTCTCCAAGCAGTTGAGGCATAGCTGTGTTCTGCTCAAAACTCGGATTTGGAAATTGTGCGCGCACTGAAAATGACGCAACCAAAAGAACAAGTAGTAAGTATTTTCGCATAGCACGAATATAAGCCAAAACCTTCATTTTATTTGCCGTCTCCTATTAATACTCGAATCCCAAGTAACACATTGCTGTATTGCGCGAAATAATTCGCTCCATTATTATCTGAGGAATTTATGGGAGGAAAACTCCAATTCGCTTGAACAAATGCGTTCACTCTTTTTGTCAATTGAAACTCTGACCCCGCTCCAACAAGAACTCCGAAACTTTGAAAACGCTGATCAACTAAACTCAAATATTCAATATCACCTGAAGCATTTATAAAGAGCATTTGGTTTGCATCTGAAGAATGGTTCAGCAACCTAAACGATCGATAGACCGGCGAAATTTCACCATAGGCTTTCCATTTCGACTTCAGTGTAAATTCATTCACATAAAATCGGAATTTCAAAGGAATTTGAAAAGACGAAATATTAAACATGTTGGTGAATGTCGTCACTGCAGCCGTATCCAATTCAAAAATTTGAGGCTGTACTTCTGTTTGAAAAACATGTTGAATTCGATCTTCGTCTAGGTAAAAGGAAACCGATGTGTTAGACATATTTAATAAAGCAGTTGACTCAGACACCCCGCCCTTGAAAATGTTTATGGAGGTTCCAATCTCAATGTTCCGATGAACCCTCAAATATCCACCCACCGAAGCTCCAGAATGATAAAATGTACGATTTGAAATACCTGAAAATCCGTTAACGCTAACAAGTTCTTGGTTGTTAAAATTAGAAATGGAGAAGTCGGTCATCTGCATTCCATAAGCAGCATCTAATCCCCAAATAAGCGGCTTGCGTTTTTCTTTGAAATCGTTCTTTCGAGAATTACTCAAAGAATCGGAAATGGGTGTGTCGCGCTCTTCAATGTAAATCGTTTCACCGTCGATTATAAGCGTATCTGAAACGACAAAAGCCCAAGACTCTTGGGCTAAAATCACAAACAAACCTATTAACCAAAAATATCGCTTCATACCACGAATGTATGAAATCACTTTCCTGTAAGTCTTGTCAACCTCAAAGATCTTCCTTTAGGTTTTACGACTTCGTTTACTGGGTTTGGAACTTGAATTTCCTCGGGCGTTCTCTGAACTTCAACAGTTTCTGCGACCTCCACACCAGCAGGTTCTGCAATCGAAGCAGTTTGACAATTTTCAACCACCAAGGCAGATGCGCTGGTTTCTACTTGAACACTCTTTCGTACTCTTGTTGTTTTTACTGGAGTCGATTTCGATTCCTTCTCTGCATTCAAAATCAAGTGGCTGTTCGAATTCACTTCGGCAACAGCCGCAGGAATTGACTTTACTTCCGCTGAAGCAGGTGCTGCGCTTTGTGCAACAACATTGCTTTCGCCGCGATTCGAAAAGACCAAAGCCAAGACACCTGCACCGACTAATGCTAAAACGTATACATTCAGGGTGTACCAGGAGAACGCCCAAAAGGACTTCTTCTTCGATAAAGCTGATTGAATGCGTTCCTCCATTCCTATTGGAGCTTCAGGAGCGAAATTCTTTAGATCGCCTGCGATCTTATTCATTAAATTTTCCATACACTTATACTTCTAATGCTATTTTTCGCGCGCTCAGTTCCAGCAACGCTTTTTGTAAATGTCCTTTCGCCCTTGAGAATTGAGACTTCGATGTATTTACATCTATCTCCAACATCTCGGCGATTTCTTTATGCTTGTATCCTTCAACCGCATACAAGTTAAAAACGGTGCGATATCCATCTGGAAGAGCTTGAACACAAATCATGAGTTCTTCCATGGTGTAGTCCACATCATGATTCTCTACCAAACTTGTCGCATATTCAGATCGGTCATCGATTTCATCTTCCAACCGACCTTTTAAATTTTTTCTATAACTCGTTATCGCTGTATTAACGGCAATTCGTCTTATCCATCCCTCGAAACTTCCTACCGATTGATAATCTTTCAGATGATTATAAATCTTTACAAAAACCTCCTGCATAGAATCTTCCGCTTCCATCTTATTCTTAGCGTAACGCAGGCATATACCGTAAACCAATGAAGAAAACTTCTTGTAAAGCAAGTGCTGCGCCGATTTGTCGCCGCGAATACATGCTTGTATGAGATTCTTTTCTTCCATTCTTATAGCATAGACAATTACCCTTCAAAAAGGGTTGCACCACTAAAGTTAAAAGATTTTATTGGTATTTGTATACCCCTTCCCCTTTGTTTTTGGAAAGCATTCGATAATCTAGGAAGTATATCATTCGAAGTGAGACTGAATTGCTGAAAGGCAGCTCAGTGGTCGATCTGAAATCTGAAGCTAGGTTCGCTGCTATCTGATTATCCTCATTTACAATAGCATACTTCCACGCGAATATCATCTCACTTCCAGGACGGAAAATCCATTTGTAAAAGAGATCCACTGTGAGCGAATTAAAATCTCGATTCGCAAGTGAGTAGTCATTGGTTTCCTCGTTATAGCCGTCATAAGTTGTCGAACCGAGCGAACCATCGTTATTCAAACTATAAAATTCATGATACCTTGAATACCCCCAGTAGTGACGGAAGCGTACATTCATACTATTCACCGGATTAAAGGCAAAGGCCACCGTAAGCACATTGGTATGCGAAATTGCATCGCGTCTACCAAAAACCGGAGACCCCGAATCAAACGTCGCAAAACCTAAATCATTGAAGTGTTGCTGTTTGCTGTATACATAGGTAAACATCCACTTGTCGTTCAAACGGAAACGCGGAGAAACTCGCCAATTAAACACATATCGCCCGTCGTTCTCGTATGACCCATATCCTGAACCAGCATCAATCGCCAATCTCTTACGATAATCTGAACTTAAGTAGATTCCGCCTCTGAAATATTTATAGGTTTGGAATTTCATTCCATCCACACGCGGCTCGAAATAATCGAATCCTCGCGTTGGATTTGAATCATAATTTAGGTTAATGTACAAAAATCTATTTGTAATCACGGTGAATTCGCCATCGATGTAATTAGCAGTAAAGGCCTTCGGGAAGTACAAATTCGATCGAGAATAGGTAAAATTCGTCCAAGCCTTATTTAACTTCCAAAAAGGCTTGTAGATATTGTAACCAACGGTACCGGAATTCACTTGCTCATTATTCGCTTGCAAAAATCCCAAATCATTCGGATCGTAGGTATCACTTTCTGTGTAATGTGACAATTGGAAAGTGAAATTTCCACTCACTTTAGAAAATCTCACTTCACCCATACCACCATTTTTATCATCTGGCGTATTGTCAAATAAATCTAAACCATTCTTCATTGAATATGCACCATGTAAATGCAGTTCGTAGGTATTTTTCTTATTTCGAAAAGTACCTTCAACAGCGCTCACATTCGCGTCATAGGCTCTTCCTGCCCTGGTCAAATTCGTGTTTGTGAATGAAACAAATGAATTGTTTCGAAGATTCTGATCCACAACGAACACGTTGGAATTTGTTATTGGATTTGTCAGTTCTGTCCTTATTCTTCCTGTAATTGTATCGCGAAACTCAGCATAGCTCTCAGTGGTCAAACTGTTCAAAAACCCAATGGCCAAGCCCTTTGAATTGCGTCCGCCTATTTTCGTGCTGTTAATGACTCTTTGTTGCGAAGGATTGGAAATTAAAACTTCGTTCTCTCTCTCGTCTGAACTTGCAGCGTAAAATCGAAATGGAGTATCTCCAATTCTTCGAGAATAAAATATTTCACCACGCTCATAAAGCTCTAATCCTTCATTGAAGAAAGGTCGATTGTCTTGAAATTGTATTTCGTAAGGAGTCAAATTCAAGATCAATTGATCGCTAATCGTTTGACCGAAGTCTGGAATAAGCGTGGCATCTAGTGTATACGCCTCGTTCAATCCGATCTTTAAATCCATTCCCGCATTATAGGCGAACTCATTACTTCCGGCCTGTTCTTTCTGACTGTATGTTGAAATATATGGATAAAAGAAAATACGTTTCGGGGGAATGATCCCTGCTATACCTTTCAAATTTCCCATTTGCGCCAAGAAACCTGGTCCTGCAGGATCTACGAAACTCCAATTAGCCTGAATGCGCGTTCTTCTAATTTCACGAACAAAATTAACGTGCCAATGTTGTTCTGGAAGATTCGGGAATCGCAATGCAGCATAGGGAATCTTGAACTCCGCAATCCAACCGTACTTCACAATCTTAGTTTTACAATCCCACACTGCATTCCACGATGCATCTTCTCCGTCATTTGACTGCCTCGCATCATACTGTTCACCTCTCGGCGATACCGCGAACATATATCCCGTTACACCGTCCTTGTAACAATTCAAAGCAACACCAACATAATCTGAATTTCCGTCGCCATCTCTTCCCGTAAGTTGCTGGAGAATACTGTCAGGGGCAGAATCAAAAGCATAAATTCCAACATAAAGGGCTTCGTTGGTATAGACTACTCGAATCTCTGTATTGTGCGTTTGCAAGCGCCCTGGGTATGGCTGCAGTCCCCAGAACTGATCAGTAACAGGAGCTTTACTCCAAGCCTCGTCAGTTAGCAACCCATCAAGCACTGGCGCCTTCTCCGCTCTGACAGCATAAGTCGTACGGTTTGCTAATTGACCCAAAGCCAAAACAGCAAAGTGAAAAAACACAAAGAGCGCTAAAGATTTTTTCATTCGACCGCGAAATTACGATGTAGAACAAATCGAAAAAAATAATGTTTCCACTACTAGTATCGAATTAACTTCGCACTCGAAATTTCAATATGAAAAATAGCGTATTTATTTTACTTTTCTCTTTATTGCTTGGTCTTACTTCTTCGGCTCAAAACTATACCGTTAGCGGTGAAGTGCGTGATCAAGAAACTGGAGAGAGTATCATTGGCGCAACCGTTTTCATCAAAGCAGCTAACAAAGGTGCGGTAACAAACAGTTTCGGTTTTTATTCTATTACACTTCCCTCAGGAAGTTATGAGTTGGAAATTCGCTGCGTTGGCTTCGAAAACCAGAACATAGTGCTTAAACTTCAAGCCAACTTGCACAAGGATTTCGAAATGAAACCTGTTTCGTTTACTGGCGGGCCCGTAATCATTGAAGGCACACGGAGGGAAAATGTCGGCAGTACCGACATGGGAAAAATTGAGATGGGCATTGATCAAATTAAAAAAATCCCTGTTATTTTCGGAGAGGTTGATATTCTAAAAACTATTACGCTCCTACCGGGTGTTCAAAGCAGTGGTGAAGGGAATGCGGGATTCTATGTTCGCGGCGGGGGCGTTGATCAGAATTTAATTCTACTCGATAATTCTACCGTTTACAACGCTTCTCACCTGTTCGGTTTTTTCAGTGTGTTCAACGCAGACGCCGTTAAGAATATTGAAATTACCAAAGGAGGTGGACCAGCCTCTTACGGCGGAAGACTTTCTTCGGTTCTTGACATTAATTTGAAGGAAGGAAATAGCAAATCTTTTCACGGAGCGGGCGGAATTGGCACAATAGCCAGTCGATTTACTGTTGAAGGACCAATTAAAAAGGATACTTCCTCATTTATTTTATCTGGAAGAAGAACCTACATTGACGCACTAGCCAAGCCATTTATAAATCCGGAAAGCGGATTCAATGGTTCAGGATATTTCTTCTATGACTTGAATGCAAAATTCAATTACCGACTTTCCAACCGCGATCAGTTGTTCGCTAGTGTATACACCGGAAAAGATGTCTTCTCTTTCAACAGTGCGAACGCTGGATTCTCTACCCGAATTCCTTGGGGCAATACAACAGGCACTATTCGCTGGGCTCACCAATCGGGCAACAAACTTTTCATGAATGCCATTTTAACCTATACCGATTATAAATTTCAATTCGAAGGAACGCAGGATCAATTCACCTTCGGATTAAGCAGCGGTATTCGAGACTACGGTGCGAAAATTCAGTGGAGCTATTACCCAAATCCAACCCATCGAATGAAATGGGGTTTAGATTATACCTACCACCAATTTACTCCGAACAATACATACGCTTCCAGTGGCGATGTCGATTTCGATTTAGGAGAACAAGTCAAGTTGTATTCTCATGAAGCAGCGGCCTATTTCCAAGATGATTTCGACGTAAATGAAAAATGGAGAATCAATGCAGGTGTTCGCGTTCCCTACTTCATGCATGTGGGACCATTTACTCGTTATACCTACCCGGCTTCAACCTCCAGTGTTGGAGGCTCAACTACTCCTATCACAACCGTTTACGAAAAGAACAAAAAGGTAGCAGACTACGTTGGTTTCGAACCTCGTTTAAACGCGCGCTATGAGATTAATAAAGCTTCTAGCTTTAAATTCGCCCTGTCGAGAAACCTTCAATTTATAACACTTACAAGTCTTTCTCCTTCTTCCCTGCCAACAGACGTTTGGCTTCCAAGCACCGATCGATTAAAACCGCAGTTGGCTTCTCAAGCAAGTATTGGTTACTTCAGAAATTTCTTCGACGACAGCTGGGAGTCAAGCGTAGAGTTATATTACAAAGACATGCGTAATCAAAGTGATTACCGCGAAGGGTCAACTCCTGACCAAACGGTGGGAGATAACATCGATAATTTACTTGTATTCGGAAGAGGATACAGCTACGGAGCCGAGTTCTTCCTTAAAAAACGTATGGGCGATTTCTCAGGATGGGTTGGATATACTTGGTCGAAGACAATGAGAATATTCGAAGAAATTAATAACGGCAAGGCCTATCCTACTCGCTGGGACAGACGTCACGACATGAACATTGTATTAATGTATACAATTTCGCCGCGAGTTGACTTAGGATTTGTTTTCGTATACGCCACCGGCAATGCAATTACTCTTCCTGTTTCAAGATATTTCTTTGAAGGAAATTTGGTGGAGGTTTATGGTGAAAGAAACAGTTTCCGCATGGCACCCTACCACCGCGCCGATTTCTCTTTGAATGTAAAAGGAAAACTTACTCGTTCTCGTTTCGACGCGGCACTGAATCAAGTGGTTGAAGAACCTCGCAAATTCAAAAGCAGTTGGAATTTTTCAATTTACAACTTGTACAATCGCATGAATCCGTATTTCATTTACTTCGCCACTGACTCGAATGACAACGGCGGATTTCAGATTACAGCAAAGCAAGTCAGCCTATTCCCTATTCTTCCAAGCATAACTTGGAATTTTGAATTCTAATTTTGAAAGCACTCTTAAAACTCAATTACCTTTTTTGGAAGTATCGTGGACGATTCCTTCTAGGAACCTTATTCATTGTTCTTTCGACTGCGTTCAATGTTTACGCTCCCATTGTTGTGGGCGAAGGGGTTGACTTTCTGGCTGAGGCACTCAATGCCGCGCAAGGAAAAATACAAACCATTCACTACCCAGAAACGTTAGCACTTTTCAGAAGTTGGTTTGGACTTTCAAACGATATTCCTGAAGTTCGCAACAATGAAGCTTTCACAGATTGGGTCATCTACATTTCTCTCCTTATTGCAGGCCTTTATTTATTCTTCTATTTAATCAAAGGGTTGTTCTTGTTCTTCCAAAGGCAGACACTCATCGTCATGTCACGCTGGATGGAATTCGACATAAAAAATTCCATTTACGCGCACTACCAAAAACTTGATGTTTCATTTTACAAAGTGAATCGAACGGGAGATTTAATGAATCGCATTAGCGAAGACGTTGGCCGTGTTCGCATGTACCTCGGTCCTGCTGTTATGTACACGTTGAACTTAATTGTGCTGTTCGCCATGTGCATCGGAATCATGTATAAGATTTCACCTAAGCTGACATTCTACACCTTATTGCCTTTGCCTTTCATGATGGTTGGAATCTTCTTGGTTAGCCGAAGAATCAACAAAAAAACAGAACGCGTTCAACGCCAGCAAAGCGAACTTTCTACCACGGTTCAAGAAAGCATGAGTGGTATTCGTGTGCTGAAAGGATTCGGTTTGGAGGATCACTTTGTGAAGCACTTCTTCAAACAAAGTCAATCGTATAAAAAGCTTCAAATGCATTTGGTTAAGACCGATGCTTTATTCATGCCGGTTATTGGAATGTTGGTTGGCCTTTCAACTTTACTCACCTTGTACATAGGTGCTCGAGAAGTAGCTGCAGGAAATATCAGTTATGGCGTTATTGTTCAGTTTATATTTTATGTGAACCTACTCACTTGGCCTTTTGCAAGTGTGGGCTGGGTGACTAGTTTAGTGTTGAAGGGTGAAGCAAGTATGACACGCATCTTGGCTTTCTTGAATCAAAATTCCGCCATTCCAAGTGGCAATGAAGTAGTAAAAAACTTTGAAGAACTTCAATTTAAAAATGTTTCGTTCACTTATCCCGAGACGGATATTGTTGCCCTTTCCAACTTAAACTTAAGCATTCATAAAGGAGAGACCATTGCATTCATTGGCCATACCGGATCGGGAAAATCTTCGATTGTTCAATTGTTAATGAAGGCATACATGCCGACTTCAGGAAGTATAGATGTGAATGGAATTGACATTGCCAATCTTGAAACAAACGAATACCGAAACCTCATGGGTATTGTCCCGCAAGATGTATTCCTGTTTTCAGACACCATTGAAAACAACATTCGTTTCGGAAATGCAAACGCTTCTCTGGAAGAAGTAATTAAGGCGGCTCAAATTGCAGATTTACATGAGAACATTCTCGGCTTTGAAGAGAAGTACGAGACACTTTTAGGAGAACGAGGAATTAACTTAAGTGGTGGACAAAAGCAAAGACTTTCCATCGCGAGAGCTATTATTTCCAATCCAGAAATCTTACTTCTCGACGATTGTCTTTCGGCAGTTGACACGCAGACAGACGAGAAAATTATGCGCGGACTGAAACAAGTACGTGAGGGAAAAACTAACATTATTATTTCTCATCGCATAAGCAGCGTGCATCATGCCGACAAGATATTCGTCTTGCAACAAGGACAACTTGCTGAAAGCGGAACACACGAGGAATTACTCGATAAGAAAGGGCTGTATTTCGAACTCGCAGAACTTCAAAAAATACACGAGAACTAAATCACTCCTCAGGTGTTTAATCTCTATGAACGTATTAATCACAGGAGGCACTGGATTTATTGGAAAGCAATTGATTCAACTGTTGTTGAAGGAAGGTCATTCGGTAACGAATCTTTCCACACAAAGAAATCAAGAAAGAGTCATCTCCGAACATTTTCAACACGTATACTGGAATCCAACCACGAAGGAAATAAACAAAACTTTACTTCCTGAAATTCAATCAGTCATTCACCTGGCGGGCTTCAGTGTGGCCAATAAATGGACTGCAGCGAACAAAGCGCTCATGGTTTCAAGTCGAATTTCATCGACAGAATTCCTTTGTGAATTATTGAATGAAATGAATTCCAAGCCTGCCGTATTTGTTGGCGCAAGTGCATCTGGATTTTACAAGAACTCTGATGAAGTGCAAGATGAAACAGCTGAAAAAGGATCTGGCTTTCTTTCCGATTTAACGCAGCAATGGGAAGAAGCAGCTTCAATACTTAATTCTTCCATTCGAAAAATTCATTTGCGCATTGGTGTTGTGCTCAGCGCAAACGACGGCGCCTTGAAAAAACTAACCCCAATTTTCAAAGCAGGTATCGGTTCTGCAGTTGGAGATGGAAAACAATACATGAGTTGGGTACACGAACAAGATTTGATAGAGATGTTCTCTTATTGCATTTCGAATGATATTCCTTCGGGAGTTTACAACGCGACTTCCTCGACACCCGTTCCCAATCAAGAATTTTCGAAAACCCTTGCTCAAGTGCTTCACCGTCCATTTTTCCTTCCGAAAACGCCTGCATTCTTTTTGAAACTTATCTTCGGAGAGATGGCTCAATTGGTCTTGGTGAGTCAGCGGCTTTCCAATTCAAAAATTACATCGACTGGATTTCGATTTAAATTCAACACCATACAAGAAGCATTGACCAACGTATATGGAAAAGCAGAAAATTAATATTCATTGGTTTCGGAGAGATCTGCGCCTGACCGACAACCATGCGTTGCACGCAGCGCTTTCTGCAGGACTTCCTGTGCTTCCAATTTTCATATTCGACACAACCATTCTTCAGCATCTTCCAAAGAAAGATGCGCGTGTGGAATTCATTCATGCGAGTCTGACAGCTATTCAAGAAAAATTAATTTCAATTGGAAGTAGTTTGCGCGTTTATCATGGAACTCCCGAAGAAGTCTTCAAAAAAATAACTTCCGAATACGATGTACAAACCTTGTATGCCAATCGCGATTACGAGCCCAATGCGAGAGAAAGAGACAAGCGTATTTATGACATCTTGAAGGAAAAGGGCATTCTGTTTATTGGAAAGAAAGATCAGGTCGTTTTCGAGCCGAGTGAAGTCTTAAAAGACGATGGACTGCCTTATACAGTTTACACACCTTACAGCAGAAAATGGAAAGCTCGCTTAAGTGCTCATCCAATAATCTGCTTTCCATCTGAAAAACTTTCAGCGAATTTCCTTCAAACTGCACCTTTTGATTTACCATCCTTGGAGCAAATTGGATTCGAGAAATCGGGCATTCCATTTCCAACTATCGAACTCAATACTGAAGCAATTCAAAACTATCATCTGAATCGCGACTTCCCCGCAATTCCTGGAACAACGCGTATGAGTTTGCACCTTCGATTCGGAACAGTAAGCACGCGCGCTTTAACGCTTTATGCTTTAACATCGAATGAAAAATGGTTGAATGAGTTGATCTGGAGAGAGTTCTATCAAATGATCATCTATCACTTTCCTAATACCGTTTCCAATGCTTTCAAGCCGGCATACGACTTCATTGAATGGAACAACAACGAAGAAGAATTCAAGTTGTGGTGTGAAGGGAAGACTGGCTATCCGCTTGTAGATGCAGGAATGCGCGAATTGAATGCAACAGGATTCATGCACAACCGTGTGCGCATGGTGGTTGCGAGTTTTCTTACGAAGCATTTACTCATTGATTGGCGCTGGGGCGAGCGCTACTTCGCGGAAAAATTATTGGATTTCGATTTAGCCAGTAACGTTGGTGGATGGCAATGGGCCGCAGGAAGCGGATGCGATGCAGCGCCGTATTTCAGAATCTTCAATCCAACATCGCAAATGGAAAAGTTCGACAAGCAGAACGAGTACATCAAAAAGTGGATACCTGAATTCAACACTTCTGCCTATGCTTTGCCGATTGTTGAACACACGTTCGCTAGAAACCGATGTCTCGAAAAATACAAGGAGGCATTACTTAAAAAGTAAAGTCTTTACCTTTACTTCATGGAATTTTTTGAAGGACTTAAAGTAGTAGACTGCTCTTCAGTTTTGGCGGGACCACAGGTGGGAACTTTCTTCGCTGAACTTGGCGCACACGTTATAAAATTCGAAAACGCCAAAACGAATGGCGACGTAACGCGCACTTGGCACACGCCGTCAGAATCGCAAGAAAAAATCAGTTCTTACTATTCTTCCATCAATTACAAGAAAGAAATTCACTTTGTAGATTTAACCAGTGAAAAAGACATTGCTCTGATTCATTCGGAATTGGAAACGGCTGATGTTGTGCTTTCGAATTTCAAAGGAAGCGATGCCACGAAATTTCAGTTGAATGCTGAACTACTCTCACAAAAATTTCCTCACTTAATTCAAGGCATTATTCGCGGATTCGAATTTGAAAAAGATCGCGTTGCATACGATGTAGTTCTTCAAGCGGAAACTGGATTCATGTTTATGAACGGAAGTGCGGATGGGCCTCCAACAAAAATGCCTGTAGCACTGATTGATGTTTTGGCCGCGCATCAACTGAAGGAAGGTATACTTTGCGCGCTTATTCAAAAAGCAAAAACAGGAAAAGGATCATGTGTTGAAGTCTCACTTGAAAAAGCAGCTCTAGCCTCTTTGGTTAATCAAGCGAGTTACTTTCTCATGACTGGAAACACTCCACAGCGCATGGGTTCACTGCACCCGAATATCGCACCCTACGGAGAGCTTTTCCAAACACAAGATGAGAAATGGGTAGTACTAGCCATTGGTAGCGACGAGCAATTCCGCAAACTCTGCTTAATTCTTCATAACTCAAATGCATCTTCCGACAATCGCTTTTCTACTAATACCGACCGAGTAAAAAATAGAATTGACTTGAAAGAAATTCTTCAAACTGAATTCAAAAAAATCACGTGCACTGACTTTGAAAAACACGCAAATCAAAACGGCGTTCCCTTCGGAAGAGTTCGCGATATGAAAGAAGTTTTTGAACGTGAGGCAGCTTCCAAATATATTCTAGATGAAAACATTGAAGGAAGCATAACAAAGCGATTGCCCAGTGTGGCTTTTCGTATAAAACCGAACAACTAGAAAAACAGATCGCTCAATTCTGTCAAGGATTGTCCTTCTCGATCTTTTTCCGAAAGTAACTTTTCCCCTTCCGGCCATTGAATATTAACTGAAGTGTCGAAAGCATTCAAACAGACTTCGGAATTCTTATCGTAGTAATTCGTGCATTTATACTGCACTATCGTTTGATCTTCATGACAATAAAAACCGTGTGCAAACCCCTCAGGAATAAACAAAGATTTACCATCGCCTGCTTGTAATTCAATTTGAAAACTCTTACCGAATGTTGGTTCGGTTCGGCGCAGATCAACCACCACATCTAAAATACTTCCTCTAACAACACGCAACAATTTAGCTTGTGACTTGGGCGATTTCTGAGCATGCAACCCTCGCAAAACCCCTTTCGAAGAAAGGCTTTCATTGTCTTGAACGAATGTTATGTTGAATCCAGTTTCTATTCTGAATTGCGCCTCCTTAAAGGTCTCTTGAAACCTTCCTCGCTCATCACCAAATACAGGTACATGAACAACAAGCAAGTCTCGAAATTCGGTCTTCTCTATTCGCATCGTTTAATTCGTAACAACCAAGAATAATATTAATGTTGAAGAAACCAAGCTAACCAGTGGCGCTATATCCTTCACAAATTCATTTGTGATTTGTGGAACGGGCTCGACATAAATAATGTCTCCAGCTTGTACAATCATCTTAGCACTCTCCACACCTTCAATCGTTGAAAGATTCAATCGGTATACTTCGTTAACACCATTCTTGCCTCTTATGATTTTTACTTTTGAAGCGTTTCCTCTTTCACGAATTCCTCCCGCTAGTGCAATGGCTTCTAACACAGAAATATTCTGATTGGCCAAAGGCACAACCGTACCGAGGCTCCCCTCTCCTGAAAAGACCATAACCCTTCTATTTAAAACACGAACCAAACAAAAAGGATCGTTGTAGTTGATGAACTTCATCTCTAAAAATTGCTGGGCTTCCGGAATTGAAAATCCAGACAACTTTGTCTTCCCTAAAACAGGTAAATCTACTTCACCGTTCTTGTCAAGTATATAATAAAGATCGAATCCGCCATAATTCGGCTGACGCTCGATTCCGCTCGTGGTGTATTCTAAAATCATTGCACCATCTCCTGTAAACAGATTTATAGTGATGTAATCGAATGGAGCTAGTTTGTATTCCTTGTTTGTAGAATCGAGATCTGGCTTATTAAACTCGTACTCAGTATCTGTTTGAAACATTATATTCTTATTGATGCTGCAGCTGCTTAACAGGGCTACAACAAAAGCAAGTAAAAATAAAATTCTCGTTTTCATCATAGGACAAAGAAACGAAGGTCTTTCATTATCTCAAAGGCATTTCCCTTATTTTTGAAGAGAATAAGACTACATGGTGAAAATATACATTTCAGAAATCACAAGAGAAGATCTTCCATACATACATTGGGTTGAAAATTTAGAGGAATATTGGCACATAAATGAACATCCAGGACCGTATACTTTGGAGGAAATAACAGATTGTTTTTTTCCATCGAGACTCTACCCGCTTCATAAACAACAACGATGGATCATTCGAAAAACAGAGAACAACCAATCAATCGGCATATTAGATGCTTTTAATTTTAATGAAGCCGACAAATCCATCGGCATAGGAATACTCATTCCAAATAGAAAAGACCAACAGCAGGGATCCGGCAAAGAGGCCATTCGTCTCTTAATTAAAAAACTTACATTTGACCAACACATAAACAAGATATTCGCGTTAATTGATAAAGACAATGTGCCGAGCATATCGCTCTTCAGCAAATGCGGATTTGATTTTAGCCGAGAGCAAATGTGTATCAATAGAATTGTAAATAGATATGAAAAACTACTTTAAGAATAATAAAAAAGTTGCCGCGGTTGTTATTGCGACTTCATTTGTTATTGCCTTTATCATTGCATCCTATGTCCTTGTTCTTTCACCGCTGAACTCCAACGGAAAAGAGTTTTCAATTTACATCCCTTCAAACAATAAAAGCGCCGATGTTGAAAAAGCAATTTTGGATTCACTTTATAAAAATGCAGAATCTCCGAGTGTTGTTTTTTATAAATGGAAAATAACCTCACTCTTTAAATCAGCAGATAAATTCCCGCCAGGCAAATACACCATCAGTGGTAATTTATCTGCGCGTACTATTTTCAATAAACTAAATTCAGGGAGTCAGGATGCTGTTTCCATTCGAATTGACAACATTAAAACAATTTACAAATTGGCACAGCGATTCGGAAAAAAATTCGAGCAAGACAGCGCCAAGTTCATGAGTTATGTCAACAACAATTTAGATTTACTTGCACCCAACACCAATACACTACCGCTCGAAATTCGCCAGCAACGTGTCTTAGAAAGATTGTTAGGAGACACCTACGAAATGTATTGGACAAGCTCACCGGAGAATTTCTTTTCAAGACTAAACACCCTCTATGATGAATTCTGGACCAATGAACAAGACGTGTTGGCATCGCGCATCGGCTTAACAGAGCATGAGGTTTGTGTCCTTGCATCTATTGTAAGAGGAGAAACTGCCAATAAAGATGAAGCTCCGCAAATAGCAGGACTTTATTTAAATAGATTAAAGCAAAACATGTTACTTCAATCTGATCCAACCGTTTTATTTGGAATTAATACGAAAGAGAAAAGGCAACGTGTTCGACATGCTGATTTGAAATTTGATTCTCCTTACAACACGTATCTCTATAAAGGACTCCCTCCAGCCACAATACACATCGTAGAAAAATCATACATCGAAGCTGTGTTAAACGCTGCTAGGCACAACTACATTTTCATGTGCGCACAACCCGGAGGAACCGGCAAACATAATTTTGCCGTGAACTACGCAGAGCATCAACAATATGCCAGAGCATATCAGCAATACCTCGACTCTATCGATATTCAGCGATGAAGAAAAGTTTAACACTTTTTACAATAGTTCTTTTTTCTTTGTCGGCTTTCGCGCAGGAAAATGATTCGCTTGTATTAAATCTTTCGAAACAAAAAAAATACAACACCTTATTTTCTTCTATAGCAACTGGCGTATCAGCAACATCATTTATTGGATTGAATGAATTATGGTACAAAGACTATCCGCGAACTAAATTTCATTTCTTCGACGATTCGAAAGAGTGGATGCAAATGGATAAATTCGGACATGCATTCACATCTTATCAAATCGGAAGAAACTTCTACAACACCCTTCAAACAAGCGATTCAAACCGGAACAGAAATATTTTTCTCGGCGGAGCAAGTGGACTTTTATATTTAACAGGCGTTGAAATTTTAGATGGAAAATCTGAGCAATGGGGTTTTTCAAATACAGATATGATTGCAAACACATTCGGATATTTTTTATTCGCTTCGCAAGAATATTTTCTTCAACAACAATTCATCTCAATGAAATTTTCTTATCAAAAAAGTGAGTTTGCAAATCTTCGTCCTGAAACATTTGGTCGTAATTTTCAACAACGACTTTTGAAAGACTACAACGGTCAAACATATTGGCTCTCTGCACCGCTATCTCTGAATCGCTCGAATACCAAGCGATTCACGAGATGGCTATGTGTTTCATTTGGTTATAGTATTGATGAAAATGTATTCGTAGATAATAACATTAATAGTGTTAATAATTTTCAAGCGACACGTGAATTCTTTTTTTCTTTTGATGCAGATTTGAATAGAATTGAATGGCGAAGAAAATGGATGAAGAAAATTGCAAGCGTAAT
>JBILOU010000118.1:0-3911 GCA_044374295.1 Flavobacteriales bacterium | reverse complement strand
GTCTGGGTCATCGCCATCTGGAAATGTTGCAACGCGAACGTTCAACCCTTCCTTCAATATCATGTCAATACCGCGGAAACTCGCTTTAATTCCCGCTTTGTCACCATCGTATAAAATGGTAATGTTCTGCGTGAATCGACGAATCAAACGAATCTGTCCTTCGGTTAAACTCGTTCCACTGCTTGCAACCACATTCTCAACGCCCGCTTGGTGAAGCGCAATAACGTCTGTATATCCTTCAACCAAAAAACAGTTGTCTTCCTTCACCATCGCATTCTTCGCGAGGTGCAAGCCATACAAGGTGTTCGACTTGTGATAGAGATCGCTTTCTGGACTGTTGAAATATTTCGCAATGTCCTTCTCTGCTTTCAGTGTTCTTCCACCAAAAGCAATCACTTTTCCACTCACATTGTGAATGGGGAACATCACCCTTCCGCGGAAGAAATCATACGGCGAACCGTCCTTCTCGCGTGTTAAACCCGTCTTCAACAAATAGGTCAACGAATGCCCTGCAGACAGCGCTGCTTGAGACATCTTGTCCCATCCGTCTGGACAATAACCCAACTGAAATTTCTTCAGTGTGTCTTCACGAAATCCGCGCGATTCGAAATAAGAAAGCCCAATGGCTCTACCCATTTCAGTATTGTACATCTGATCTTGGAAATACTTATTGGCGAAATCGGTGACAACAGAAAGTTGCTCGCGTTCGCTCTTTTCAGCTTTTTGTTCTTCGGTCTGGCTCTCTTCTTCAATCTCTATGTTGTACCTATTGGCCAACCAGCGCAAGGCTTCCGGATAAGAAAGCTTCTCGTGCTGCATGAGAAAGTCAATCGCATTTCCGCCTTTTCCAGAACTGAAATCTTTGTAAATTCCTTTCGCTGGAACGACGAAAAAACTCGGTGTTTTTTCATTCACAAACGGGGAAAGGCCGCGATAAGAAGACCCGCTTTTTTTCAAATGAACGAACTCACCAACCACATCTTCAATAAGAGTGGCCTGAAAAATTCGATCTATGGTGGAACGGGAAATCATGGACTACCAAAGGTAGTGCTACATGACTACATTCACAATACGTTTTGGAACAACAATAATCTTTTTCGGAGTTTTTCCTTCCAAATATTTCGCTGTGCTTTCGTGCGCCATTACTTGCGCCTCAACATCTGCGGCACTCATACCCACCGGAAGCGACAGGAAGAATCTGGTTTTTCCGTTGAAAGAAACGGGATATTCGAAATTATCATCTTCCAAAAACTTGTTCTCGGCAATTGGCCAAGACTCGTTCATAACAGAAGTGGAATGACCCAAGTTTTTCCAAAGTTCTTCTGCCAAATGAGGTGCATACGGAGAAAGCATAATTACCAACGGTTCCAAAGCCTGACGCTTGTTGCACTTCAGATCGGTAAGTTCGTTGGTGGCAATCATGAAGGCACTTACAACAGTATTCCAAGAGAAGCGCTCCAAGTCTTCAGTGATCTTCTTAATGGTCTTGTGAACCACCTTCATTTCAGCCGCAGTGGCTTCTTCAGAAGAAACTGAGAATGTTTCGTTCGCTAGGAACAAACGGTGGAAACGACGCAAGAAATTGTGAACGCCGCTTATACCCTTGGTGTCCCAAGGTTTGCTTTGCTCAACAGGGCCCAAGAACATTTCGTAACAACGCAAAGTGTCTGCTCCGAATTTCTCTACCAACTCGTCTGGCGTTTGCACGTTGTACTTCGACTTCGACATTTTCTCAACTTCCCAACCGCAGGTGTATTCGCCGTTTTCATTCAACATGAATTCTGCGTTCGCGTATTCAGGAAGCCAATTCTTGAATGCTTCAATGTTCAACTTATCGTTGTCTACCAAAGAAATATCGGCATACAAGCGTTGTGTTTCAAACTCTTTTCTACGCTCGAACGTAATGAAGGTGTTGCTGTCTTTTATGCGGTAAACGAAGCTGCTGCGCCCAAGGATCATTCCTTGGTTAATCATCTTCTTGAACGGTTCGTTGAACGGTATGTAGCCCAAGTCGAACAACACTTTCGTCCAAAAACGAGAATACAACAAGTGTCCAGTTGCGTGCTCTGCACCGCCCATGTACAAGTCTACTTGACCCCAATATTTTATGCGCTCTTCTGAAGCAAAAACCGAATGATTGTTCGGGTCCATGTAGCGCAAGAAATACCAAGAAGATCCTGCCCATCCTGGCATGGTGTTGCACTCCATAGGCATACCGTTTCTCTCCCAATTCTTCGCGCGAGCCAACGGTGGTTCGCCCGATTCTGTTGGAAGATATGCGTCTACATCGGGCAATTGCGTGGGCAATTCTTCTGTGTCTATTAAACGTGGAATTCCGTTTTCGTAATAAATCGGAAAGGGTTCTCCCCAATAACGTTGACGGCTAAATACGGCATCGCGCAAGCGATAGTTCACACGTTTTTCTCCTGCACCCAATTCCACCAATCGCTCACAAACCGCATCAAATGCAGTGTGGTAGCTCATTCCATTTAGAAAATCGGAATTCGCAAGGGTCGCTTCTTTCGAGGTTTCTGCCTTCTCTGAAAGATCAGATTCAGCAAAAATATTTTTTATTTCTAGGTTGAAATGCTTCGCGAAATCATAGTCGCGCTGATCGCCTGCAGGTACCGCCATTACTGCGCCGGTTCCATATCCTGCTAACACGTAATCGCCAATCCAAATTGGAACTTGTTCCCCCGTTAACGGATGCAAAGCAAAGCTTCCTGTGAACACGCCCGAAATCTTTTTCTCGGCCATGCGATCACGCTCTGTTTTCAATTTCGCATTCGCAACATAATCCATCACAGCATCGCGCTGTTCCGCTGTTGTCAACACTTCCACGCTTTCGTGTTCAGGAGCCAATGTTAAAAATGATACACCGTACAAAGTATCTGGACGTGTTGTGAAAACTTCAATCGTTACTTCTTTCTCTGCTTGAAAACGCACACGTGCTCCGGAAGATTTTCCGATCCAGTTCCGTTGAATTTCTTTAATGTTTTCAGGCCAATCAATAGTATCTAAATCAGAAATTAAACGCTCAGAAAATGCGGAAATTCGCATACTCCACTGACGCATTTTCTTTTGCTCTACGGCATGTCCGCCGCGCTCGCTCACGCCGTCCTTAATCTCGTCGTTCGCTAATACTGTTCCTAAAGCCGGACACCAATTCACCACAGAGTCGGCCAAATAAGACACGCGATAATTCATAAGCAACGCTTCCTTCTGCGCTTCGCTCATGCTTTTCCAGTCGGTATCGGTAAATTCTCCTTCGAAATAAGGAGAGAAAATATGATCGGCTTCCAACAAATAGGTCTTCCACCAATCTTCATCCATGTGAGCATTCACGCCATATGAACCGTTCTCTTCAAACTTCTCTATTAACTCTGAAATAGGTCTTGTCTTGTTCGAATCTAGATCGTACCAAGCGTTGAACAACAATCCGAAAATCCATTGCGTCCACTTGTAATACTCGGGAGAACTGGTTCGAACCTCTCTGCTCCAATCGTATGAAAACCCAATTTTATCAAGCTGTTCGCGGTAGCGTTCAATGTTCTGCTCTGTTGTTTTCGCAGGGTGTTGTCCAGTTAAAATAGCATACTGTTCCGCAGGCAATCCGAAAGAATCGTATCCCATTGGATGAAGAACATTAAACCCTTTGTGGCGCATGTAACGCGCATAAATATCAGACGCAATGTACCCCAGCGGATGACCCACGTGAAGACCGGCACCACTCGGATAAGGGAACATGTCTAGGACATAAAACTTCTTTTTATTCGGGTCTTCGGTAACTTTGTAAGACTCGTCCTGCGCCCATTTCTTGCGCCAGTTTGCTTCAATATTTCTAAAATCGTATTCCATAAATCGTGTAGAATCGTTCGCGAAGATAGGGCGCAGAATGACCTAATTCACTA
>JBILOU010000057.1:0-13370 GCA_044374295.1 Flavobacteriales bacterium | reverse complement strand
GTGTGTGAGTTGACTTTGATTGAAATCGACAGGACAGCCTTGGTGTTCTTCAAAGCTTGAATTCAACACCAGGTTCTGGGCGAAGCACGAAAAGTGAACGAATCCCAAAACAATAAGGAGTAGACGGTATCTAATTAATTTCTTCAACGCACCGAATTTAACGAGAAAACAAAAGGGGAGCGCAAATTATTGCAGCTCCCCTTTAAAAAGATTGTAAGTTCTTATTTCACTTTGAACACTACGCGTCTGTTTTGAGCGTGTCCTGAAGGTGAATTGAATGTGCTTGCTGGTTGAGTATCATCTACTGATGTTACTGTAATGCGAGCACCATTGATTCCGAATCCTACTAAAGCTTCTTTAACCGAAATCGCGCGCTTTTCAGCCATGTTCGCAACTTCTTCATCTACTTTCGCTTCAGCAATTTCGTCTACATCTGAATGTCCGATTAACTCAATGTTCAAGGCAGGATTAGACTTCATTAAAGCAGCAACTTCTTCAATGTTTGAATCGAATTGACCAGGAACCATTTCGGTTAAGCCTGCGAAGTAAACCACAGTTGTGTTAATGATGTCTTGTGGTTTCGCACCGGTCTCACGAGCAACAGAACTGCTGTAGATGAACTGCGCTTGTGGCTTGCTCTTCTTCGAACAGTTACATTGGCTTTTAGCCTCAATGGCAACGATTTCAACATTATCAAGGAAATAATATGCATCATTCGCAACCGTTCCTGAAACGCCTGCTGGCTTCTTCATCTTCTCAACCTTCATTTTGTCTTCAGCTCCGAATCCACCGATAACGATGTACTCTTCTCCACCTGCAGCGGTGAATGTTCCACAAATGTGTTCCCAAGAATCCATAATGTTAATTGGAACGTTGTCTGCGATAGTTACTTGTGGCTCAACCATAATTGCGTTGTCTTTCGAGTATTGCAATTTCTTTTCGGTAACGTAAACGCCTACGTTGTTTACTGCGAACTTAGAAAGTTCCGCAAGGCTCAAACTGTAGCGAATGCAATACTGTTGCCCTTTAACCAATTTCTGGTTCAATTTAACTTCAAGATACGTTCTTGATTTCTTTGGATCTTTAGAATAAGCTCTGAAACCAGCGTAGCTAGAACCAGAAGCCGGCTCTTGAATTCCGTGCTCATTGTTTGGCACTTGAATCTTTGGACTCTTCACTCCTTTCGAGAACAAATCAGCCATTGTAACATTCGGCGTCATCCACGGCAACGCAAGATCAACTTGATTCGGAGTCTTCAACGACTTGAATTCAAAGTCATCGAAGTTACCATTCGGAACAATTCCTTTTGGTTCTGCTGCAGCCTTGTCAGTTTTCTTTTGAGCCGTTGCTCCAACAACTGCAAGAGTTAATACAGCTAATAATAAACGTTTCATAATCATTTTACTTTTCGTTAGGGTATTCTTTTATTGTATCAATAAAGCATTTTAGGTTATCGGGAGAAATATCGGGATAAACTCCGTGGCCTAAGTTAGCAATATGTTTTTGAGTTCCAAACTTTTGAAGCATTTCTCTTGTGGCTTTTTTAATGCTGGCGAAGTCTCCATAGAGCACCGATGGGTCTAAGTTTCCTTGCACTGTTTTCGCTCCTGCCCATTTCCGTGCCAAATCTGGTTCAACGGTCCAGTCGAGTCCGATCGTCTCGCACGGAGAGTTCGCGAAGTCTTCTATCGCATACCACGCTCCCTTTGCGAAAACGGTTCTTGGAACTTCTGGTATCGCTGCTAAAATTCTATTGATATATGGAAGAGAAAATTCGCGATACGAATCGGGGCCCAACACTCCTGCCCATGAATCGAACAGCTGAATCAAGTCAGCTCCGGAAGCTATCTGCATTTTCAAGTAGGCAGTGGTCGCGTCTGAAATAGCAGAAAGCAAAGCATGAGCGAGTTCAGGATTTTCACGCATCAATCTTCTGGCCTTTGCGAACTCCTTGCTCCCCTGCCCTTCAATCATGTAACAAAACAACGTGAATGGCGCACCAGCAAATCCGATTAACGGCACTCTTCCATTCAATTCTTGCTTGGTTAGTTTCAAGGCTTCAGCCACGTAATTCAATTTACCTTCAATCTCTGTGGTTGAAAGTCTAGCCAAATCCTCTTTCGTTTTGATGGTATTCGGGAAACGCGGTCCTTTTCCTTCATCCATTTCATACGGTAATCCCATGGCTTCTGGAATAACCAAAATATCGGAAAAAATAATCGCAGCATCTACACCCAAAATATCAACGGGCTGAAGGGTCACCTCGCACGCCAACTCGGGTGTGCGAACCAATGTAATGAAAGAACCCGCTCTTGCGCGAGTTGCGCGGTATTCGGGTAAAACTCTTCCGGCCTGACGCATGACCCATACAGGGGTGCGTTCCACTTGCTCGCCCTTCGCGGCACGTAGCAATAAATTGTTCTGCAAATTCATGTGTTGCAAAAATACATCAGACATGCGCTACCTTCGTTTTTATGTTGAAGTCAATTTCAATTTATCCACTAAAATCGTTGAACGGCATTGAGCTAGCCTCTTCTGATGTGCTTCAGCACGGATTGAAATACGATCGGAATTGGATGTTGGTCGATTCCAAGAATACATTCATCACAAGAAGAGAACGACCCGAACTTTCACTCATTGAAACAAGCCTTTCCGAGAATGGATTTGCGTTTTCCTTCAACAATCAATCTGAAAATCTTGCCCTTGTAACGAATGATTTCCAACAAGAAAAAATTGAATCGAAGGTTTGGGATTCAGAAGTTTTCGGATTTGAAGAGAGTAAAAAACTAAACACTTTTTTTTCTGATTTTTTGAGGGAAGAAGTGCGTCTCATTCGCATGCCTCTTCAACCGGAAAGAATGGAAATGGCTCCACTAACAGGAGAGTCAACATCCAGTTCATTCGCAGACAGTTTTCCAATTTTAGTCTTGGGCAGCGCCTCGCTCGACGCATTGAATGCGCAATTGGAAGAACCCATTGACGCCAGATATTTCCGTCCGAATTTACTTTTCCAAACCGAACGTTCATTCGAGGAAGACCAATGGCACGAAATTCAAATTGGAAATGTATTGCTTCGAAAAGCCAAAGCTTGCGGGCGATGCCGAATGATTAATGTCAACCCGGACACCGGTATTTATCGCACCGACGTCATGCGAGAGTTAGCGAAATTGCGCACTGTGAAGAACAAGGTTATCCTTGGCGATTTGTATTATCCGGTTCAAACCGGCTCAATTGAACTTCATTCCGAAGTGAAAGTTTTCACTACCTTCAACACATAAAATATTGTTATGACTCAAGCGCTTTTCAAAATGTCTCGTCCGAACAATCTGCTCATGATTGTTTTCGCCATGTTTGCGTTCCGCTTTGGTTTTGCGCACACGACAGCGCCTGAAGATTTCACGCAATGGATGCAGTTCTTGGGAATGATGATCACCATTGTTTTACTTACTGCTGGAGGAAATTTCATTAACGATTATTTCGATGTTCGTGTCGATCGAATTAACAAGCCCAATGCGGTTTATGTGGAAACGCAAGTAAAGCGCAGAGTGGTTATTCTCGCGCACATTGTTGCAACAACCCTAGGCGTACTTATTTCGTTTTTTGTTGGAAAGAGCATGCACTCTTATCTGCCGCTTGTTGTAGCGATTGTTGTTTCCATTGCCTTGGGATTGTACACTCCGTTTTTCAAGAAACGCATTTTAACGGGAAACCTTATAGTGTCGTTATGCATCGGAATGATTCCTTTGTGGAGCGTATGGCCTGAGCTTTCGAACTATCAAGTTGGTTTATGGACACTCGTTTTTTCAGTCTTCGCCTTCACGGTAAATTTCAGCAGAGAAATTGTCAAGGACATTGAAGATTTAGACGGCGATGCTGCTGAAAATTACAAAACTTTACCGGTTGTTATGGGTACTCAAACTGCGCGTATTTATGCACTACTTTTTTTATTCGCAGCATTAATTACGGCCGGAATAACGCTATTCATCGCAGCTACTCAGCACTATTCCTTGGGCACTCTTTATTTAATTGGATTGGGCATGTGCTTGCCTCTGATCATAGCATTGTTCGCTGTGTTTATGGCGAATTCAAAAGAAGGATTTCACAAAGCCAGTCTTATCTTGAAGATTGCAATGGCGGTAGGAATTACTTGTGGGTTTGTGCTGAGGTTTGTTTGATTTAAAACAATTTTTAATCCCCTTCCCGTGAACTCAACTGCGATTTAATTAGCACTTTAACATAATGCCTGTTGCGTCTTTCCTTCTTGGCAACGGCTCGTTTCCCCAAACGTTTATCTTGAACAATTATTTTCAAATCGTTCAAATCATCAAACTCTTTTACGTCGTTTATGGATGTTCTCCGAGGCATGAAAACAAAACCGCTAACGAAACGATTTGTTCTTATTCCTATCTGTTTCAACAAAAATCAGAGAGACGCAAAGAATATGTAGCCGTTTAAGAACATATAAAAAAATGCCGGCAACGAAATCCACAAATTATCTTTCAACCTTAATCTTACTACCAACCCACAAAACATTAATAGAGCTAATCCAAGCGAAGCAAGAGACAATACAGTACTGAACCACAAACCTACAATTAATCCTGCAGCACCTAAAAATTCTAGCGTAACAACCCAATAAGCAAGACCCTCCAAATTGAATCTTTTAAACTCACTCTTCATCTTAGGCTTAAAAAAAAATGTGATGACGTAGGCGAAAAAAGACAGACTCGAAAACAAAACACAAACAGTAAGTAGTGTCATGAATTAAACTGCTGTTGTTCCAAAAATCAATACCAAACACAACGCCAATAGAATGAGCGATGGAAGATGTTTCATAAAAGGATTCTTCACTTTAAAGTGAAAATACTGAGCTGCCACCATGAAAAATGCCATTAAAACTGCTGGGACAAAAATTAAATCAGCAAACCAAACGCCCGTCACAAGCAACGTTGACAGCGCAATTTTCGACACACCAACAAAACTTCGCGTGGTGATGCTTAGTCCGAATAATTGAAACTCCTTCTCTACGTTATGAAATCTAAATATCCAAACGTAAGCAACAGACAGGGCTATTGAAACTTGAACTAAACTCAAAATACTTATCATTGTTTACTATTTGCCCGAAAGATAGTCTTATTCCAACAGAAACCAACAGCAAGAACACAACAAGGTGTTAAGCCTCTTGCTCAGTCTTCTTCGGAATTAAAAACATCAATCCGAAGCCGATAACGAAAAAGACAATCAGTGCCAAAATGCTATATCGCATGCTGAATTTCCCTTCAATGAATCCGAAGGAAATCAATCCAATTATCAATCCTACTTTTTCAGTTACATCGTAAAAACTAAAGAACGAAGCGGTGTCCTTTGTCCCTGGAATTAATTTCGAATAGGTGCTTCGCGCCAAAGATTGGGTTCCTCCCATAATGAAACCAATAAGTCCAGCAACGATATAAAACATCATGACTTGACCTTCTTGCACAAAGAAAAACGCAAAGAAGCAAATGAACATCCACAAGGCAAGTGCTATTTTCAACACTGAAAAATTCCCAATTCTATTCGACAATTTCGAGAAAAGATAAGCTCCTGGAATAGCAATAATCTGAACCAAGATAATGGCCACAATTAAGTTCAGTGTTTCCAACTTCACTTCTTTCTTACCGAAGTAAGTGGCCATCTGCATAATGGTTTGAATACCCATGCTGAATGTAAAAAACGCCAACAAATAAGCCTTCAATTGAGGCAGGTGTTTCAATTGCTTTAACACACTTCCTAACTCAGAAAACCCTTTCGTAAATACATTGGTCTTCTCTGCATGAACGCGTTCGGTTTCTTTCAAACGCGAAAATGTTATCTGCGCAAATCCCATCCACCAAACTCCAACAGCTATAAATGAATAACGCATCATCATCACTTTCTCTGGTCCGCTCTTCGCAATAACCATAACAGCGACCAAGGCACAAATAAGTAAAATCATACTGCCCAAGTATCCCAGTGAAAATCCTTTTGCGCTGAGTTTATCTTGCTCATCCTCTGTCGCAACTATTGGTAAAAAACTATTGCTAAAGGCATAACTTCCCCAGAAACCAATACATGCAAGGATTACACTCAGGATGCTCAACTCCATGTTTGCAGTATCGAAAAAATAAAGACTCATACAGGAAAGAGACCCCAGGTAACAAAAGAACTTCAGGAAGAACTTCTTCTTTCCATAATAATCCGCCACACCAGAAAGAATTGGCAAAACCAAGCACACAATTGTCAAACCAAATGCAGTTGCATAACTAATCAACTCTGTATTCTCCAAAGTTGATCCGAACACCTTCACTTTGGTTGAAGTCACAACTCCTTCCGAATTTTTCACGGAGGTCATCACATCGTAAAAAATTGGAAAAATCGTAGATCCAATAACCAAGTTGTAAACCGAATTGGCCCAATCGTACATGGCCCATCCGTTCTGAATCTTTTTGCGGGAGAGTGCAGTTTCTGTCATGTTACTTTTCAATTTTCAACCAAAAAGAACCGCCGTGTTTCTCCACTACATGTGGAATGGCGTTCCAAATTGGCTCTATTATTTGACTCAATTGTTTGTTTTCTGAAAGATAATAATTTGGAATCATTGGCGCATACTTTTCGCTATTCGCCAAAAGAAAAGCTGCCAACATGTATTGCTCTGAATAAAATCGATCGCACATAAACTGCGGATAGTCGAAAGGCAAATACACATCGTGTATTTGAACCACCACTCCCTTCTTCAATCTTGGAAGAACTTCCAAGAAAAACACCGTAGCATCTGAATTAGGGAATACGCGGTGCGAGTTGTCTACAAACAAAATATCGTTCTCTTCCAAGTCTTCTAAAAAATCGAAATTAGAATCTTCAAACGGTGAACGAATAATCGTATTCGCCAGCGCATCTATCTCTGCGCGAGGCATCGGATCAATAGAAATAATCTCCGTCTTTAATCCTTGCTCTGTAATAGCTTTGTGCGCAACCTTGGTCGAATTACCCGATCCTATTTCAACATAACGTTTCGGCTGCAGTTCTGAGATGGCTGTGTACAACATTACCATATCGAGGCCAGGCAAAAACAAGTTGTTCCAAAAAGGCTCTTGTGCAGAAGGCTTGTCTCTATTGTTTTTTATTGATTGAAAATTTTGCGTGTATTTCAATGCTGCGTGCAGCCAATTATCGTACTCTTCTTTTCTGTTTTCAATAATGGAAAGCAATTGCGGATGAGCCTCTTGACCATGACCATAGCGAGGTTCAAAAGAAACTGGGTATTCCAAAATCAATTTCTGAAACTTCGGATGTGCTAATTTGAATAATCTTTTTATCATGAGCGCGGTTCAATCTTCTAACTGAAAAAATCAAAAGCTAATGTACTACCTTTGTAGCAAAGACCGAAGAGGATTCATCGCTAGTTGAAAAACTAGAGGAAAGTCCGGGCTGCGCAGAGCGCCGCACCCTGTGAAAAGCGGGGGACGTTAAACGCAAGTTTAATGGACAGACAGTGCTGCAGAAATTAAACCGCCACTAGCAATAGTGGTAAGGGTGAAAAGGAGGTGTAAGAGACCACCGTCGTTCTTGGTAACAAGGCGAGCTAGGAAAACCTTGCGGGCTGTAAGATCAAATAAACCGGGGCCGTTGGATTCGTTCCAACTGAAGAGTTGCTCGCTCAATCTCGGAGGGTAGATCGCATAGATAAATGATGAAACATGTGGCAACACATGAACAGAACCCGGCTTACGCTCACGGTCTTTTACTTTTTTTCTTGAAGTTGAATGCGCTCCTCTGGCGTATTCGCGTTGACTAAAAATTTCGAATCTTTAACAGGAAGAATTTCAACGGATCGATTGAAAAGCATCTTACGCGGACAACTCTTTCCGCTTACCCAAACCTTCATCAAGGCCGAAAAAGATTTCGGTTCGTAGATGGAACACAACGGCTCTGGACCTCCGTCTAGTGGCGATTCATAGCACGTAGCGAACGCCTTCGCATTTCTATTCTTCAACAAAAATTCAAGTTGTTCTTTTTGCAAATTCGGAAGGTCACATGCCACAACTAAGAATGCGGCTTGTGGAAATGTTCGCATGGCGGAAGCGATTCCTCCAAGTGGACCTGCACCTTGAAGTTGATCCGCAATAAATGGTTTATTCAAGAACGCATAATTCTCTTTCTGTTCTTCCCGAACGGAAAGAAAAACCTCCAACCCTATTTCTTCCAACAACACAATCAAATGCTCGGCTTGCGTTCTTTCATGATATTGAATGAGCCCCTTCTCTTCGCCCATGCGGCTGCTTTTTCCTCCCAATAAAACCAGGGCTTTTAGAGGCGCCACTGCAAAGAAAGTTGAAACGAATTCAAGCACTTCGTCCTTCAACATAAAAATTTTAGTTTCGGGTTGAAGGAAGGGTTGAACAAACGCAGGAACCTCTGTCATTCCTTCCGGAAGGACAACGGCTAACACGTTGGTCAGTTCTGCACTTCGCTTGACTAAACTCTTTTCTTTTTCAAAATTAACAAAAATGATTTGGTTGGAAGCCGCATGGTGATTGCCGTTGACTAACGCCCCGTCGAATTCCTGAAGGACAGTTTGGTCGAGTCCTGTTTCTTCCTGAAGAACAAAATGATTTTCGTGTGCGGTTATCCCGAGAGAAGAATCTGAATTTCCTTCAGCATGAGAAGCATCTACATAAGCCAAACGCTGATTCACTTCCAACTGAAAATAACTCACCCACTTTTTAATTTCTTCGCAAGTGGTGCCGTACAGCGCCAACTCGCGCGAGTGCCATTTCGATTTAGATTGAAGATTCATTGCCAAGCGCTGTATGTCGATTTCCCACCCGACTTTTCCATAAGCTTAATGCCGCCTATTTCCATATCGAAACTCATAGCCTTGCACATGTCGTATATCGTCAGCGCCGCAACAGATGCACCCGTAAGCGCTTCCATTTCAACCCCTGTCTTACCGAACGTTTTCACGGTACATTGAATGTGGGCACCTTTCTCTGTCTTTTCAATTTGCACATCAATACCCGTAATGGCAAGCGGATGACACAAAGGAATTAAACTTGAGGTCTGCTTGACTCCTTGAATACCCGCAATGCGAGCGGTTTGGAACACTGGTCCTTTGGGCGACTGGTATTCGTTATTTTGAAACAATTGATTCAAGTTTTCCGGAAAGATAATTTCCGCAACCGCTGTGGCTTGACGCAGCGTCTCGCGTTTTTCAGATACGTCGACCATGGCCGCATTTCCCTTTTCATTTACATGTGACAAGTGTTCCATAAAGTCAAATTTAGGACAGGATTGAGATTATTAATTCTTTTTAGCACGGAAGACAACCTTTTCGTGGTTAAAAGGGTTTTATATTCGTTCGCGCTTCAAATGAAACAAAAAATCAAATACTCTCCCATGAGCAAACCCTTTCGGTTTGTGCTTTTGTTTGCGTTGATTGCACTTTCTTTTTCATCGAATGCTTCTCATTTAATTGGCGGTGAGATTTATTACACCCACACCTCAGGAAATAACTACACGGTCACGCTTAAGATCTTCCGAGATTGCGGACCTGGTAATGTAAACGGAACTGACTTCGACGACGCCGTTTCTATTGGAATTTTCACGAGCAACAACAATCTCTTTACCGATCTTTCAATAAACTTAATCAGCACCAATGTTTCGACTATACCGGTAACGTTGAATAATCCTTGCTTTGTTTTACCTCCTGATATTTGTGTTGAACAGGCCATCTATACCGGAAGTGTGAATCTTCCTCCTACGCCGGGTGGATACAACATTGTTCATCAGCGCTGCTGCTTTCAGCCAAGTATTGACAACCTAACTTCACCTCAGTCTCAAGGTGTTTCTTACGTGGCGCACGTACCTGGAACCTCTGAACTACCTGTTGGTTATAATTCAAGTCCGCGTTTTACAAACTTCCCGCCCCCGGCCTTGTGCAAAGATGCTTCATTCACCTTCGATCATTCGGCAGTGGACCCCGATGGTGATGTAATCGTTTATTCGTTTTGTGCGCCCTATTTGTTCGCAGACCAATTCAATCCAATGCCCACTCCGCCGGAAGATCCTCCGTATCCAAATTTGACATACGGTCCCGGGTTCTCTCCTTCTTATCCGATAACGAGCAGCCCTGCGATGGGCATTAATCCAACTACCGGATTAATCAGCGGAACAGCGACGCAAGTTGGACAATACACCATTACCGTCTGCGCTGAGGAATACCGAAATGGCGTTTACATTTCAACTACGCGCAGAACATTTCAATTTAACGTTACATTGTGTAATCAGTCTATTGTTGCAAGTATTCCTGCGCAGACGTCATTTTGCAACGGACTTGAAGTTAATCTGATAAATCAAAGTGTAAATTCATCATTCTGGGCTTGGGACTTCGGAGTTCCCTTTGAAGACACAGATATCAGTACAGAAGAAAATCCAACATTTACCTATCCCAATGCCGGCACTTATACCATAACACTTGTCGCAAATCCGGGTTGGTCTTGCTCAGACACATCAACTGTTGAGTACACTGTTTTTCCCGAAATTGACCCCATAATCAATGTTGAAGAATACGCCTGTGTGAATCAGTTCGACACTTATAATTTCCTAGGGTCAGCGACATTCGTTGCAAATAATGGAACGCTCCTTTGGAATTTCGGTTCGAACTCTATCCCCTCTAGCTCTGACGTGGTTCATCCGCAAGGAATTATTTTCGATTCGAATGAAGCCGTTCATTCCATAACGCTTACTGCAACAGCTAGTAACGGTTGTTCGCAGGACACCACAATTACCATTGTGAATCCGCCCGATCCTGTCGCTGTTATTCCGAATCAAACAACCTTTTGCGATGGACTCACCTACGTCTTCGAAAACTCTTCATTGAATGCGACAGATTACTGGTGGGAATTCAACACGGTCTTCAACGGCGATTATTCAGACGACTTCGAACCACAATTTTCTTTTCCCGATACAGGAAGTTATACCATTCAACTCGTCGCCTATTCTGAATTTAATTGTCCCGACACCACAACGAACACAATTGAGATTCAAGGTAATTTAATCCCTTCGTTCCCTGCGCAAAATACACAGTGCCTTTCCACCAACAGCTTCGATTTTCAAGCCGTCGGTGCGAACACCAATTTCGCAACTTACTTGTGGGATTTTGGAAGCCCGGAAATCCCCAATTCAACCAACGCGAATCCGCAAAACATTCAGTACAACCAAGAAGGAACATATACAGTAACACTAACCATAACCGATAACGGATGCACGGAATCCTACATCGATGATGTTTGGGTGCCAGCTGATCCAACACTTGACCCTTCCATTTTTCCAGCGGCCGGATGTCCTCCTGTCTTCGGGACCTTCAACGCCGTTGCGCAAGGCAACACCCAATTGTTTTACGAATGGAATTTCGGAGATGGAACCAGTAGTTTTCAACCCGAAAATTTACATATTTACAACACCCCCGGAACCTATGATGTGTCGCTCATGGTATACACCGTCACGGGGTGCATTGATACGCTTTATCAAAGTTTGAACGACGCGATAGTCGTCTATCCGCTGCCCAATGCCGGATTCTCTATCGTTCCGCAAACCGTAGATATTTTAAGTCCGAATACTACCGTTACAGATTTGTCTACCGGAGGAATAGATTGCATCTATTCTATGTCAGACGGCGGTTCCAGCAGCGATTGCAATTTCCCTTACGACTGGTCAGAAGCCGGAATTCAAACCATTACGCAAACGGTCACCAACGAGTACGGATGCATTGATCAAGTAACAGGAGAAGTTATCGTAAGCGGATTTCTATTCTACGCTCCGAATAGCTTCTCTCCGAATGGCGATGGAATCAACGATGTTTGGATTCCTGAATCTACAGGTACAACAAGTTACAATTTAAAAATTTACGACCGCTGGGGACAGATCATTTTCCAAACCAACAATCCGAATGAAGCCTGGACTGGCAATGTACTAGACGGTGAATATTTCGCGGCGAACGGTGTCTACAATTACCAAGTCACCATGAAGGATTTGATTGAATTGCCGCACGCATTTTCGGGGCATATTGTGCTTTTTAGATAATTCTAAAAAAGGTAAGAGAAGAGAAGTTAAGAGAAGTTAAGAGAAGTTAAGAGAAGTTAAGAAAAGGGAAGAAAGGGGAAAAATTTGCGTCGCAAGAATGTTCTTTGAACGAATGCCTTCGGCGAATGTCTGCGACTACCTTCCTTTAGAATACAAAATTGAACGACACGTTGAATGCAAGTCCACGCATGTTGCGGGTGTTCTTGAAGGGTACCATGTAATTCACCTTCGAATCAATTAAAACATATTTATTCTTGAATATCTCCAAACCGACAGCCGGGGCTAAATAGCCAAAAGTCTCTTTGCGCTTATCATTGGATGCCAACATTCCTCCTATGGCATAACCACTGTATAGGTTGAAGAATTTCTTCGAACCTCTTCCCAAATGTCTTGAGTAAAAATCTTGTCCAAAACCGAATACAAACATTTCTGAATAGTGCATTGTGTCTGGATCTAATTTATTGGTGGTCTTGTATGCTCCTAACGTTGCGAAGGACTTTCCTTTGGTGAACACGTATTTCAAAAACACACCTTGGTAATACGGACTGCTCAACGTATCGTGCGGTTCTTCAATTTGAAAATATGAATATTCAACGCCTGGCATGTTTATCCATTGAACTGAACTTGTCTGTGGCGTGTACGTCTCGTCTTCAATCTCTAAATCAACCACGTAGTAATACTCCGTGTTCGTTAAATTATTCAAATCGGTTTGTGCCGTGCGAATGTTCGTCTCCCAATTCTTCAATTCTCTCCACATACTCTTGTACTGATCGGTCTGCGCGTCCATCTTTTCCATCAATGAATTTTGAAGCGCAATCTGATCTTGGTAGTACTTAATGTTTCCCTTCAACTCCTCAACACGAGCGGTGTTGTCTGTTGTGTTCAAGTTATTCTCTGTGAACAACCCCATGTCCTTCACCACCTCTTTGTACGCTGCATACAATTTAGGCTCAATGCTGAAATTAACCGTATATCTTAATGGAGATTCGTTCTGACGAGAAACCATAATGTTGTTGGTGGTAATGAACGTATTCATCTTCTGAACAGAAACCCAATAATCCGTGGTTTGAATTCGCTGCTCCACCGTAGTTACTCTGTAACGAACCTGCGCATTCAACACAACAACCTGAACAACGGCTAACAGAATGAAAATTAACTTTTTCATTTCAACATATTTCCACAAATATAAGTGCGTCCGAACTTTAAGATTAACTTTGCATCCTCATTCGCAGAATACCATGTTTGAAAATTTATCCGATAAGTTAGAAAGAGCG
>JBILOU010000117.1:0-4053 GCA_044374295.1 Flavobacteriales bacterium | reverse complement strand
TTTTTCAGCGCTTGCACCTCGAACGGCGGTAGCCCTGTACTCGATGCAAAGACGTTTTCAGAAAAGTTGAAATCCACGCCCAATGCGGTTCTCCTCGATGTTCGTTCGGAAGAGGAATTCGCAAAAGAATACATTGAAGGTGCTCTTCTGGCCAATTGGAATGGAAACGATTTTCAACGCAGAATAGATGCCATTGACAAGAACGCCCCTGTGTTCGTGTATTGCCTTAGTGGTGGAAGAAGTTCAAGCGCGGCTGCTGCTATGCGCAAGCAAGGTTTCAAAGAAGTCTATGAACTACAAGGTGGAATATTGAAATGGAAATCGGCAGGACTTCCTGTTGTTTCTGGAAAGGTGAGTACTAATGGCGGAATGAGCTCTGACGAATACAAGAATTTAATTTCGGGTGGAAATGTACTGGTCGACTTTTCAGCAGAGTGGTGTGCACCTTGCAGAAAGATGAAGCCTTCATTGGAAGAATTAGCGAAGGAAAATCCTTCATTGAAAATTGTAACCATAGATGTAGATCAGAATCCAAACATTGCAGCAGAGCTTGGTGTAGACGCTCTTCCAACTTTAAAGTATTATTCCAACAATGAAATTAAATTCTCCAATGTGGGATTCCTTTCAAAGGATGAATTGAAAGCTAAATTGGGATTGTAATTCCAATTATACACAAAGAAAAAACGCCCTCTTCGGAGGGCGTTTCTATTTCAATATAAATCGAAATCGAAATTATTTCTTGAAGAAGGGAAGAGAAACTACCACAGCCTTCAACGCTTTTCCACGAATTAAAATGAAAATCTCTGTTCCGAGTGCTGTCATAGTTGTTGGCACGTAACCCAATCCGATTGCTTTTTCCAAGCTCGGACTCTGTGTTCCGCTGGTAACAACACCCACAACATTCCCGTTTGCATCGCCAATTTCATAATCGTGACGAGGAATACCTCTGTCGATCATTTCGAATGCAACAAGCTTGCGAGTCACTCCTGCTTCTTTTTGAGCTTTTAAGTTTTCAGAATTTAAAAACGGAGCGCTGAACTTTGTGATCCAACCCAAACCTGCTTCCAAAGGAGAAGTCGTGTCGTTGATGTCGTTTCCGTATAGGCAGAATCCCATTTCTAAACGAAGGGTATCTCTTGCACCCAGACCAATAGGCTCAATGCCTTGTGGCGCACCTGCAGCAAAGATTTTGTCCCACATTTCGTTTGCGTTTTCATTCGGGAAATAAATCTCGAATCCACCCGCACCGGTATATCCAGTTGTTGAAACAACTACATTTTCAACGCCAGCGAACGTGCCTATTTTGAAGGTGTAGTATTCCATTTCGCTAAGCGTCATATCTGTTAATGACTGAAGTGCTTCAGCAGCCTTCGGTCCTTGAACAGCAAGCAAAGAAGTCTCTTCAGACTTGTTCACCATGATTGCTCCGAACTCTTTGTTCAACTCAGAAAGGTGATTCCAATCTTTGTCAATGTTCGAAGCGTTCACCACCAACAAATACATTTCTTCGTTCACACGGTAAACCAAAAGATCGTCTACAATTCCACCGGTTGCATTTGGCATGCAGCTGTACTGAACTTTTCCGTCGAACAGTTTCGAAACATCGTTTGAAGTTGCGTATTGAATAAGATCGAATGCCTTTGGACCGCTGATCCAAAACTCGCCCATGTGGCTAACGTCGAATACACCTACTGCATTTCTAACGCAATGATGCTCTTGAATTAATCCCGCGTATTGAACGGGCATATTGTAACCTGCGAATGGAACCATTTTCGCTCCAAGCGCAATGTGCTTTTCAGTAAGTGATGTGTTTTTCATAAGTGGAGCCGAAATTATAGATTATCGGTGATGTAAGTGATGATTTTATTCATGAGATGTACACGGTCTTTTCCACGAACGTTATGCTCGTGTCCAGGATAAACGAAAAAGTCTACCGGAACTTTCTTGTCCACACATGCCTTCAAGAAGCGCATGTTGTGTTGAAGAACCACCACGTTGTCGTCTGCTCCGTGAATCATTAACAATTTCCCTTGAAGTTTATCTACTTGTTTTGTGCAGTTGTTGGTGTCGAACCCTTCAGTGTTTTCTTGCGGAGTGTCCATGTAACGCTCTGTGTACATAACCTCATACAAGCGCCAGTCGATAACCGGTCCGCCTGCAACACCTACTTTGAATGTGCCTGGAGCGCGAAGCATAAGCGAGGTAGTCATGAATCCGCCGAAGCTCCATCCGTGAACCGCCATGCGCGCAGGATTTACATAGGACTGTTTCTTCAACCATTCCACACCCGCTAATTGGTCGGCCATTTCTTGCGTTCCCAATTGACGGTGAATTACCTGTTCGAATTCTTTACCGCGATGCGCCGATCCTTGTCCGTCAACGGTGAACACCAAATATCCTTGCTCTGCCAAATAGTTCATCCACAATGAGCTTCCACCCAAATAGGAATTGGTGATTAACTGAACATGCGGACCGTTGTAAACATAAACCACTACTGGATATTGTTTTTCAGGATTGAAGTTCGATGGCTTAATCAAACGGCAATACAAGGGAGTTCCATTATTTGCATTGATGGTGAAGATTTCAGTTGTTCCAATGTTGTAGTTCTTCAACTTATCTTCTGACTTCAAAAGAACATTCGGCAATCCTTTTCCGCAAGGAACAATCGATACACGATTCGGAACGGTGAGTGAGTTGAATTGATCGATGAAGAATTTTCCAGTTGAAGAAACCTTGCAAGCGTGCGTTCCTGCTTCGTTTGTAAGCGCTGTTAATTTCAAGGTTGAAGTGGGAGCAGAATAAAGGTGACGTTCTGTTGCGTTTGTTCCCGTTCCTTCGAAGAAGATGGTTTTCTTATCATCGCTAACGCCCAATATCGAAAGCAATTCGAAATTCGCATTAGTCTGCGCAGTTAAATTTCCAGTTAAATCATACAGATAATAATTGTGGAAACCGTTCTTCCACGTGTACCACAAAAATGTTGTGCTCGATAAGAAGTAAGGCGCTTGATCGGGTTCAACCCAACGTGAATCGGTTTCAGTAAATACGGTGCGAATGAATTCTCCGGTTAAGGCACTGTATACATTCAAGCTGCAGGTAGTTGTAGCGCGATTCATTTCAGCAATTAAAATGAAGTTTTCATCGGGACTCCAAGACAAGTTGGTCGCGTAGTAAGTGTCGTTTAGAATACCATTGTTTAATTGAAGGAAAATGGTTTTTCCTGATTTTACATCATATACACCAATACTTACTCTTTCGCTTGAATCTCCGGCCATTGGATAGCGAATATTGTTTACGCTAGCAGGAGTCGTGTTGTAATTGATAAGTGGGTATAGCGTTACGTTGCTTTCGTCTTTCTGATAGAAGGCCAAGCGGCTTCCTTCCTTCGACCAAAACGTTCCTTTTGCAATGCCGTATTCGTTGCGGGAAATGCTCTGTCCGCTTACAATTCCTTCCACATTAAACGTCACTTGTTTTTCTTCAGCACCGCTCTTCACGAAGAGGTTGTTTCCTTTGGTGAAGGCTACATTTCCTTTGTTGTGAAAGTCTACGTTTTCCGCATCGGCGTTGTAGGCATTCACAACAGTTGCCATTTTGCTTTTAAGATTGAAAGTAACTTCAACAGTCGTGTTTTTTACAGACGAAGCTGTTGCAGTTGCGCGCAGTTCGTTAGCGGAAATCCACTCCCAACGAGGCATAGATGCAGCCTTCTCCACACCAATTTCAAGAAAAGTTTTGTTTACTTGAGCAAGACTAAGTTCAACGAAAGGCTTCGAATTCCCCGCAGCCGCTTGGCTGTATAGTGTGTCGTTTTTTATTTGAGAGTAGCGATCGGTACCGGGTATCCATTGCAACTGCAATTGTTCTGGATAGAATTGTCTGAATTGACCAAGGACAGATTCGTCTAATGTTAGGTTTTTCTTTTCTTGAGCTGTTGCGGCTAATCCGATGAAAAGGGCAAATGCAGCAATGAATAATCTCTTCATTTTAAATGCTATTTATTGAGGTGTCTAAGATAAGCGCAACTTCGGGAAAGTCTTAATTTTCTCCCAA
>JBILOU010000116.1:0-4100 GCA_044374295.1 Flavobacteriales bacterium | reverse complement strand
TATACGTGGTAGATACAGCACCCGATATAGAAGCTCCATTCTTTCTCCATGAATATGTGTAATCCGGAATTGTATTCGCAGATAATTGAATATTGGCCCCTGTGCCGCACAACAAGGTTGAAGCACTTGTAATTGATGGTGTAACTGCGTTACAAAAAGATGCAATTCCACCTGAAGAAGCTAACCAAAAGCTATTCAAACTGTTGCTCACTATCTCTGAAAGAAATATGGAGGGAATAGTTGAATTCGAAGGTTGAAACTGATTAACAGTCGTGAATTGGTTACCTGAAATAGAACCAACAAGTAGCCCCTCGTTAGTAGCCACAAAATACTGTAAATTAACAGATTCATAAAAAACATCTTGAATAACAGAATTACTTCCCAAACCTTGAACAGAGATAATCGCGAATAAATCTGAACTGTACTTAATCATCTTTCCTGAAGCGGCTGTTATGAATATATCTCCGTTGTTCTGATTAACCGAAATTCCTTGTAAATTCAAATTAAAACCATCGTTTGTTGTCGCATTGTAATTACTCCAGGTTGAATTAGCTAGTTTACTTAGCGAGTTTGGTTCCAAGACCAAGAGTTCATTTTGCATTCCTTCTTCTAAGTCTAATATATTAGACCCAGCCACAGTCGAGTTTACATTATTAATTGGGAAAATTTCACCACTACTCATTTTGAATAGACCTACACCTTCCACAACAAAATAAACATTTCCGCTAACCTCAACTAATTTCAATATTCGACCTGTTGGAAAATTGTTCGTGTTTGCATTTGAGTAAGAAATCCATTCTGCGCCATTGTAATTCGCAATACCTTCATCTGTGGCTATCCAAATGTTAGTGTCCGATACTCGTTCTATGTCGTTTACCATATCATTTGGAATTGATGAATTGAACGAATTGAATGAAGACCATAAACCATTTGATAGTACATTTATTCCAACATCATGACCCATCCAAACATCACCATTCTGCATTACTTCAATTGAAGTAATGTTATTTGATAATAATGAGGAGTTTGAAATCGTGTATTTCGTGAATTGCAAGATCTCTTGCGAATAAGAAGGTACGACCAACAAAACGATTAACGAGAGTAGAATGAGCTTTTTCAATTTCATATTTTTTTTTGACAAAATTAGACCTCCAAGTGGTTCGTTGAGCGATGTCTAAACATCATAAGAATTTCATAAAATAAACAAGAACAACACGGTATTATGACCTCAGTGTGAATTTAATGTTAAGCCTATGTGATCTGAAATTATAACATATACTTAATGCTTAAACTACCTCTTCATTGCAATGATATTCTAATTTTACGCGGCAAATAATAAACGTTATATGAGCTTAAAACATCTTTTGTTATTGTCTACCATATTTCTCTTGGGACAAGTTACGCATGCACAGGATGCAATTTTCGGAACAGTAATGGATTCGACCGAAAACAAACCAATTTACGGAGCCTTAGTTGTTATTGACGACGGTTCAGCAGGGTTTGGCGCACAAACCGATTTCGACGGAAAGTTCTATATTCAAGGAGTTCCTGCCGGAATCCACTCAGTAACGATTACTATTTTTGGATTTACCTCAAAAAAGTTTAACAATGTACAAGTTAAAACCGGAGGCAAAACAGACCTAGGTACAATCAACATGAAATCAGACGCCTTCAAACTTGGTGGATTTGAAATTATTGCTGAACGCGTTACCGGAAATGAGGCCGCTGTATTATCGGAAATGAAAGGACTCGATGTAATTGCCGTTGGTATTTCTTCGGAACAAATCAAGAAAAGTCCAGACGTTAACGCGGCCGAGTCTGTAAAAAGATTGCCAGGAGTAAACATCAGTGAGGGACGATTTGCTGTTGTGCGTGGTTTATCTGAACGATACAATTACGTTCTTTTCAATGAATCTTCCATGCCGAGCTCTGAAGCGGATATGAAAGCATTCGCGTTCGACATTTTCCCTAGTTCTGTAATCGATCGCATTATTGTTGCGAAAACTGCATCTCCAGATCTTCCGGGTGAATTTGCCGGTGGTGTTTTCAAAATCTTCTCCAAGACCATCCCGGATAAGAATTTCATCCACATCAACTATTCAAACTCTGTAAGATCACAAACAACGTTCAACCCGTTTTACGAGCAAAAAAGTGGCAAATACTCAGCTTTGGGATACGACGATGGAACTTATTCTCTTCCTGAAAGTGCACCCGCCTCTGACATTCAGACTTTGAGTGAAGCCCAAAGGTTAGCTTTGGGTTCGAAATTCAATAACAACTGGATTGCTAATGAAGGAATTGCTCCATTAGACAAGCGTTTAAACCTTTCAATTGGCAGAAGGAAAGAACTTAGCGACAGTGTTACTTTCGGATCTCTTTATGCCATCATGTACTCAGACACACGTCAATTATCCGAAGGAACGCGTTTAGTTGCAAAGCCTAGTTTGTTAGAATTACCGTCCTTCGATTTCAATGAGAAAAATTATTTGCACAGCGCACGTTTAGGTGTCATGGCCAACTACGCTATCCGCATGGGAAGTAAGCACAGTATTTTCTTTCGCAATTTATACAATCACCAAGGGAATATCTCCTACAACTATCGCGAAGGATACTTAGATGACATTAACTCTGACATTAAAGACTATACACTAGCGAATTCGTATAAATCATTATACTCTTCCCAATTAAACGGGATTCATACTTTATCGAAAAGTCTGAAAGCCGATTGGAGCGTTGGGTATTCGCTAACAGATAAAGATGATCCGGATACAAGAAGATACAGACAAGGAAGAGAGCCAAATTCAGAATTTGCATACACCAATATCATCCCTTCAGCAGGTATCACTCCGTTCTTTTTCGGGCGAATTTATTCTGACTTAAGAGAAAGTATATTAACAGCAACGGCTAACCTATCATTCACACCTAAAATTACTTTCATACCTGAATTTAAACCTACTTTTAAAGCAGGTGTCTTTTATGACTTCAAAGACAGAAGTTACAATGTACGTAACTTAGGTTTTTACGCGCCGAATCCAATTGGTTTGGAGCAATTGTCGCTTGAAGAATTGTTTGCTGAAGTGAATTTCAACTCAGGCTCAAACGGTCTTGTACTAAACGAAGATACTAAGCCAGACTTTAGCTATACCGCCCGAAACAAAAACCTTTCTTACTATGCAATGGCAAGCATTCCTGTGAAAAAACACATTGAAATCATTGGAGGTGTGCGTATTGAAAACAACACTCAATCGTTGAACTCACAATCGCTCGAGTTAATCTCCCCTGAAAATCCAGAAGGATTGATTGAGGTGAATACTCCCATTGTAAGTATTTTACCTTCTGTTAACTTCACTTACAAAATAGACGATAACAACCTACTTCGTGCGGCTTATTCAAAAACGTTGAATCGCCCTGAATTCCGTGAAATAGCGCCATTGTCTTATTTCGACTTCAATGCATTCGCTACTATTGATGGTAACCCGAATTTGCAAACACCACAAATTAAAAATTACGACCTACGTTATGAATACTATCCTAGTTATGACGAAATTGTATCATTTGGTGTGTTCTACAAAGACTTCTCAAATCCAATTGAAAACTATTTGCTTCTACAAACCAATCCTGCCTTCTCATTTACCAATGCCCTCTCTGCTTACAGCACAGGTGCAGAAGTTGAAATTAGAAAAAATTTGGTTGACTGGTTCCCTAAAAACAATGTATTAAATAAGAGTAATGTTCTGTTAAATGCCGCCTACATAAAAAGCGAAGTTCAGTTCGATCCTTCGATAATCTCTCAGGGAGCTAGCAGACCTATGTTTGGTCAATCTCCTTACAGTGTAAACTTCGGCTATTACTATACTAACGACAGTGCTGATTACAATATCGCGGTATTGTACAACATCATAGGCCCTCGTATTTACATTGTGGGTAGCCGCGAATCTTCAGGTGCTATCGAACGTCCTGATGTATACCAAATGCCACGTCACCAAGTTGATTTAACATTTACCAAGAACTTCAAAGAGAAGTATGAATTACGAGTTGCAGTAGCAGATATTTTAAATCAGAACACCTACTTCATTCTAGATTACACTCAAGATGGCATT
>JBILOU010000115.1:0-4105 GCA_044374295.1 Flavobacteriales bacterium | reverse complement strand
ATGTCCCGTTGCTCTTGAAGTTGCTATTACCGATTTATTGAGCCGGGAAATTCCAAAGGAAAAGTTAAAAGCCATTATCCCCGTTCATCTCTACGGAATGCCGGCAAAGGTGCAAGAATTGTCAGCCATTTCTGAAAAATATGGGATTCCCATTTTGGAAGATGCTGCTGAAGCTATTGGTAGCACATTCAACGGGAAAAAGTGTGGGACTTTCGGAGAGATGGGTGTTTTAAGTTTCAATGGGAATAAGTTAATTACGACCAGTGGAGGTGGGGCGCTAGTGAGTAATGACGTCGATAAGATTTCACACACGCGTTTTTTGGCAACACAGGCAAAAGATGATGCTCCACATTACGAACACTCGCACATTGGATACAATTACCGAATGAGTAATGTCGTAGCAGGCATTGGTCGAGGGCAAATGAAGGTGTTAGAAGAAAGAGTAAGGCAGCGTCGTGAAAACTACAATCGATATTTCAGAAGATATGGTAAAGTTGAAGGTCTTGAATTCCAACCAGAGAAATACGGAAGTTTTTCAAACCGGTGGTTAACCTGTTTGTCAATAGACCCAACCGTTGTCGGATATACGCGCGAGGACGTTCGGTTGGCATTGGATGCAGAGAATATTGAGTCGCGACCACTTTGGAAACCCATGCACATGCAACCCATATTTCAAAACGAATTGTATTACGGCGAAAAAGTGGCCGAGGATTTATTCGAAAACGGATTATGCCTTCCTAGCGGTTCGAATCTAACAGATGCAGATTTCGAGAGAATTTTTGCGGCATTGGATAAGTTCTTTATCTAAATTTTTCCAATTATTTATCATAATTTAGTGGCCACAAATGTTGGCCACTAATTCTATTCTCATCACCGGCGGAGCCGGATTTATCGGTTCGCACGTCGTCCGACATTTTTTGATGACGCATACCGATGTGAAAGTCGTAAACCTCGATAAACTTACTTACGCTGGGAACTTAGAGAATTTGAAAGATGTGGAGCATCTTCCCAATTATGCATTTGAGAAAGGAGATATTGCCGATGCCGATTTTGTGCAATCGTTATTCGAGAAATACAATTTCGACGGTGTTATTCATTTGGCGGCAGAGTCGCACGTAGATCGCAGTATTACTAACCCTATGGAGTTTGTTCAAACGAATGTGGTGGGTACGGTTACGTTGTTGAATGCCGCCGTTGCACATTGGAAAAACAACTTCGAAGGGAAACGTTTTTACCATGTTTCTACCGATGAAGTGTACGGTGAGTTGCACAATCCGGAGGACTTCTTCACCGAAGAAACTTCATACGATCCGCGTTCGCCCTATTCGGCTTCCAAAGCGGCTTCCGATCATTTCGTTCGCGCGTATGGAAACACCTACGGTCTTCCCATTGTCATTAGCAATTGCTCGAACAACTACGGTCCGAATCATTTTCCAGAAAAACTAATTCCACTCATCATTCACAACATCATTCACAACAAACCACTCCCCGTTTACGGTAAAGGGGAGAATGTGCGAGATTGGTTGTTCGTGGAAGATCATGCAAAAGCCATTGACAAAGTTTTTCACGAAGGGAAAATTGGAGATACCTACAACATAGGCGGATTCAACGAATGGAAAAACATTGATGTGGTGAAGTTGCTGTGTAAGATTTTAGACGGTAAATTAAATCGCGCTGAAGGTGAGTCAGAGAAGCTCATTCAGTTTGTCACCGATCGAGCGGGACACGATTTGCGTTATGCCATTGATTCAACCAAAATTATGAATGAATTGGGTTGGAAACCTTCGTTGCAATTCGAAGAGGGCATTGAAAAAACAGTCGATTGGTATTTGAACAACACCGAGTGGTTGAACAACGTTACCAGTGGCGCCTACCAAACATATTTCAACAATCAATACGTTAATCGCTAAGCCATGAAAGGAATAATTCTCGCTGGTGGTTCAGGAACACGGTTGCATCCGTTAACCTTGGCTGTTAGCAAGCAGCTCATGCCGGTGTACGACAAGCCTATGATTTACTATCCGCTTTCGGTACTGATGTTAGCGGGGATTCGTGAGATATTGATCATTTCTACTCCGCATGATTTACCGGGATTCCGCAAATTATTAGGTGACGGTTCTCAACTCGGCTGCTCATTCGAATACGCCGAACAACCCGAACCTAATGGACTCGCGCAAGCTTTTGTGATTGGAGAAGAATTCATTGGAAAGGAAAAAGTTGCTTTAATATTGGGCGACAATATTTTTTACGCAAGCGGCTTAAGCCAATTGCTTCAGGCTAGCACAGCTGTAGAGGGAGGAAAAGTATTTGCCTATCACGTGAACGATCCCGAACGTTACGGTGTAGTGGAATTCGATTCGGAAGGCAAAGTAATTTCCATTGAAGAAAAACCATCGCAACCGAAAAGCAATTACGCTGTTCCGGGATTGTACTTCTACGACAATTCAGTGGTGGAAATTGCGAATAACCTCAAGCCTTCTGCACGAGGCGAGTACGAGATTACCGATGTGAATCAAGAATACTTGAACCGTGGACAATTAACCGTAAGCATTTTCAACAGAGGAACGGCTTGGTTAGATACCGGGACATTTGCATCTTTGATGCAAGCAGGTCAGTTTGTTCAGGTCATGGAAGAACGTCAAGGACAAAAGATTTCGTGTATTGAGGAAATTGCTTATCGGATGGGGTACATTTCGAAAGAGCAATTGATTGATTTAGCAAAGCCACTTGTGAAAAGCGGTTACGGAGAATATTTATTGAATTTATTAAAATGAAAATTACCATTGTCGCAGGCGCAAGGCCTAACTTCATGAAAATTGCTCCTATAATTCGAGCAATTCAGAAAAAACAAAATAACGGAACTGATATTCATTTTCGTTTGATTCATACCGGGCAGCATTACGACAAAGCCATGTCGGGTAGTTTCTTCGAACAATTGGAAATTCCTGAGCCGCATCGAAATTTAGAATGCGGCGGCGGCTCAAAAGCCGAGCAAACGGCTGCTATATTGATTGCTTTCGAAAAAGAGTTATTGGAATATCCAACCGATTGGGTTTTGGTGGTGGGCGACGTAACCAGCACAATGGCTTGTACATTGGTTGCGAAAAAATTGAATGTAAAAGTTGCGCACGTTGAGGCTGGAATTCGAAGCGGAGACATGACCATGCCTGAAGAGATTAATCGGTTGGTTACGGATAGTATTTCAGATTTGTTTTTCACCACAAGTGAACGCGCCAATGAGAATTTGAGGATGTCTGGATTCAAAGACGATCAGATTGTTTTCGTAGGAAACACTATGATTGACACTTTGCTTCATCATGAAAAAGACTTATCAGCACCAGCCTTATTTCAGTCGAATAATTTAAGCGCTAAGGGTTATTTAGTCATGACTTTACACCGACCTTCAAATGTGGACAGCAAAGAGCAATTGACCTCGCTGTTCGAAGTAATAGATGAAATGTTAAGTGATATACCCGTTGTATTTCCTATTCATCCGCGCACTCGAAAGAACATGGAGCTGTTTGGAATTGCGCCTAAGAATGTCATTCTAGCCGATCCAATGTCTTATTTCGAGTTCAACTATTTAGTGAAAAATGCGTTGGGGGTCATTACAGATTCAGGGGGTATCACCGAAGAAACAACAGTAATGTCCGTTCCTTGCATCACCTTACGCAATTCAACCGAACGTCCTGAAACCGTTGAATTGGGTACCAATGAATTAATCGGTACCGACCCCAATCAACTTCGTGAAGCCTTGAAACAACTTCTTTCAGGAAATTGGAAAAAGGGTTCTATCCCACCGCTTTGGGATGGGAAGACGGCGGGGAGGATAATTGACTACTTCAAAGATTTGATTTAGCCGTAGGCGAAATCAACTATTTACTTCCGAGTAGTTCTTCTTTTATAATTTCAATCTTCTTTGTCAGTTCATTCTGAACTGAAGAAATTTCTTCTGAAGAAGAAATCTCTTTGCGAAGAGAAAAGTAAAACTTAATCTTCGGTTCCGTCCCACTCGGACGCGCGCTGATCTTGCTGCCGTCGGTTAAGATGAATTGCAAGACGTCTGAACTTGGATAGGGGAGTGTGGTTGTTTCTCCGGTAATCA
>JBILOU010000056.1:0-14033 GCA_044374295.1 Flavobacteriales bacterium | reverse complement strand
CGAAAGAAAAACAAATTCTCTTCTGGAATACGGAAGAAAATTAAATCGCCTGAAGGCAAATGGCTGTGTTCATTCGCCTCGGTATTCTTCATGCAGAAGAAATAATCAGACGATTCTATTTCCTTCGAATGAACAAAATGAATAATGGCCATGCGCATCTTTTCATCGATGTGAAAAGCATCGGCCACCGTAGTTAGAAATTCTAAATCTTGTTGCGAGTGCTCGTGTGAGGTGAAAACGAATTCAACCAAACGAACGAAAACCATGAAGCGTTCGTGGTGATTCAGCGACGTATGAATCTCCTCACAAAGTCGAAGCACCTTCACGCTGGTCATAGCGGTATGCTTCTCGGCATTCGCGCGTGGCTTGTGGTAAAGCGCCACATAGCTCTTGTAATCATCTAGGAAAACCTGAATCTGCTGCTGACTTAATCTGTTCCCTAAAAAAAGTGAAACGACTTCATATCCATTCGTTTTCTTATCGCCCGAAATAATGGCGAAGAGTTTTAATAATGCTTGTAGAATGGAAGAGTTCATGGTGTGTATTCAGTATGCAAGAAACACATTTTGGGGGAACGAAGAGATGATTCGAAGTGGAAGTTTTCAACCTAGGAACTGTGTAATTCCTACTTCGTAATTGGAAAATCGGAGATTTTATTCCTACGTCGTAATTCCTATTACATAATTCCTACTGCGTAATGGGAAAATCGGAGATTTTATTCCTACTTCGTAATTCCTATTACATAATTCCAACTGCGGAATTGGAATTGAATTGTTGAGAGACAGTCGAAGACATTCGCCCAAAGGGCATTCGTGCTTGCACATTCGTTGCTTCGCAACATTAGCCCTTCGGGCATCAGTTGCAATTGCCGTTGTAATCATAACACCCTTTCCAATCCCCATTGTTATTCCCGGAAATATCCGGACCGAAGTTGAACGGACCGCCAATCATGCGTGGAGCGTCTTGATTAACGCGGAAATTGCCGTTGGCGTAATCGCAGAAGTACGGAGATTGGTTGTTCACCATGCTTTCCCAGATGTTGCCGTCGTCTGAGACGTCTACGTCGGTGTCTACGAGGCAATATTTGAATTGCACTTGTTGAAGTTCGGGATCTTTGAGGTCTACCACGAACTCACTGAAGTCGCCAAGGGTGGCGTTGTTTCCCCACATGATGCAATTGCGGAAGAGGCAGTTGGTGAGGGCTCTGGTTTGAATATTCTGATTAACGTCTTCGTAGTAATTGGTGAGATAGAATGCTGGAGAGGTGCGGTTGCCGTTGTTCCAATAGTTCGCGAAGGTGCAATTGTCGAACTGATAGGTTCCTCCAACGCTTAGGTTGGCGCAGCTTTCAGCGCAGTTGGTTACCAACAAATTGTTTCCATAAATGGAAGAACCTTGTGCGAATAATCCCACTCCAGACATGTTGTCGATCTTGGTGTTGGTAACGGTGAGAGAGTATCCGGTTGCGCTCGTGTTTCCAAGTGTGTCGACTTGAATACCCATTCCTCCGTTTTTAATAATTGCGTAATTGATGGAACTCGAGTTGCATTGGTAGAGCCAAATTCCTCCGCGAGTAACAGAGTAGATTCCTGGACCTACTCCGGTTTCAATTTGCACATCATACTGAATGCCCCATTGTCCGGGCAGTGTAGCGTAGTCTGCCTCTAGCCTATCTCCTTCAAAGACCACTTCGTTGTTCAGGCTTCCGGCAACATTGAGTGAACCTTTGTAGACGAAGAGACCTGATTTCGTATGGACGTAAACGTGTGTTCCTTCATTAATGGTGAGGTTGCATCCTTCGTCAACGGCAACAATTCCATAGATCACGTGTGGTTTATCGTTGTTCCAAATTTCTCCGCAAGGCAAGACGTAGAGTTCGTTCTGCGTGGTTCCTCCGTGGAAATACGCATCTTGTCCCCATGCAGCCAGCTGCACCACTTGGTTGTTTCCGTTCGTGTTGAATAATATTTGATCTTCAATCACGTAAGGCGTGTTCGAGTTGGTAGGATCTACCGTTACTTCAACAAAAATAAAAAGGCTATCTCCGGCTTCGAGGAATACATTTTCAAAATGCGTCCCGTTATCTCCGTTCACATTTATTCTGAATTGCGACTGGCTCCCTTCGGCAAGATCAATGCTTGCAATTTGAATCGCTTGTGCGTTATTGTTGTAGACTTTCACAATCTTGGTAACGCTACCAATGGTGGTAAACACGGTATCGAACAACAAGGTATCTGTCGAGAACGACACTTTCGCCGAGCTATCGGTCGTAATCTCGTCTCTTCGACAAGAAGCGATGAGCAATACTGCTGCGGCGAATAGAAAAAAGAAAATGCTTTTCTTCATGAGGCAAAGATGGTTCATTCAACGATTATAAACAATAGTTATTGCCTCCTATTCCGCGAAGCGGAAAAGTCCCTTCGGGATACATCCACAAAGTGGACAAGTCCGCGAAGCGGATAAGTCCTGAAAGGATAAGTCCTTTCGGGAAAAATCCACTCTTGGATCAGTCCGCAAAGCGGATAAGTCCCTGCGGGATACATCCACAAAGTGGACAAGTCCGCGAAGCGGATTAGTCCCTATGGGATCTGTCCACAACGTGGAATCCAAACTTGTTATTTCTAAAACTCACATAATGAAATCCTAGAAACGATAAAGGACGCAACTGTTTTCAATACGCATTTATGCAATTTTCTGACATAGTCATTTTTTAAATTCTCTGAATTCCGGGTGCATTTTTGAACAAAAAAAACATGCAAAGACTAATTACTGACGCCGTAAAACTTTCACACGAAAGTGCACTTTTGTGCGAAAAATGGCGCAAAGAGAAAAAGCTCTCTCCGATTGTAAATCAATTCTATCGATCTTCAAATTCAATTTCAGCAAATATGCTGGAAGCGACTGCCGCGGAATCTGCAAAGGATAAAATTCATAAACTTTCTATTGCTCTTAAAGAATCACGCGAAACTTCTGGTTGGATAAATACTCTTCGAACCATCAACTATCTTGATGAAGAAAAACATCTTCAACTCAGCAAACTCAATAGCCGGGTTGGTGCTGGACTTTACTTTATAATAAAATCAATGAAAAAATAACAGTGCTCCCTACGGGATAAGTCCCTTCGGGATACATCCACAAAGTGGATCAGTCCGCAAAGCGGATTATTCCCAAAGGGATTTGTCCTGAAAGGATTTGTCCCAACGGGATTTATCCACAAAGTGGATCAATTAATCTTTGTTCCAGTTGAGTCTACAAAAACGGTAAACTGCTTCCCACGGAATAGCACCTTAAACGTAAAACTTTTCCATTGCGAAGGCAGTGTTCCATTAAACACCAATTCTCCGTTCTTAACACGCATTCCGCCAAATCCCATGGTGATGGCCATCCATGTTCCGGCCATGGAGGTGATGTGAAGTCCTTCGTGCGCTTCGTGGTTGTAATCGTCTATGTCTAGACGCGAGGTGCGTAAATACATCTCGTATGCTTTTTCGCTGTAGCCAAGTTTTGCGGCAAGTATCGCGTGGACACACGGAGAAAGACTGCTTTCGTGAACTGTTTTCGGTTCGTAGAAATCGAAGTTCGCTTTCAATTGTGCGTCTGAAAAATCGTCTTCAAAAAAGAAAAATCCTTGAAGAACATCGGCTTGCTTAATGAAGATGCTTCTTAATATCCGATCCCAACTCCAATGCTGATTAATCGGACGCTCAGCCGGATCCAAATCCGAAATGCTCAACTGCTCCTTGTCCATAAAGCCGTCTTGCTGAAGATAAACTTCCGTTCCTTCCAACTTTCCGAAATACATCTGCTCTGCTTTCTTCTGCCAATCAGCAGCCTCTTCGGCAAAATTCAATTTCATCTTCGCACATTTCGATGCGAACAATTCCGCGTTTTCAGCCTGAACCTTCTCTCCCACTTCCTTCGCATACTTCATGCACCACGCCGCGAAATAATTCGTGTACCAGTTGTTGTTAATGTTGTTCTCGTATTCATTCGGACCGGTAACTCCAAGCATGACATACGCTTGTTTCGCTTCAGACCAATTCACACGCTGCGCCCAGAAACGCGCAATGCCCACCAACACATCTATTCCGTATTCACCCAAATGAGCCTCGTCGCCCGTGTACTTCACGTAGTTGTAAATGGCATAAGCTATTGCTCCGTTGCGATGAATTTCCTCAAACGTAATCTCCCACTCGTTGTGACACTCTTCTCCGTTCATAGTCACCATCGGATACAACGCAGCGCCGTTCTTGAATCCCAACTTCGCCGCATTCTCAATGGCTTTGTCTAACTGATTGTATCTGTACACCAACAACTGCTTCGCCACGTGCGAATCGCGCGTGCTCTGATAAAACGGCAAGCAATAAGCCTCGGTGTCCCAATAGGTACTTCCGCCATATTTCTCTCCAGTGAATCCTTTCGGACCAATGTTTAATCGCGCGTCTTGTCCAGTGTACGTTTGATTCAAATGGAAAATATTGAAACGAATACCTTGCTGCGCCTCGTCGTCTCCTTCAATCACAATGTCTCCCAACTCCCACACTTTCGCCCATGCAGCAACGTGCGCAGCACGAAGAGATTCATATCCTTCAACCGCTGCAGACTGTGAAGTTTGTGCAGCAGCAGTAGCCAAGTTTTCATTCTTCTCATTCAAGGAACTTACAATGCCCACATACTTTTCAATGATCAATGGCGCATTTTCTTCAACATGAAATACCGCTGTATTTTCTATTCGGGATGAAGTAGTTGAAGATTCAATTTTTGCTTCAGCGTTGTAACGCACTTCTTGCGCCCATGCCACTTGAAATCCAGTCTTCAACGTTTCCGATACTGCCACTCCTCCACTTGCTGAAACCGCCGTTGAGACAGGCTTCCAAAATAATTCATCGTAGTTACTGTCGTGATTGCGGACCTCTGTCTCAATGAATGCCGCATATTTAATTTCCGCTTTTCCATTCAACGGAGTTATACTGTAGCGAATAGCAGCCACATCGTCGTTGGCTAAGCTGCAAAAGCGCTCTGCGATTAAAGACACCTTCATTCCTTTCGGCGAAGTAGCTATACATGAGCGTTGCAACAAGCCTTCGCGCATGTTCAATTCTCTTCTAAAATTCGAAACGGTCCACGTATTCAAATCGAACACTTCTCCGTTTATGGTCACGTCTATTCCAATCCAAAACGCCGAGTTCAACACCTTCGCGAAGTACTCGGGGTAACCGTTCTTCCACCATCCCACGCGGGTTTTATCTGGATAATAAACGCCTGCCACATAACTTCCTTGCAAGGTCTTCCCCGAAAAAGCTTCTTCGTGATTGGCTCGTTGTCCGAATTTTCCATTGCCAATACTGAAAATACTTTCAGAACTGCGCTGCAGATCGGCATGAAAATCTTCCTCAATAATTGACCACGGATGCGTAGATAGATACTTTATCATGATTTCTTTTTATTCGAATTGAAGACACAAAGAAAAGAAAGTGTACTTAATACACCAACTCTATTTTTTCACAACTAAAATTTCAAGGCCCATTCGGTTGATTCGCGAATAACTTTCTTCGCGTCGAGCAATGCTGTATCGCTCGCACCACCGAGAACGTGAACAGGAACGCCCTCTTCCACCAACGATAAAATATGCGTGGGAGTCGATTGTTGCCCCAAACACAATACGATTGCGTTCGGCTTCAACACATAATCTATTCCGTTTGAATTGAACAACAATTCTTCTCCAACGATGCGAATACCTGTGGTGCCGTTGAACACGCCCACTCCCAATTGCTGCAATTCGGTGCGATGAGACCATACGGTGGTTTTGCCCAATTTATTTCCCAATTTCTTGTTACTTCGCTGAAGAATAGCCACCTTACGAAGTGGTGTGCGTTCTTGTTTGGATTGAAGCGCACCGCGATGTTCAAGCTGCTGATCGATTCCCCAAAACGCATTGTACTCTTCCTTCGTTTCGCTGTCTTGCGTTAGCAAAGAAGCAACGTCCATGGCAATGCCACCTGCGCCGAAAATAACTACTTCCTCTCCTAACGACTTGTATTGTTGAATGGCTTCAACGTAATTCAACACAGGAATAGAACTGTCGTTTTCTTCCCAAGCATACGCGCTGGGAACCACGCCAGTAGACCAAACCACTTCTTCGAAACAATTTTCTTTGAAATTTTTCAGTTGGAAGGAAGTATTCAAATGAATCTTCACTTCGTGCATTTTCAACTGCTCGGTATAGTAACGCAAGGTCTCTGCAAACTCTTCCTTCCCCGGAACCTGCGCGGCCAACCGCAACTGTCCGCCTATGGAATCTTGTTGTTCAAAGATCTCCACTTCATTGCCGCGCTGCGCCAAAACCAGCGCTGCTGTAAGTCCCGATACTCCTGCTCCCACAACTGCTATTTTCTTTTTGTATGTTGAAGGAAGAAGTTGCATCGTCAGTTCTCTTGCGGCAAACGGATTCACCAAGCACGACGCTATTTCACCCGAAAAGATCTGATCGAGACACGCTTGATTGCAGCCCACGCAGGTGTTAATGAGGTTCGACTGATTCTGTTTGGCCTTCAACACAAAATTCGGATCGGCTAAAAACGGACGCGCAAGGCTTACGGCATCGGCCTTTCCAGATGAAATAATTTCTTCGGCCAACTCGGGCGTATTGATTCTGTTCGTTGCGGAAACCGGAATCGAAACGTGTTGCTTCAATAGTTCTGCGGCCCAAACAAAAGAGCCTCTTGGAACGCGCATGCTAATGGTTGGAATGCGCGCTTCGTGCCAACCAATGCCAGTATTTAACAAATGAATGCCTTCTTTTTCCAAGGCCTTTGCAAAGGCAATGATCTCGTCTTTGCTGCTTCCTTCTTCCACCAAATCGGCAACTGAAATACGATAGATAAGCATGAACTTTTCGTTCACCGCTTCGCGAATACCCCGAACAATTTCAAGCGGCAGGCGCATTCTATTTTCAAAAGAACCTCCGTATTCGTCTTCGCGTTTGTTGGTTCGTGGCGCAATAAACTGGTGCAAAAAATATCCTTCGCTGCCCATGATTTCCACGCCATCGTAACCAGCCTGCTCTGCCAATTCCGCGCAGCGAATAAAATCGCGAACGGTATGCTGAATATCTTCAATACTTAATGCGCGGGGCGTGTAGATGTTAATGGGCGCTTGCAACGCAGAGGCACTCACGCATTTGTCGTGCACTCCGTATCGACCCGCATGCAGAATTTGCATGGCAATCTTTCCTCCTGCTTCATGAACAGCTTCGGTAATGATTTTGTGTTTCGAAATTTCATTTTCTTGGTTGAAGCAAATCGCTCCAGGCCACAAACGTCCTTCTTCATTCGGAGAAACACCTCCGGTAATCATAAGTCCCACCTCGCCTCTTGCACGTGTTGCGAAATACTCGGCCATGGCTTCGAATCCGTTTGGAAGTTCTTCCAATCCGGTGTGCATGGAGCCCATGATGAATCTATTTTTTATTTCATTCTTTCCAATGGAAAGCGGACGAAGTGCGGCGTTAATCATAGCCACGAATGTAAATGAAATTTTTGCTTTACATTTGAAAGTGTATTTAGCACACGAAGTAAAATGAGTAAGAAGAAAAGCGAACAAGCCCCTACGAACACCTTGGGAATGGATGTTTCCGTTGACTGTGTGGTTTTCGGATTTGATAACGACACCCTGAAAGTTTTACTTATTGAACAGAAACAGCCCAATCATACTGCGTTGAAAACGCAGAAAGCGGTGCCTGGAGATTTGGTTCTCGACAATGAAAGTCTCGACGAAGCAGCAAAGCGAATTCTTCAGGAATTAACTTCATTGAAAGGAATTTATCTGAAGCAATTCCATGCCTTCGGAGATCCGAATCGTGTTCGCGGATTGAAAGATCAGCAATGGCTCCGCACCTTCCGTGTGAATCCGGAAAGACGCGTACTGACCATTGGATACTATTCATTGGTGAAGTTGTCTGAATTCAAACCGAAAGCCGCTTCATTTGCAGGAAAGACCTATTGGGTAGACGTTTACAACATTCCTTCATTGGCTTTTGACCACAACGAAATTGTGCACAAAGCTTTGCTTATGCTTCGTCATGAACTCATGGCCGACCACATTGGTTTCGAGCTTCTTCCCGAAAAATTCACGTTATCACAATTGCAGAAATTGTATGAGATCATTCTCGACAAAAAATTAGACAAGCGCAACTTCAGAAAGAATATTCTCCGCACTGAAACAGTAACTGCTTTGGAAGAAAAACAACAAGGCGTGTTGCACAAACCCGCACAATTATTCTCAAAGAAATGAGAGCGCTTCTGATTTCATTGGGAGTATTTTTTCTTTCTCAAATCTCTTTCTCTCAACAGCCTGCATTCAACGAGGCCTTTCTTCAAGATGAGGTTGCGAGTATTTCCATTACAATAGATCCCGATTCGTTGTTGGCCATGTACAACAACTTGGGAAATTCGCATGAGTTTCCAGCCGACATGGTCTATACTTTTTCAAGTGGATTTTCAGCATACAGTCAAGTGGGCATTCGATTCCGAGGAAACACTTCGTTGAATGCGCAGAAGAAATCGTTCAAAATAATTTTAGACAAATTCATTGATCAAAATTTCTATGGGTTGGAAGAATTGAACTTAATCGCGAATCAGAATGACCCTTCATTACTGCGTGCGAAATTGTGTTGGGACTTTTTCCGAAACGCTGGACTGCCTGCTTGTCGCACTTCATACATACGCGTTTATGTGAACGGTACGTACATGGGTGTTTATTTGAACGCAGAGCAAATAGACAGTCACTTTGCAGATAAGCGTTTCGACGACGGCACTGGTAATTTATGGAAGTGTTTGTGGGGATCAGACCTTACGTTTCAAGGCACCAATCCGACGTTGTACACCGACGATGCCTATGACCTTGTGGAAAATGAATTCCTTTTCAACTACAGTGAATTGGCGCAATTCATAAACGTGTTAAACAACACGCCGCTTTCTTCGCTTCCATGCGAACTCGAAAAAGTTTTCAATGTACATGACTATTTGAAAATTATGGCGGCCGATATTCTATTAGGAAATTGGGACAACTACATTTTCAACAAGAATAATTTCTACCTCTATCACAACGAGAGAACCGGAAAGCTCGAATACATTCCATACGACTTAGACAATACGTTAGGGATAGACTGGGTGAATGTCGATTGGGCGCAACGCAATCTCTACACATGGACCACTTCGAGCAACAGACCGCTTTTCACAAGATTGCTTCAAATTCCTGTTTATCGAAATGAATTCAGCAATTACGTCTATGAATTTATTGCCACCTCCTTTAATGCCACAACTTTTGAATGGAGAGCTCAACAAATTCAAAATATAATTTCTTCTGCAGCTCTTGAAGACCCGTTGCGTCCGCTCGACTTCGGTTTTACGACTGATGATTTTTTGAACAGCATCAATTCAGCTTCGGGCGGACAAGTGGCCTATGGCATTGTGCCTTTCGTTCAAACGCGTGCTACGCAAGCGCTTCAGCAACTCGAAAACCTTCAGCCTTTCACAAGCATCTTCAACGTGGTTCCTAAATTTCAGAACGACAGCCTCTTCGTAACCTTTCAAAGCAATTTGAATGCAAATGAACTTGCCATTGTTTGGAAAGAAATTGGAACATCAACTTGGAATGTTGAAACGCCTACCTCTGAAGGATTCTATGGAATCACCGATCAACGCTACTCTTTCGCTGGTTCTCTTCCAACCGATAGCATAAACATTTTAGTTGGTGCCATTCCTTTGATTTGGGTGAACGACATAGATGCGCACGACTGCAATTTTATTTATTCATATGGAAAGGAATCGTCTTCCCCTTTAGTGATAAATGAATTGGCACCGCTGGGCACTAACAATTGCATTGACTTTTTAGGATCGAATGAAGATTGGATTGAATTGTACAATCCTGGTCCAGCTGCTGTCTATTTAGGAAACAAGTTTATCTCTGACGACGCCAGCAATTGGAACAAATGGCCCTTGCCGAATGTGACGCTCGACCCGGGAGAGTTTCAGTTGTTGTATGCAGATAATGAGCCCGAGCAGGGTGTGAATCACTTGGATTTCAAACTCGACAACCTTTCTGAAACTGTTTATATCTCAGAGATTCAGAACAGTGCGCGCGTGCTTATCGACTCCATTACTTATTCCAATGTTCCAATCAATCATTCTTTTGGAAGAGCAACCGATGCCAATCCGGATTGGATCGATTGGACCGTTTCTACTCCGAATGCGAGCAATCTTCCTGTAAGTGTGAATGAACTTGTTTCTGGAATTTCGCTTTATCCAAATCCGGTTATTGAATTGCTTCACAGCACCGAAAAGATTTCGGGAAGAATCATTTCTTCAAGCGGACAAACAGTTTTGTTCTTCAGCAATACGCAAGCAATTGATTGTCGAAACTTACCTTCAGGCGTTTACACTTTGCTAACTGACAAAAGTCTTTTTCGATTTATTAAATCGAATTAGGGTAATCTACACTTGCCTTTGTAACTTGCAGGCATGTATTACAGCGACTATCTAAAACTGGGTGACGTTCTTAACGCACAAGAACTCGAAAGCGACAAACAAGGTAAACACGCTCACGATGAGATGTTGTTTATTGTTATTCATCAATCGTACGAATTGTGGTTCAAGCAGATTTTATTCGAAATGAAATCGGTGTACGACATTTTGGCGAAAGAGAACATTAACGACAACAGTCCCGAGTTGCAAATCGCTGTAAACCGCATGCACCGAGTTACAGAGATCCTTCGCATTTTGGTCGACAAGATCAACATCTTGGAAACTATGTCGGCACAAGACTTCTTAGACTTCCGCGACATGCTTCGTCCAGCAAGCGGATTCCAAAGCATGCAATTCAAAGTTTTAGAAACGTTGTTGGGATTGAAAGTGGAAGAACGTCATGGACAAGAGTATTTCACCAGTCAATTGCGCAGCGAAGACGCGAAGCAGATATACACGTTAGCGAAAGAAACAACGTTGTTGGAATTGGTGAACAACTGGTTAGAGCGCATGCCATTTTTCGAAGAGAAATATTGGGGAAGTGAAGATTTTTGCACGCAATATAGAAACGCATATTCCTCTTCATTGAGTGAAATGGAAATGCAAAACTTGAAAGCGTTCGATGAATTGTTCATGTCGAATGAACCCGTTGAAAACAGAAAGTTAAGCGCAAAAGCCAGAAGAGCTGGGCTCTTCATTATGTTGTACCGCGACTATCCGATTCTTCAGAATCCGTATAGAATTATCAACTCACTCATAGACATTGACGAATTGTTGGCCACTTGGAGATGGCGTCACATGAATATGGTTCACCGCATGATTGGCGGAAGAGCGGGTACCGGCGGAAGCACTGGAAAAGGATATTTAAGAGAAGCGGCTATGAAGCATTACGTGTTTCAAGAGTTCGCTGAATTGACTTCATTCTTGGTTGAACGAAGAAAATTCCCGGCTATTAGCGATGAGCTTGCAAAGAAACTCGGCTTCGAGAATGGATAGTTATGTTCGCGATTTGCTTTCGGACATTGTTCGGTCGATTGATGAAATAAATGAGTTCTCGGCCGGACTTACCATTGAAGACTTCAAGCAATACTTATCGAATAAAATGATGCGTCGCGCCATTGAGCGCGACCTCATTATTATCGGAGAAGCCATGCACGACATTGTGAAAGTCGATCACACGCGTGTTATGCGCATAAAAAATTCTCGACGCGTAATAGAATTAAGAAACGATGTGGTTCATTCCTACGACGACCTAGCTAACGAAAAAATCTGGCAATTCATTTGGACCGAGCTTCCTTATTTGCGGAAGGAAGTTTCGCATATTCTTGACCTTTATTACTAGCATAGTAAAGAATGTTTTCAACGAATGCCTTGTGGCGAATGCTTCGCGAATGTCTTCGACGATTTTAACAGCGAAGTGCCAATTATGAAATAGGAATAAATCCGAAGGATTTCCAATATCGTTGTTCCCTATTTTCTGACAAGAAACAGCATCGTCCACTCATCGCGAACGCGTGTCTCTTTCCATTCGAATGCTGAGAACGCTTCTAGCAACGCGGGGACATCGTTTTCGTAGAATCCGCTGAGCAACAAAGGTGCTCCAGACTTCGTGGCGTTTTCGTAATGCTTGGCTTGAGCCAAAAGAATGTTCCGATTGATATTGGCTATAAAAACATCTGCCATCTTTCCTTCCAGTAAATCTTCAACGCCTAAAAGCGCTTTAATCTTCGTGCAGCTGTTACGCTCCAAATTTTCAATGGCGTTCTCATACGCCCACTCATCAATGTCAATGGCCCAAACTTTCTTCGCGCCGAGTTTCTCAGCAGCAATGGCCAACACAGCCGTTCCACTGCCCATGTCAATGACTTCCTTTTCTTTCAAGTCGAGCTCGAACATTTTCTGAAGAACCAAATACGTGGTGGCATGATGACCAGTGCCGAAGCTCATCTTCGGCTCAATGATTAAGTCGAGAACGCCTTCCTTCACTTCGTGAAAGGGGGCTCTAACGCGACAAAGATTGTCTACGTCAATTGGATCGAATTGCGATTCCCACTCGGCGTTCCAGTTGATGTCTTCCATTTCTTTTTTCGAGAAATGAATGGTCACGTCTTCAATGGTTAATTCCAATAAAGTATTTTGCAATTCTTCTGTATCGAATTGTGTTGGCACATAAGCCTCTACTCCACTTTCTGTTTCTTGAAAACTATCGAAAGCCAACTCGCTTAATGAAGCAATCACTAAATCGTTTCCCGGAATTAGCGGAGAAACTTCAAAGGTGTATACCGTGTATTGCATTAGGCGTTGTAGATAAATTCAAAGTCAGCTACCTTCAAAGAAGCGCCGCCAATAAGTCCGCCATCAACATCTTCACATGCCAACAAAGCCTGCGCATTCGCGGCATTCATACTTCCACCGTATAAAATCTGAATATCGTTTGCTACATCTCCGAATGTTGTTTTCAAGAACGAACGAATGTGAGCGTGCATCTCTTGTGCTTGCTCATTGCTTGCTGTAACGCCAGTCCCAATGGCCCAAACGGGTTCGTAAGCAATGACTATATTTTTCATTTGTGTTGAAGAAAGATGTCCAATTACTTCTTCAATCTGTTTCGTCACGGTAGCGAAATGCAATTCGTTGTTGCGCTCTTCAAGTGTTTCTCCAATGCAATAAATCGCAGTCAAATTATTGGCCAACAACTGATCTACTTTGCGCTTCAACAATTCTGAAGTTTCGTTGTGGTATTGTCTGCGCTCGCTATGTCCAACCAAACTTCCCTTCACGCCTAACGAAGCCAACATGGCTGCCGAAATTTCTCCAGTGAATGCTCCTTTCTCGTGAGCGCTGCAATCTTGCGCGAACACCGACAATTGCGGATGTGTTGGGCACAATCCTGCCAGGTAACACGCGGGTACACATACCGCCATTGATTTATTGTTGGAAGGAAATTCGTTTACACTGTTGAATAAGGATTTCGCCTCTTCCCAAGAGGTGTTCATTTTCCAGTTACCGGCGATAAGTTTTGAGCGCATGTTCTATAGTTTTAGCAAATGTAAGAGAAGTTCAAACAAGGTAAGATAGGTTAAGAATAAGGTAAAAGAAGTTCAGAAAAAAAGGAGCAAACCGTTGTCTGCTCCTTTTTTCACTAAACAAGACTAAAAACCAGTTCCGATTTAACCGATATCGAAACGCCCTTTTGTTACTTCACTTGCAACTTCTGAACGAAGTTTTCAGAGTTTGTATTTACGTGAATTACATACATTCCTTTTGCGAATTGGCTAACGTCGATGGTTTGCAAATTCGAAGTTGATTGCATGTTGAACACTTGCTTTCCAGTTAGATCGTAGATTGTTACGTTTGCAACCGTTCCTTCTTCGATGTTTTCTAATTGAAGCGTTACGAAATCGCTTGCTGGATTTGGGAAGATTGAAACATTTGCGATTGAAACTAAATCTGTTTTCTCTAACTCTGAAGCAGGAGTTTCAGCTAATTCAAGTGCACTCACACCCGCAA
>JBILOU010000008.1:0-48182 GCA_044374295.1 Flavobacteriales bacterium | reverse complement strand
CTTAAAGTGTTCCGCGTCTTTCTTGTTCACGTTCGATTGATTCGAAAAGCGCTTTGAAGTTTCCTTTTCCGAAAGACTGCGCACCTTTTCTTTGAATGATTTCGAAGAACATGGTTGGTCTGTCGAGAACAGGCTTCGTGAAAATTTGAAGCAAGTATCCTTCGTCATCGCGATCGATCAAGATTCCAAGTTCTTGAAGTGGAGCGAGGTCTTCATCAATTTTTCCAACACGCTCTAAAACGGTTTCGTAATAGGTGTTTGGGACGGTAAGGAATTCAACGCCGTTATTTTTTAAAGCGGTTACTGTTTCAATAATGTTGTTGGTAGCCACTGCAATGTGCTGCACGCCTGCGCCATTGTAGAATTGAATGTATTCTTCAATTTGACTTTTCTTTCTTCCTTCTGCAGGTTCGTTAATTGGGAATTTCACGCGTCCGTTTCCGTTCGACATTACCTTACTCATTAAGGCCGTGTATTCAGTAGAAATATCTTTATCGTCGAAGCTAACCAACTGTGTGAATCCCATCACTTTCGCGTAGAACTCTACCCATTGATTCATTTCATTCCAACCTACATTTCCTACCATGTGATCGATGTACTTCAACCCAACATCTTTCGGTTGAAATTTCGGTTCCCACTTTACATAACCCGGCATGAAAACACCATTGTAATTTTTGCGCTCTACGAAGTAGTGAAAGGTTTCACCGTAGGTGCGAATACCGCTTAAGATAATATCTCCGTTTTCGTCGTTCAAACGAATTGGATCAAGGCATGTTACACCACCACGTTCCGTTGTTTCTTCCCACGCTTTCGTCGCATCTTCTACCATTAAGGCAATGACTTTAACGCCATCTCCGTGTTGGTTAACGTGCTCGTTTATTGGTCCACCAGGAACAAGAGCGGTGGTTAAAACAAGACGAATTTTATCTTGTTGAAGTACATACGAAACGGCATCTTTTGATCCGGTTTCAAGACCGCGATAAGCAAGGGGCTTGTATCCCCAAGCGCTCATGTAATAGTGTGCGGATTGTTTTGCATTTCCAACATACAATTCAACGTAGTCGGTACCTAATAGAGGTAGGAAATCTTGTGCGTCAGGAAATATTTTTTCTATTTCTGAACCTGCGTCGTAAACATTCATTATAACCAGCTTTTAATATAATTTGGATCGTTAATTTGAAGGGCTGCTTCGGTAATGCGAAGCGGTCTGAAAGGGTCAATCATAACCGCAAGTTCTTGCGTTTCTTTTTGACCTACACTTCTCTCGTATGCACCAGGGTGCGGTCCGTGAGGAATACCACCTGGGTGAAGGGAAATGAATCCTTTTTCAATGTGATTGCGACTCATGAAATCTCCGTCTACATAGTACAACACTTCGTCTGAATCGATGTTGCTGTGGTTGTATGGAGCGGGAATAGAGTCTGGATGATAATCGTATAATCTCGGAACGAAAGAGCAGATGACGAAGTTGTGTCCTTCGAACGTTTGATGCACCGGTGGTGGTTGGTGAATGCGTCCGGTTATTGGTTCGAAATTGTGAATCGAGAACGCAAAAGGATAGTTGTAACCGTCCCATCCGGCAACATCGAAAGGATGAGTAGCATACACCAAGGTGTGCATGTGATTTTCCTTTCTGATTTTTACCGTGAAATCTCCTTTTTCGTCGTGAGTTTCAAGCTCTGAAGGACGCTTGATATCGCGCTCACAGAATGGTGCGTGTTCGAGCAATTGACCGAATTGATTTCGGTATCGTTTAGGCGTTACAATTGGCGAGAAACTTTCGACAATAAACAAGCGATTGTCTTCGCTTTCGAATTCAATCTGATAAATCATTCCTCTCGGAATAACGAGGTAGTCGCCGTATTCAAAAGGAATATTTCCAAGTAGAGTTCTTAATTTTCCTGTACCGCGATGAATGAAAATAACTTCATCAGCGTCGGCGTTTTTGTAGTAGTATTCTGTGAGACTTTTTCTTGGCGCTGCAACCGAAATATGCAGGTCATTGTTGAACAGCAATACCGCACGGCTTTCTAAAAAATCGTCTTTGGGAGCAACGTTGAATCCGCTTAGCATGCGTGGTTCTATGTTGTGAACAACTGCTGCTTTCGGAGATACATCAACAGGCGCGCTAATGCTTTTTATTTGAGTGGGTCTGTGCAAGTGATATAGCAACGAAGACGTGCCACTGAATCCTTCTGTACCGAATAGCTGTTCGTAATGCAATTCGCCAGATTCTTTATAAAACGTTGTGTGACGTTTTGGTGGGATTTTTCCGAGTGTATGGTAAATAGGCATGCGGCGAAGTTACGAATGATGAGGAAAGAAAAATACATGAGCAAAAGCAATTCGAAGACTGATGTTTCTCAACGGTTGAGATTAATTTTCAGGTTCTTTAATTGCGTTGATGTAATAGTTCAAATTTGGAGGTTCGATGTGTCCTTTTACTAAAAAGGCGTTCGGATAGATTTGACGTAAATTTTTCAATTCTTGCCTTGCCTCACTTTCGGTAAGAAAGTCGCCAATTCGCAAACTGAAGTCGGGAACATTTTGTTCAAGGTAGGCCAGGTGAATGAGTCCTTTACCGATGTACTCTTGGCGTTTTGCTTTTGCTTGATCGAGGGGTCCGAAGAATATCTGAATGCGGTAACCTTGAAGGTTGTTTAGTCCCCTCGAGTTTTTCTCTAAGGCAAGCACACTAGGCGATGCAGTAAATGTTACGGTTCCATGACCAAGACTATCAGCTGCGATTCTGCTTGACGTTTCTTTGGTCTCCGTTGAAACGTTTTGAGCAAAAGACAGCGTCGGAGCAATTAGAAAAGCAAAAACAAGATATTTCGTCATGGTATTATACATTGTTGAACAAAATTAGGCTCTCTAAGTTGAAATACAAAACTTAAATAGCATTGAATCAATCGAGTAGGCGACTAAATCTTCGCACCCCTTATTTAGAATAGGTATAAATTGAGAAATACATGTAAATGACATTTCTGTGATAAACCTAGTGAAGTAAATTTGCGACGCATTTAATAAGGATTTTTTGTAAAAAACCAGGAATGAAGCGACTTCTAGCAAGTTTAAAAGGATTAGCGTTATTATCAATTGTTAACCTTTCCTTATTTTCAGCGTCATACGCTGCGAACATTCACGAAGGGGGAGACCCCGTTAAAGGAGCCGAGCTCTTTAACGCCAACTGTGCATCGTGTCATAAAATAACAGATGAAATCTTGGCTGCGCCGGGTTTGAAAGGCATTTCAGATCGCTGGGCGGGTAAGGACGAATTGCTTGTCAAGTGGATCAACAATCCACAGGCTGCTGCTGCGACCGGTGATGCTTACGTCAAAGGTTTAGTAGACAAGTATGTTGGTACTTACGGTTGGATGGCTGCTCAAGCAGTGTCTAAAGAAGAGATTAACCACATCTTAACTTATGTTAAGTCGGGTGGTGGAGCAGCTGGTGCTAAGAAGGATGAAGGTCCGAATTGCATCACTGTGGAAGACATGGCAAAGATGAAGGCGTTGGAAGAAGAAGCCAATGGTGGTGGTGGAATGATTTGGATTATCATCATTGGATTAATTCTAGCAATCGTTGGCGTTTCTGCTGCTAACATCTCTCGTTCATTGAAAGCTGCGAATGCTGAAGGCGATTCTTCAGATGAAGAAGAGCACCAAGGATATTGGGCTTCTGTGAAATCTTGGATGTGGAAGAACAAAGGATTCGTTGGAATCGTTGGTGTGTTCTTGGTATGTTATTTTGTAGTTGTAGGTTACGGTACATTAATGGATATTGGTGTTTACGAAGGCTACAACCCAGAGCAGCCAATTTGGTTCTCTCACGCTAGTCACGTTTGTAAAAACGAAATCGATTGTCAATACTGCCACAGCAGTGCTGGAAAATCAAAGCACGCAAGTATCCCTTCAGTAAATGTTTGTATGAACTGTCACAAGGGTATCAACAAAGGACCTATCACAGGATCTAAGGAAATTGCTAAGATTTATGCAGCTATTGGATTTGATACAATCTCAAAACAGTACATTGCCAACTACGATCAGAAGCCTATTGTTTGGAACAAGGTTCACAACCTACCTGACCACGTTTACTTCAACCACAGTCAGCACGTTACTGTAGGAAAGATTGATTGTAAGCAATGTCACGGTCCAGTTCAAACCTATACAACAGGTCGTCAAGCAACAACAGAAGAGATTAATCTTCAAGAAGATGTTGAAGGATTGGTTAAGTTGACGAAGCCAACTCTTACAATGGGATGGTGTATTGAATGTCACAAAGAGAAGAAAATTGACTTGTCTACCAATGGATACTACGAAGAAATGCACGAGCGTTTCAAATCGACTGAAGCAGGAAAGCGCAACTTGCGTGCGTTGCTTCAAGAGAACATCGACGGTATGAAGATGGGAGAAAAGTTAGATACATTGCGTCCAGAAATTTCTGTAAAAGGAATGGGTGGATGGGAATGTGGAAAATGTCACTATTAATTTGATTGGACCTGAATATCATGGGTATGAATAAAAAATACTGGACAGGAATGGAAGAGTTGGAGAACACCTCTTCTTTCCAAGAAAGCATGTCAACAGAGTTTGCAAAGTCTGAAAGCGTTGAAAGCTTTTTAGGCAACGATAAGCTTGCTGAAAGTAACACTGGACGTCGTGACTTCTTGAAGTTCATGGGATTCAGTGTAGCTGCTGCAACGCTTGCTGCTTGTGAAACTCCTGTAGTTAAGAGTATTCCTTACGTAGTGAAGCCAGAGGAAATAACTCCGGGTATTGCGAACTACTACGCATCTTCTTTCTATGATGGAAATGAGTATGCGAACTTGTTCGTTAAGACACGTGAGGGTCGTCCAATCTTCATCAAGGGAAATAAAGAACACGGAATCGGCGGTGGTGCTGTCTCGTCAAGAATCAATGCATCGGTATTGGGTCTATATGACAGCGCTCGTTTGCAAGGACCATTGAAAGGTGGTGCTTCTACCGACTGGGGAACATTAGACACTGAAGTTTCTTCTGCATTGGCTAGTGCTTCTTCCATCCGTATCTTATCTAACACGGTAATTAGTCCAAGTGCTAAGCGCGCAATCGCTGAGTTCTCGGCAAAGTATACTGGAAAAGTTCAGCACATTCAGTGGGATGCGATCTCATACCAAGGTATGCGATTAGCTCACAAAAATGTTTTAGGTAAGGAAGTAATTCCTGCCATGGACTTCTCTAAAGCGAAAACAATTGTTTCGGTTGGAGCTGACTTCTTAGGCACTTGGATGTCTTCGAATTTGTTCCAAGGTGACTACGCTTCTACCCGTCGCCCAGAGGGTGAGTGGATGAGCAAGCACTACCAGTTCGAGGCAACGATGTCATTGACAGGATCGAACGCAGACGTTCGTATTCCGATCAAGCCTTCTCAAGAAGGTGCTGTAGTTGCGGCATTGTACAATGCAATTAAAGGTGGAAACGCTGAGGTTGCAGGTGTAGATTCAGCGCGTATCGCGCGTATTGCTGAAGAGTTGAAAGCGAATGCCGGTGAGAGCATCGTTGTTGCAGGAAGCAACAATGTAGATGTTCAATCTATTGTATGTGCAATCAACAATGAATTGAGAAACTACGGTTCTACTTTAAATGCAGATAAGCCGGTTAATTTTTATCAAGGAGACGATGCAGCGATGGATCGTTTGGTTGCGGAAATGAACAACGGTCAAGTTGGTGCATTAATCGTTTACGGAGCGAACCCTGGATATTCTTACGCTGATGCTGCTGGTTTCAAAGCTGCAATGAGTAAGGTTTCAACGGTAGTTAGCTTCAACGGTTATGCCGATGAGACTTCTGCTACGGCAACATATAATGCTCCAGACAATCATTACTTAGAGTCTTGGAACGATTTAGAGCCAATGGCTGGACGTATTGATTTCGTTCAACCAACGATTACTCCATTGTACAATACTCGCTCTGCACAAGAGAGTTTGTTACGTTGGTCAGGTAATTCAATTTCATACTACGATTATATCAAAGCTACTCACGCAGGTTTGTCATCAGACCTGTTCAACATGAGTATCCATAATGGTACTACGCACAATGTAACATTACCGAAAGCAGAGAACGCTCCAGTAGTTGTTTCTGTTGCTCCGGCGGGGAATGTTGTGGCTGAATCTGCTCCGATTGTTGCAGCAGCAGCAATAGCTGCTCCTGTGATTGCCGCATCTCCTGTTACTTATGACTTAGCATCGGCATTGTCGAACGCAAGTTCAATGGCAACAGGTGAGTGGGAGGTAAGCTTGTATCAGAAAGTAACTATGGGTGCTGGTGATTATGCCAATAACCCAGTTCTTCAAGAGACTCCAGATCCAATTACGAAAGTTACTTGGGACAACTATGTGGCAATGTCTCCGACCGATGTTAAGCGCTTGAATTTAAATTCTTACATCGCTCAAGATGATCCAGCATCAGTTGTTAAAGTAACCATCAACGGAAAAACAGTAACCTTACCGGTATGTCCAACGCCAGGTCAAAAGCCAGGAACCATTGGAATTGCATTGGGTTATGGCCGTGGGGCAAACAACGAGAAAATTGGTAAAGCAGCTTATCAAACAGCGGCTAATGGTGAATATGAATTGAATGAAAACGGAACTCCAAAGACAATTGGACAAAACGCTTTCCAATTCGTTTCAACTTCTACAACTCGTCAATACATCGGCACCGCTACAATAGAAGTGACCGAAGAGACATATGAATTAGCTTCAACTCAACTTCACAACACAGTAATGGGTCGTGATTCAGTTGTGAAAGAAACAGTTCTTGCAAAATTCTTAGCTGAGAAAGAAGCAGAGAAGGGAACTGCATCATGGAATATGGTTCCAACCTTACCCGTTCACGAAGATGTGAATGGTGATGGAAAAATCAATCCAGCAGATCGCAAGCCGGTTAAAGAATTTGACTTGTGGAGAGATCACCCAGTAGAGGGCGCAGGCCACCGTTGGGGAATGACTATTGACTTATCTTCTTGTATTGGTTGTGGTTCTTGTATCACAGCTTGTCATACTGAGAATAACGTTCCAGTTGTAGGTAAGGACGAAGTTCGTCGTCACCGCGACATGCATTGGATGCGTATTGACCGTTATTTTTCTTCAGAGTACCAACCAATTGATTTGGCGCAGACACTTGAGAAGACTCAAGAAGCAACAGGAAAGGGTGCAATTGGTGCTTACCGTGAAATGGAGAATCCAGAAGAGAATCCACGTACGGTTCACATGCCAATGATGTGTCAACACTGTAACCACGCTCCTTGTGAAACAGTTTGTCCAGTTGCAGCAACAACTCACAGCAATGAAGGATTGAACAATATGGCTTACAACCGTTGCATTGGTACTCGTTACTGCGCAAACAACTGTCCGTATAAAGTTCGTCGTTTCAACTGGTTCAACTACGTAACAAACGATAAGTTTGCGAACTTCAATCCATCCCAAGACGAAAGTCTTCGTTGGGTATTGAATCCAGATGTTACTGTTCGTACACGTGGTGTAATGGAGAAATGTAGCATGTGTCAACAACGTATCCAAGCGGGTAAGTTGCAAGCGAAGAAAGATGGTACCCCAGTTCAAGACGGATCAATCGTTACAGCATGTGCTGAGGCTTGTCCTACACACGCAATCGTATTCGGTGATTTGAACGATACAAAATCAGAGAACACAGAGCGTTCGAAGAACAATCGTTCTTACCATTCTTTAGAAGAAGTTGGAATTCAACCAAACATCTTCTACATGACAAAAGTTAGAAACATTGAAGAAACTGAAGCATAAGCCATGATAAAAGAAGCAGCTATTCGCAAACCCCTTATTCTTGGACACAAGACTTACCATGACATCACGAATGATGTTGTTGGTCCAATTGAAGGCAAGGCCCCACGTCAGTGGAAAATTGCTATCTCCATTGCTGCAGTTATTGCATTGTATGGAATAGGGTCTATCATGTATCTTGTAGGTACAGGTATTGGAGCATGGGGATTGAACAAGACCGTTGGTTGGTCATGGGATATCACCAACTTCGTATGGTGGGTTGGTATTGGTCACGCAGGAACTTTGATTTCTGCGGTATTGTTGCTCTTCCGTCAACGTTGGAGAATGGCGATTAACCGTTCTGCTGAGGCAATGACAATCTTTGCCGTAATCATGGCCGCTCTCTTCCCTGTATTTCACATGGGACGTGTATGGCAAGCTTACTGGACGCTTCCATTGCCAAACCAATTCGGATCTCTTTGGCCGAACTTTAACTCGGCATTGATGTGGGACGTATTTGCGATTTCGACATACTTCTCTGTATCGTTGGTATTTTGGTACATTGGTTTGATTCCTGACTTCGCGACCATCCGCGACCGTATGGTTAAGCCACGTGCTAAGAAGATATATGGAATTCTTGCTTTCGGATGGTCTGGACGTGCAAAGCACTGGAACCGTTTTGAAGAAGTTTCTTTGGTTCTTGCTGGTATTGCTACTCCGCTTGTATTCTCGGTTCACTCGATTGTATCGATGGACTTTGCTACATCGATTATCCCAGGATGGCACGCAACAATCTTCCCTCCATACTTCGTATCTGGAGCGGTATTCTCAGGATTTGCAATGGTATTGACACTGTTGTTAATCATGAGAAAGACGATGCGCTTAGAGGCTTACATCAACATGGCTCACATTGAGTACATGAACATTGTAATCATTGTAACCGGGTCTATCGTAGGTGTGGCTTACTTGACCGAGTTATTCATCTCTTGGTACAGTGGTGTTGAATATGAATCATACGCGTTCATCAACCGTTTCTCTGGTCCATACAGTTGGGCTTATTGGATGATGATGACATGTAACGTTATCTCTCCACAGTTGTTCTGGTTCAAGAAGATTAGAACAAGTTTGACAGCGACCTTCTTATTGTCTATTGTAGTTAACATTGGTATGTGGTTCGAGCGTTTTGTAATCATCGTGACTTCTATTCACCGTGACTACACGCCAGGAGCATGGGGTGAGTTCCACCCAAGTGTTACAGATATCGGAATGTTCGTAGGAACAATCGGAATCTTCTTCACATTGTTCTTGTTGTTCGCGCGTTACTTCCCTGTATTGGCGTTGAACGAATTAAAGACAATCTTAAAAGTTTCTGGCGAAAGCTACAAGAACTCAGACAAACATTAAAAACTGAACGATTAAGGCAATGGCAAATAAAGTATTTCACGTGATGTACGACGACGACCAAAAGTTGCTGGATGCAGCTACGGCGTTGGTAAAACAAGGAATACAGGTGAAAGATGTGTTTTCTCCTTTCCCTGTGCACGGATTAGATCCAATCATTGGTGTTAAGCGCACGCGCTTGGCTATCACATCGTTCATGTATGCAACTACCGGAACTTTATTGGCAATCTTAGGAACATGGTATTTCATGATTCACGATTGGCCAATGAACATTGGTGGTAAACCAAACTTCACTTGGATTGAGAACGCTCCGGCATTTGTTCCAGTAATTTTTGAATTCTCGGTATTCTGCGGAGCACACGGAATGGCAATAACTTACTTATTGCGTAACGGAACTCTTCCTGGAATGCCAGCCTCTAATCCAGATCCAAGAACTACAGACGACAAGTTTGTAATGGAAATTGTTACAGAAGATAATCACGCATTCTCTGTATCTGATTTGGAAGAAAAAATACGTGCAACTGAAGTTTTTGAATTAAGCATAAAGGACTGTTAAGATGAAGCGTCCCCTATTAAACACATTTTCGGCTATCACAGTAGCAATCGCATTTGCTTCTTGTGGTGTAGACACGAATTCACCTGGTGTGGAATACATGCCAGATATGTATCGCTCTCCAGCTTTGGAAGCATACGTAGATTATGGATCAAACAAACACATGGATTGGACGCAGAGTCAGAAAGACGAAGCGGGTGTTCAGGCCGTGTTATCGCGCATACCTGCAAAAGGTAGTATTGCTTATGCAGGCGACGATGCAATTTTCGGAATGCCATATGCTTTGCCTAATGACACAACCGGATATTCAAGAGCTGCGCGTGAGATTCACTCACCATTGCTTGCGAATAAAGTGAACATTGAAGAAGGAAAACGTTTGTACATGATTTTCTGTCAGCACTGTCACGGAAAAGAAGGTCACGGAGACGGGGCTATTTCTAAGAACGGTCTAATCGCAGGTATTCCTGACTATGCAACTAAGTTGAAAGATTTAGAAGAAGGGAAGATGTACCACACTCTTCAGTACGGTAAAGGATTAATGGGATCACATGCTTCTCAATTGAATCAGAAAGAGCGTTGGCAAGTTTTGGAGTGGGTGAAATGCCTTCAAAAAGGTATCACGGCTCCAGAGTATGATGCGAAAGATATGTTAAAGGTTGCGGCTGAGGCAGCAGCAGATTCAACAACAAAATAAGAACTAGAAGGAATAGCGTATGTCACAGGATAAATTACAATTCCAATTTCCGTCGCAAACTAAAATGTGGACGACGGCATTGATGGCCATTGGTGGAGTTTCTGCTCTACTGGGATGGTTTGCTGATAAGACTGAGCATCACCAGTACTGGTGGGCGATGTTGTTGATTAGCGGGTTTTTCTTCTTTGCTATTGCATTAGGAGTATTGTTCTTCTATTCGTTACAATATGCTGCTGAGGTTGCTTGGTCTGCATTGTTGAAACGTTTGTTTGAAGCGATTTTCTCATACATTCCTTACGGTTTGGCAGTTATAGTATTGGTTTTGTTAGTTGGACAATTCCACGGACATCACCTTTACCATTGGATGGATTCATCTGTTTATGATCCTGCTAGTGAAAATTATGATGAAATCATTGCTGGTAAGCATGCCTACTTTACACCTTGGTTCTTCTGGTTGAGAGTTGTAGCTTATGCAGCTGTATTCGTTGGTTTTGCGCGCTACTTCCGCAAATGGTCTTTGCAAGAGGATGCAGTAGGTGGAACTGAGATTCACTACAAAATGTACAAGAAAGGTGCAACGTTTTTGGTTTTGTTCGCAGTTTTCTCTTCTACTTTAGCCTGGGATTGGTTAATGTCTATTGATACACACTGGTATAGTACTATGTATGGATGGTATATTTTCTCGGGGATGTGGGTTACTGCGATGACCATGGCTACATTGATTTTAGTTTGGTTACGAGGTAAGGGTTATTATGCTATGATGAATGAGTCACACATTCATGACATGGGTAAATGGATGTTTGCTATTTCCATGTTGTGGAGCTACTTGTGGTTCTGTCAGTATATGTTGATTTGGTATTCAGATATTCCTGAGGAAATCACCTACTTCAAAGAGCGTTATGATCACTACATGGTTTTGATGTGGGTAATATTCGCAGTGAACTTCGTAGTTCCTTTTTACACCTTGATTTCTCGTGACGCAAAGCGCAACACGAAGTACTTGACAAGAGTGGGTGTGATAATTTTAATTGGTCACTTTGCAGATTTGTATTTAGCTGTAATACCAGGAACTATTCACGGACATTTGTTGTGGGGATTTGGAGAAGATAAACAAGCAATTGAATCTGCAATAGTTTCAAATGACGATTTTAAAAAGGAGAGTACAGTCGAATTCATGGATGTTCGTTACATCGATACTACAAATCTTGAAACTGCTAAGTTTGAACTTTTAGATAGAAAAGTTGAAGGTAGTTGTTCAATATCGGAATTGAAGTCTGATAGTGTTGTTGCTATGAATCTCGTCGCAGATGCCGTTCTTTTGTCAAGTAAATCTGAATTGGAAGATTACTCAAAGAAGCGTGCTGAAATCAAAGCAGAGCATAAGATGCACGAGAAATATTCAGTTGGCTTTGGTTTGTGGTTTGAAATTGGAATGTTACTTGGATTTTTAGGATTGTTCTTGCGCGTGGTATTAACCACCTTAACCAAGGCACCTCTGATTCCGAAGAACCATCCTTTCCTACAAGAAAGTGAGAATCATCATATTTAATTGAAGAGTAAGAAAAAAAGATAGTCAAATGAAACTACTAATTCTTTTAGTTATCGTACTTGCAATCATTGCCATAGCGCAATTGACCAAAGTATATGAATTGAGCCGTTCGTTAAGAAAGAACAAAGAGGAGGAGATCTCTGCGGCCGACAATAAGCTGAATGCTAACTTGATGTTAGTGTGGATGTTTTTATTCTTCGTGGGTACCGTATTCTTGTATGTAAGATATGGTGACTACCTTCCGGTATCGGCTTCTGCACACGGTGTAGATGTGGATCAATTGATGAAGGTGAACATTTGGTTAATTACCATCGTTTTCTTTATTGTGAATTTCTTCTTGTATTTCTTCGCTTGGAAATACCAGTACAAGAAAGGTAGAAAGGCGAGATTCTTTGCACATGACAATCGATTAGAGATGCTTTGGACATTGGTTCCAGGAGTTGTTCTAGCGTTTATCATTGTATACGGATTGATTACTTGGAACAAAATCACAGGACCCGCCTCTGCAGACGCTCTGCAAATTGAGTTGTATTCTCGTCAGTTTGACTGGACTGCGCGCTACCCGGGTGAGAACAAAACATTTGGTGCTGCTAATTACAACCTGATCAGTACGTCGAACCCACTGGGTTTAGTTACTCCTGATGGAATTCGTGCGAAGATGGACGAATTGGACGCCCAAATTGAAAACGTTGAGCACCAATTGGAAGAGAATAAAATGATGCCATTACTTCCAGAGAGTTATGTAGCAACATTGGAAGACAAAGTAAGTCGTTTGAAGCGTCACAAGCAGCGTATCTCTGACTTAGATGAGAACAGCGTGAACGGTTTGAGCACATGGGAAGCTGGTAACGATGATCGTTTGGTGAAGGGAGAAATGCACATTCCTGTGAACAAGGAAGTTGAATTAATCTTCCGTTCACAAGACGTAATACACTCGGCATATTTACCCCACTTCCGTTCTCAAATGAACTGTGTGCCTGGTGTTGCAACGCGATTGAAAATGACTCCTACTGTTACTACAGAAGAGATGCGTAAGATAACCGGCAATGATAGTTTCAATTACATTCTACTTTGTAACAAAGTTTGTGGTGCAGCGCACTTCAACATGCAAATGAAAGTAGTTGTTGAAAGCGAAGCTGATTACAACGCTTGGGTTGCAAAACAAAAAATGTTCAAAGCCCCTGAAGTAAAAGAAGCGTCGGATACCACGTTAGCAAACGAACCTAAAAAAGACACTGTAGCCACAGCAATGGGCAACTAAAAATAATAGATAATCATGGAAGCAACTGACAATATGCACGCACAAGACCACGGTCATCACCACCACAAAGAGAGCTTCATTTCGAAGTATGTGTTCTCTATGGACCACAAAATGATTTCGAAGCAATTCTTAATTACAGCAATTGTAATGGGAATCGTGGCTGTAATGTTATCTATCTTCTTCCGTCTTCAATTGGGATGGCCAGGAGAGAAGTTTCAGATTTTGAATGCATTTCTTGGCGACAAGTGGGCACCGGATGGGATCTTAGACCGTAACGCTTACTTAGCTATGGTAACGATTCACGGAACAATCATGGTATTCTTCGTATTAACCGGAGGATTATCAGGAACGTTCGCGAACTTACTTATTCCACTTCAAATTGGAGCTCGTGATATGGCTTCAGGTTTCTTGAACATGTTGTCTTACTGGTTCTTCGCTGTTTCTAGCGTGATTATGTTGGCTTCATTGTTTGTTGAAGGCGGAGCGGCTTCAGGTGGATGGACAATCTACCCACCACTTTCAGCGTTGCCACAAGCAATGCCTGGATCAGGAATGGGAATGACTCTTTGGTTAATCTCTATGGTACTGTTCGTAGCCTCTTCACTTTTAGGTGGTTTGAACTACGTTGTAACCATTATTAACCTTCGTACAAAGGGAATGAAGATGACTCGTCTTCCGCTAACAGTATGGGCATTATTAGTAACTGCGATCTTAGGTATCCTTTCTTTCCCTGTATTGGTTTCTGCTGTTGTTCTTCTTTTGATGGACAGAAGTATGGGAACTGCTTTCTATTTGTCTGACATCTACATTCAAGGTGAAGCATTAGACGTTACAGGAGGATCACCGTTGTTGTACCAACACTTATTCTGGTTCCTAGGTCACCCTGAGGTATACATCGTATTGTTGCCAGCATTGGGTATCTCATCAGAAGTTATTTCTACGAACTCGAGAAAACCAATCTTCGGATACAAGGCCATGATCGGTTCTATCCTTGCAATCGGATTCTTGTCGTTCATCGTATGGGGTCACCACATGTACATCACCGGTATGAACCCATTCTTAGGTTCGGTATTCGTATTCACTACGTTGCTGATTGCTATTCCTTCAGCGGTTAAAGCTTTCAACTACATTACCACGTTGTGGCAAGGAAACGTCCGTTTCACTCCAGCAATGTTGTTCAGTGTTGGTTTGGTAAGTACGTTCGTGACGGGTGGTTTGACAGGTATCATTTTGGCTGACTCGGCGTTAGATGTGAATGTACACGATACATACTTCGTAGTGGCGCACTTCCACATTGTAATGGGTATGTCGGCAATCTTCGGTATGTTGGCCGGTGTTTACCATTGGTTCCCTAAGATGTACGGAAGAATGTTGAATACTAAATTAGGTTACGCTCACTTCTGGTTAACCTTGGTTTGCGGATTCGGAGTATTCTTCCCCATGCACTTTGTTGGTATGGCAGGAGCGCCTCGTCGTTATTACAGTTTCTCTGAATTTGAGTTCTTAGATTGGGTTATGGACTTGAATCCGTATATGAGTGTTTTCGCTATCGTAGGTGGTGCGGCTCAAATATTATTCTTGGTGAACTTCTTCCACAGTATTTTCTACGGACAGAAGGCTTCTCAAAACCCATGGCAGTCGAACACGTTGGAATGGACTACTCCAGTGCAACACGTTCACGGAAACTGGCCAGGTGCACTTCCTGAAGTTCACCGTTGGGCTTACGATTATTCTAATCCAGAACACGAAGAGGATTTTGTTCCTCAGGTTGTTCCAATGAAACCCGGAGAGCACGCTCATTAATGAACGACTTCAATAAAACTAAAAATCCGTATCTTAGAACGATGCGGATTTTTTTTGTCATACTCTTTAGTCTCTTTGCGCTATTCACACAGGCGCAACCTGTGAATCTTCGTGATTCTTTTAAGGGAGTGTTTGAAGGTAAGCCGTCAGTAACAGCCAAGTGGGATACTTGGGGAACCTTTGTTGGAGGGCGAACCTTCAATACCCAAGCGTTGAAAGCGGGTGCCGAATTCAATGAAACCTTAGTGCTGGGTTTTGGTTACAATTGGTTGTCGAATGGAGTTTATAAGATTGTCAATGTAGACGGTAACTCGAAATTGAGTGAGTTTGAATTGCGTTATTTCGGTCCTTATGCGGAGTTCGATTTTTTTAAAAATGGGCATTGGAAAGGAACCCTGCCGATTCAATTGGGATTTGGAAAGAGTTTTCTGAAGTATTCAGCTGCCGATGGCAATCGTATCAAACTAAATGAAGGTAGCGTTGTTTTGTATGAGCCCGCCATGAGTTTCAGTTACGACATTGCTAACTTGTTTGAAGTAGGTGCTGGTTTTGGATATCGAATTATGTTGAAGAACAACAACTCAATTGAACAACGCTTAACTTCACCCAACTTTGTGGTGCGATTGAGTTTTAATCCTTACGGCTGGGCTGAATTGTTCCATCTTGATGAAATGGGAAAAAAGATAATGAAATCTAATTAGAATTGTATGAGTGAAGATTTCGATATAAGAGACGAGGCGGAAGGAACAACCGATAAGGATTTAGAGCGCGTCCTGAGGCCCAAATCGTTTGAAGATTTTACGGGGCAGAGACAAGTTTTAGAAAACCTTCAGATCTTCGTTCAAGCTGCGAAATTACGCGGCGAGTCGTTGGATCACGTCTTGCTTCACGGTCCTCCGGGTTTGGGTAAGACTACTTTGGCTTACATTGTTTCTTTGGAGATGGGTGTGGGTATTAAGACGACTTCTGGTCCTGTATTAGACAAGCCTGCCGACTTAGCTGGATTGCTCACCAACCTTGAAGCGAACGACGTTTTGTTCATTGATGAAATTCACCGCCTGAGTCCTGTTGTAGAAGAATATCTCTACAGCGCTATGGAAGATTTTTGCATAGACTTAGTCATTGATACAGGACCGAATGCTCGTTCGGTTCAAATTAATTTGAATCCATTTACGCTTGTTGGAGCAACCACTCGAAGTGGATTGCTGACCGCTCCGTTGCGCGCTCGTTTCGGAATTAATGCGAGACTTTCTTATTACGATTCGAAGACATTAACAGACATTGTAGAGCGTAGCTCAGCTATTTTGAAAATACCTATTACACCAGATGCGGCTTATGAAATAGCGCGTAGAAGTCGCGGTACGCCTCGTATTGCGAATGCGTTACTTCGTCGTGTTAGAGATTTCGCTCAGATTAAAGGCGATGGAACTATTGAAATAAACATCACTCAAATGGCTCTGAATGCCTTGAATGTGGATACATTGGGTCTCGATGAAATGGACAACAAAATCCTCATGACCATCATGAATAAGTTCAACGGAGGGCCAGTTGGTTTAACGACTGTTGCAACAGCAGTTGGAGAAGATGCTGGAACAATTGAGGAAGTATACGAGCCGTTCTTAATTCAAGAAGGGTTCCTTACTCGAACACCGCGTGGAAGACAGTTGACTGACCTTACCTACAAGCATCTAGGGAAAATTCGCAACAAGCCAGGGGAGTTGTTTTAGTGTTGAACCAGTCTGAACATACGCGGATAGTCAAAGAAATTGCAAGTCAATTGGGCTTTGCACATTGTGGGATTTCCAAAGCTGAATTTTTGGAGGAAGAAGCTCCACGACTCGAGCAATGGCTCAAGCAGAACATGCACGGTGAAATGCGTTATATGGAAGGTCACTTCGATAAGCGCTTAGACCCATCGTTACTTGTTCCTGGTGCAAAGAGCGTAGTTTCTCTTATGTTCAATTACTATCCGAAAGAAGTTCAATCTTCAGACCTTCCTAAGATTTCAAAATATGCTTGGGGAGAGGATTACCATATTGTGGTGAAAGACAAATTGTTTCAGTTTGTCGATCTTATTCGTGAGCGAATAGGGGATGTAAATGGAAGGGTTTTCGTTGACAGTGCTCCTGTGCTAGAGAAAGCGTGGGCCGCGAAATCTGGATTGGGATGGGTTGGAAAAAACAGCAATTTGATTTCAAAACAGAAAGGCTCTTTCTTCTTTTTAGCAGAATTAATTCTCGATTTGAATTTAGATGCAGACGGTATTGTTACCGACCATTGCGGAACTTGCACCGCTTGCATAGATGCCTGTCCGACCGGTGCCATTGTGGGTGATCGTGTTGTAGATGGAAGTAAATGCATCTCTTACTTCACCATTGAATTAAAGGAAAACGTTCCAAGTGAGTGGAAGGAAAAGCTTGATGGTTGGGCGTTTGGATGCGATGTCTGTCAAGATGTTTGTCCGTGGAATCGCTTCTCCATTCATCACAACGAGCCTCGTTTTTTTGCAGGGGCTGAGCGCTTGAATCTTTCCAAAAACGAATGGATAGAAATGACTGCAGAAACATTTCAAGCTGTATTCGGAAAGACGCCGCTCATGCGTGCTGGATTAGCACACATTCAAACGACTATCGCAGATTAATCTTCTTCCGGAAGTATTTCAGCCACGGTGAAAATGGAGCCGGTAATTACAATTAGATCATCTTTCGAGCTTGCTGCTTTCGCAGCGTCTAAACCCGAATGAACATTCGGGTAGGAATTTCCCTTCAACATAAAACCTGAAGCCTTTGCTTGAAGGTCTTCCTTCGGAAGAGCGCGAGGAATGTCTGCTTGAACAAAATAGTATTCCGCTTCTTTCGGAAGAAGTGAAAGAACTTGTGAATGGTCTTTGTCGTTCACCATTCCAATTACCATGTGAAGTTTCTGAAAGGAAAGTGTTTTTATTTTTTCAACCAAAAAAGTAATTCCTTCTTCGTTGTGCGCTACTTCTGCTACTGTTAGTGGTTCTGTTGCAAGAACCTGCCAACGTCCCATCAGATGCGTGTTTTCAACCACGCGAAGAAATCCTTCAGTTATATTTTCATTCGAAATGTTCCAATTCAATTTTTGAAGTTGAAGTAGAATTCCGAAGGATGTTTTTTCATTGAAAAGTTGATAGCTTCCTTCGAGTGCTGATTTTGGAGGAAGGAGGGAAGCGCTGATTGTTAGCGGTGCGTTTTTCAGTTTCGCTATTTCAATAATTTCTTGTCGCGCTCCCGATGGAATTTCACCTATAACAACTGGAATATTTTCTTTGACGATACCTGCTTTTTCTTTCGCAATTAGTTCGAGTGTATCTCCAAGAAACTGGGTGTGGTCGAGACTGATGGATGTAATGGCTGTCACGACAGGGTCAACAATGTTCGTGCTGTCGAGTCCTCCACCCATACCTACTTCAATGACTGCGATGTCTACTTGCTCATGTGCAAAGTAGTGGAAGGCGAGGGCAGTGGTAATTTCGAAGAAGGAAGGCTCAATGTTTTTCCACGATTCTTTCGATTGCTCAACGAAGTTCGCAACGAAGGACGGGTCTATTTTTTTTCCGTTCACGCGAATGCGTTCACGGTAGTCTTTGAGATGAGGTGAGGTGAAGAGTCCAACCTTGTATCCGGCCTCCATTAAAGCGGATGCAGTGAGGTGAGAGGTGGATCCTTTTCCGTTTGAGCCAGCGATGTGCACCACAGGAAACTTCAAATGAGGATTACCGAGTGCTTCACAAAGCTGCGAGATGTTGCCAATGTCGGGTTTGTAAGCAGCAGCGCCTATGCGATGAAACATAGGCAGCTGCGAAAAAAGATATGCTACGGCTTCGTCGTAAGTCACGAGATTATTTAACAGCTAGTACAATCGTGATGGTTCCGTTCTGTGGCATGCTGTTCGATGAAGGAGTAAAAGAACATTTTTTTGCGGCTTCAATAGCTAGCTCATGGTTGAACGCAACATCTGTAGTGATGTTAGACTTTGCAACAGTGGCTTTTGTCACTTTTCCGTTTTTGTCAACGGTTATACTCACTACAACTTCTCCGTTTGCAGTTGGTTTTTTATTCGTGCTAGGACCAGATATACTTCCTCTTCCTTTGAGTGACCAACCGGTACCGTTTCCGAAACCGCTGCCATTGAAATTACCTGACCCAGGTCCGTTTCCACCACCATCGCCGCCACCTGTTCCTCCGCCCGATCCGCCATTTCCACCTCCGTTACTTGCATCGCTTCCGCCACCGCCGCTCAACTGGTTCAGCATGTTGTCTAATGCTGAGGGTTGTGGGTTTGCTTGCGCTGTTTGGGTTTGATCAGTAGAAGGTTTGTTTTGTCGGTCAACGGGTGTTTTACTTTCAGAAATCGTAGGTGCTGAAATGTCTGCTCCGACGTATGTTTCGGGCATAGGCGCGAACGCTATTTCAACAGGCTGAATAGCGCCGCCAACTTCACCTTCTGCTGAACCTTCTCCTGCGCCTACCGGATTTCCACCTCCGCCACCACCAGGATCTTCTTCTTTTTCAATTGGAGGAGAAGAGGCAAGCAAAAGAAAAACAACGAATAGGATGAGCAAGTGAACTCCTCCGCTTGTTGCAGCACCAATTATTTTATTTTTCTTTTCTTCGGTCATTAGTTTGCTTTTTCAGTTGCAATGAACGGTGTTCCTCCGATTTGTTGAATGCCTGAAAATATTTCAATGGTCTCTCCAGTTGGAACAGATTTGTCTACGCGCAATAGCACACGCTTGTCTTCTGAACTACTTAATTTTTCTTGAAGTTGAGTTAAGATCAGTGCTTTTTCAGACGGCGAGCCGTTCAGGCTATAGGCCATGTCTTTTGTGATGGTTACGGAGATTCCTGCGGGATTCTCTTTACCATTTCCTGCTTGTGGCTTGTCGATTTGTGCGGACAATTCTTGCACAGCACCGGCACTAGCGATAATGAAAAAGATAAGCAGCATGAAGATGATGTCAGAGAGTGTGGACATGCCAGACTCAATGTGTACTTTGTGTTTTCTTCCGAAGTTCATGTTGCCTCCTATTAGTTCATGGGTTCGTCAAGAATGTCTACAAACTCTACCGCGTGAGATTCCATGGTATTCACCAATCGTCCAATGCGCGTTACCAAGGTGTTGTATGCAACGTAAGCCAACATACCCACAACCAATCCGGCAGCAGAGGAAATCATTTTAATGTAAAGACCTTGAGAAACTACTCCGATTTCAATCTTACCCACATTCGAGATGTCGTGGAAGATGGTAATTACTCCGATAACCGTTCCTAAGAATCCGAACATCGGCGCAATAGAAGCTATGATGGCTAAAATGGGAGTGTTCTTTTCTAGATTAGAAATTTCTAGTTTTCCTGAATTTTCAACCGCGCTCTTAATGTCTTCAAGCGGTTTACCAATGCGAGCAATTCCTTTTCCAATCATGCGTGCAACAGGCGTGTTTGTTGTTACGCAAAGATTTTTTGCAGCGTCTAATTTCCCTTGGTTGATGTACTGCTTAATGTTCATCATGAAGTTAGACTCTTCCCTGTTTGCTTTCGCAACCGTCAGCCATCTTTCAACGAAGATGTAAATGGTTATCACGCTCATGATTAAGAGTGGAATGTAGATGTACCAACCTTTTACTACTAAGTCGGTAATTGAAACGTTTTCAGTAGCGGGTGCCTGAAGAAATAAAATAGCTGACTCCATAATTTTTCGAATCTGTGTGTTTATTGTAACGCTCAAATTTGAAAAGAATTGCCCGAGAATTTTTTCATGGCAATGTGGAGTTATTCAGATGTCGTAGTTGATAGAAGTTCTTTAAATGTAACGCGGGTCTTTTTTGTAAGGGATTTTCTCGAGTTCAGTGCACTCGATGGAGTAGGCTCCAAACTCTTCCAACACGGTTCCTGTGATCTTGTAAATACCGCGTCCTCTGAAGTTTCCGAAAGAAGAATTGTTCGGAAAATGCACGGTGTCGAAGAACTGAAGTTCTTTGTCTAAGAAAGTTCCGAAGCCCATGAGTTCTCCTTTGCTTGTTCGCGTCTTCTTTACATTCACGAGATACCCTACCGCAGAAATTTTTTTGTTTAGGTGGAAGGGAAGCTGCGCTGCTACTTCAGTAACTGTTAGTTCTTCAGATGCCAATTCAAAGGGCGAACACAACGGAAAACCAATGAGCTCCATTTCGTCGAAAGCACTTTCCAACCAATCGTCTTGAAACTTTGGAAGGGTTAAATTCTTTTCGGGCTCTTCGAAGAGCGATGGTCCCATCTCCGATTTATCTGGATTCCCATGAAAGTGCGTTTCCCACAACAAATCTTTTTTCGGTTTATTGAATTTCCGACAAGCACCAATGCGAATGAGTAGGCTCATTTGTTCAACAGATACATGCGCTTGATCCATAAGTTGCGCAATGCTGCGTATTCCCTCTGATTGACGAAGTTTAAGAATGCGCGCAATGGTGTTGGCTTCTAAACTTTTTACCAAACCAAAGCCAAGAATAATTTCTTTGCCATGCAAGACACACGTTGCATCGCTTTCCCAAATGCAGGGCGCGGAAATTTTAGCGCCGTGCTTCATGGCTTCGAGCACATATATTTCGGTGTCGTAAAATCCACCGAAATGATTCAGCGTTGCGGTCATGTATTCAATGGGGTAGTAGGCCTTCAGAAACAAACTCTGATAACTTTCAACCGCGTAGCTCGCGCTGTGTCCTTTCGCAAAAGCATATCCGGCAAAGCTTTCCACCTGTCTCCAAATTTCTGCAACGTCGCTGAATGCATTTCCTTTCGAAATTGCTTTTTCGAAAAACGATTCTATGGTTCGTTCGAACTCTTCTCTTCCACGAAACTTCCCACTCATTCCTCTGCGCAACACATCGGCTTCAGCCAAGGTGAGTCCGCCGAAGTAGTGTCCCACTTTAATCACGTCTTCTTGATAAACCATGACGCCGTAAGTCTCTGGCATAATCGCTAGCAGTTGCGGATGTGCGCGCTCACGCGCTTTCGGATCGCGATGACGATGAATGAATTCTTTCATCATTCCGCTGCTACTCACACCCGGACGAATGACCGAACTTGCTGCGACCAATCCGAGGTAGTCGTCTACTTGAAGTTTCGTGAGCAGCATGCGCATAGCTGGAGATTCAACATAGAAGCATCCGATGGCTTTTGCGTTGCGCAGCAAATCTTTGATGCGCTCGTCTTGCTTGAGTGGCGCAACTTGATGCAAATCGATTTCGCGAAGGGGATATCTTTCTTTCACTAACTGAACCGCTTCTTTGATTTTCGCTAATCCGCGTTGTGAAAGAATGTCGAATTTGTGAAGCCCAATGTCTTCCGCCACAACCATGTCGAACATAACCGTCGGGTGTCCTTTGGGCGGAAGAAAAGTTGCGGTGTAATTGTGAATGGGTTCATTCGAAATTAATATTCCACATGAATGAATGCTTAAGCTATTCGGAAAATCTTGCAGGAACGATGCGTAGCGCATGACGTTCTGCTGGTTCTTATCGAGCGCATTCGGATTGAATTTCCCACTGCTTAACAATTCAATTTCTTCAATTGGAAGTCCGAATACTTTTCCCAATTCACGAACAACGGCTTTGTATTGAAACGTGTTGTAAGCGCCAAGCAGCGCAACATTCTGATAGCGTTCGAAAATGTATTCCGTAATTTCTTCTCGGTCGGTCCATGAAAAATCAATGTCGAAATCCGGAGGGTTTTGTCGGTATAAATTAATGAACCGTTCGAAATACAAATCCAGTTCAATCGGATCTACATCTGTAATGCGAAGCAGGTATGCAATGACGCTGTTCGCACCGCTTCCACGTCCAACGTAGTAGTATCCGCGATCTCTTGCGAATTGCGTAATGTCCCAGTTAATTAAAAAGTATGAAACGAAATTTTTCTGTTCAATAATTTCGAGTTCTTTTTGAATACGTTCTTGAATAACCGAATGATTGTTCGGTTCGTTTCCGTAGCGATAGGCGAGACCTTCTTGTGTGAGCTGACGAAGCAGACTCATATCTTCTTCGAGGCTGCCCGTAAATGTGCTCTGATTTTTAGAAACAGCGTGATTCAACTCTTCGTTCCAAGACCATTGTTGTGCGAAAGCCCTTGATTTATCAAGTAAATCGGGTGCACCTTCGAATTCCGATTGAAGTTCTTTTGCCGAAAGAAAAACATCTTTCCGCTTTCCCTGATCTTCGGGTTGAAGTCTGCTCAGCAAAATATTATTTTCAATGCATCGCAACAATTGATGCATGTTGAAGTGTCGCTGCGATTGAAAAGTTGAAGTCTGAAAGGCGAGTACTTTTTCGCGTTGCGATTTCCATTCACTTCGTTCGAAGATGGGAAGATCGGCTGAAGTCACACCGAGGTATTCTTCTTTATTCAAATCGAATGAATTCTTTTTGAAATTTTCAAACGGATAAATCGTCACGCAATGTTTCCATTGTGGGGCGCGTGTTTCGAATTCTTTTTTCTGATGAAGATGTTCTGATAGGAACGTCGACAATTCATTTACTCCGGCAGTGTTCCGAGCATAGGCGACGAACAATTGTTTTGCACCGTTACGGAAATCAATTCCCCAGAGTGGGCGTATGTTATTCTTTTTCGAAAGTCGAAGAAAATCGTGAAGTGTTGTGGTCGAATTTATTTCCGTCAGTGCAACAACTTCCGATTCGTTTTGTGCAGCGAATTCAATAACATTTTCTACGGTAAGAATTCCATAGCGTAAACTGTAATACGAATGTGAGTTAAGCACGGTTAATCGAAAAGGGTAGGGCCTTCGTTATCTCTTCTTTTTTTCGCGCGGGATTCTCCCATTCCAAACAACTCAATGTGTTGATGAAGAATGAATGACGTTTCCGGAAGAAGCGCATCGCCAGTGGGCTTCAGTAAATCACTTCCTTCGGCTTGTATGCTTTTTATATCTGTGCTTACGGGATAAGCGTTGAGTTCTAGATCAACAACAGGTTGAAGAATGGAAGTAATGTCGGCAAGGTGCGCATGCGGATCGAGCCACAATTCTTCTTGTTGTTTTGAGAGAATAAGTGGACAACGTGGATGTCCAATTTGTTGAAGCACACCCGGAGGTGCCGCTGTTGTGACTATTGCGTACGAGTGCAATGTTTCTTGCGTCGAAGGATTTCTCCATTCATCGTAAACTCCGGCAAAGGCAAAAGGCTTTCTTCCGGTTGAAAGGAAGACGCAATGCGGATGAGATAAGCCGCCACGTTCGGGACCTTCGTAAAAGGCATCGGCAATGACTAAGCATCGCTTTCTTCGAATAGGAATTCGGAAGAACGGTTTCTCGAGAATGCCCTTCGAACCGGAAAAAAAGAATGAGTTGTCTTTGTTGTGATCGCCTTCGGCTCGCGCGTTCAAAACATACTTCGGCTTATCGGCCCAAGCAGGTGTAAATCCGAAGGTTGAATTCCGAATTTCAGATTTGTTTTCTTGGGTAATAATAAGCCCTTGCTTTCCAGCACCGATATTGGCTTGGGGTTTAAACACAACTCCCTTGCCTATTTCAGCACGAAAGGCTTTTTGAATTTCTTCAATTTTAGAAACTACGGCGTAACGTCCACACATGGAGCAAAATTGAGAAGTTAGTTTGTAGTGAATTTACGAAACAAACTCGGAAAGTACTTCCTCAATAAATTTTTTCGCTGCGGGAATATTCTCAATGTGACCCATATGTCCGATTTCAGGAACAATGGTGGTTTTTGCTGAAGGAAGAAGGGCCCATTCTGCCTCCATTTTTTCCAAGGATAGCACTTTGTCATTGGCTCCTGCGAAATAATAGATTGGGAAATGGGCTGATTGAAGAAATGAAATGGAAGACGCTCGTTCACGCATAGCGCGCAGGCTTTGCACCGTGCTTTCGGCCGACATGCCTTCAATCTTCTCTAGTTGCTCGATAATGGCTGCTCGGTGTGCATCTGCGTTATGAAAGAGACCGTCTATAAGATTAGCCGCGTACAGCGCTTTGTGTTTTTCAGCGGCTTCAATAGCGCGCAGACGGTCTTGTTTTTTCAACTCGCTATCTGCGTCTGCGGTTGAATGAAAAAGGGCGAGTGCTTTTGTTTTCTCTGGAAATGTTTTCGCTAAATGCGCAGCTACGTATCCCCCCATGGAATGCCCAATCCAAATAAATTCATCTGATTCTTGCAGTTCTATTTGTTGAAGAATGTGTTGCGCGAAATCTTCTATTGAGTCAGTTTGAAGGGAATCATTGTTCCCATGTCCCGCCAATTGAGGTGTGTAAAAAGAAAATGTGGAAGGGAGTAATTCCTTCCACATTTCATTGTTTCCTAAAAAGCCATGAATGGCAATTATTTTTATCATTGAACGCGTTCCCAAGTTTGTGTGCGGTAGACAAATCCCCAATAGCCTCTAACTTCAAGTTTGTTTGGATCTCCTGATTTCAACCACATTTCGCAACGATAAACATCGCCGTTGTTCGGGTCGCAAATGGTACCGTCTTTATACATGCTACCGTTCCATTTCATGTTGCGAACGACATCCATACCTATCATGGGCTGGTCTTTTCTGTCGTCTTTGCATTCCACGCATTTAGGGTTTTGATTGGCCCATTCAGAACGGAAGAGTTGAATGATTTTTCCGTAAAGCTCACCATTCTGTTCTCTGATTTCTAGAATACTCTTCGGAAGACCAGTTTTGTCATCTATTGTTTTCCATTTCCCAACAACGGTTTGAGCAGATAATGTTGTTGTAACAAAAAAGAGAAGAGCGAAAAATAATGTAGGTTTCATAAATAAATTTTTTATTAAATTACTAAAGCTTATGCTTCGACAAGCGAGTTGCACGTAATTTTTTTCGAATAAGGGCATTCAAATCGAATCCAACCAGAAGAATAACCATGTTTAAATTCAACCAAATGAGAATGACCATGAGTGTTCCAAGTGAGCCGTACAATTTATTGAATTGAGCGAAATTCTCAAGGAAATAACTGAATCCGAAAGATGTTACGATCAGCAGCAATGTTGTGAAAATGCTTCCCGTATTAAAGAATTTCCAATTCTTGCGAATGCGTAAATTCATTCCTGAGTTGTAGAGAATGGTAATGATACCGTATATAAATGATATAGAGATAAACCATTGGCCAAAGGTTAAAAATGGAATGACACCTTTATCTCCAATGAGTCCTTTTTCGTGCATGATAAGGAAGGTGCTTTCACTTAATGAGGAAAGAATCATGGCAAGAAGAAACAGAACACCAAGAACGAGCATCATAATGAAACTCAGAATTCGAACAATGAATGGATGGGCAGATACTTCCAAATGTTGACTCGTTTGGAATGCCTGCATAATTGCATTCATGCTGGCCGAAGCGTAGTAGAACATTAACACAAAACCGATAGACAATAACGTTGACTGCTTTTTATTAATCAAGTCGTACAATGTTCCTTCAATAAATTGAAAGGTATCTCCGGGTAGAATACTTTTCAATCCTAAGAAAACATCTTCTTGGAAATTGTCAATGGGAATAAAAGGAATTAAAGTAAAAAGTGTAATGATTGCAGGGAAGAAAGCAAGAAAAATTCGAAATGAAATACTCGCAGAACGCATAGTTGTGCGAACATCAGAAAACGCAATGATTAAAAACGAAGAGATTTCCCAGAGGTTTAATCCACCAAATCCATACGGATGATAGCGTTCTAGAAAATGTCGAACTTTAAAAAGCCAGGCAGCGTAGCGTTTGAATTTTTTCTTGTTCATTTGATCGCCTTCAAACTTAAATCGAAACTCTTTACGTGATGTGTTAGGGCGCCCATGCTTATGTAATTCACTCCGGTTTCAGCATAGCTTACAAGCGTAGTTTCGTTTATTCCTCCGCTAGCTTCTGTCTCTACTCGACCGTTGATATGAAGCACCGCTTCACGAAGTTTTTCAGGAGAGAAATTATCTAACATAATGCGAAAGGCAACTCCTGTTTCAATCACTTCATCCACCTCTTCAAGATTGCGTGTTTCTACTTCAACCTTGATTGATAAATTCCGTTCTTTGATGAATTCAGAGATCTTGCTAAGAGCAGGTTTCACGCCACCTGCAAAATCGATGTGATTGTCTTTCACTAAAATCATATCGTACAAGGCATATCTGTGATTGTATCCACCTCCAATTCTTACTGCTTCTTTTTCGAAGTATCTGAAATTTGGAGTGGTCTTGCGCGTGTCGAGAAGTTTACAATTGGTATGCGAGATCATTTGCACAAGGCGATGCGTTTCCGTTGCAATGCCGCTCATGCGCTGCATAACATTCAACACAAGTCTTTCGATAGTGGTAATACTTTGACTTTTTCCTTCCACAATAAATGCAATGTCTCCTTTTTGAACCGTTGCACCATCTTGAATAAGTGTTGTCACCTTCAATGAAGAATCGAACGTATGAATGATTTTTTCTGCAATGGTCACTCCGGCAAGAATGCCGTTATCTTTTACTATTAATTGTGCTTTTCCAAGTGCATTGTCTGGAATAGTTGCAAGTGTTGTGAAATCACCTGGACCAATATCTTCATTCAAGGCTGCTGCAAGCCATTTGTCAAAGTCAAATGCATTCATGTCGCGAAGTTATGAATTCCAATCTTCGAATAGTTAACTTTGGGAACATGATTAAAAAAGCGATAGTCTTATTTATTGCCGCAATTCTTTTTTCAATGCCAGGAAAGTCGCAGATTGTTCCGTGGTATTTTGAAGTGGATGAGAATTTTCTTTTAGGGAAAATTGATTTCGCGAAAGATGGTCGTTTTAATTTGGTAGCAACGAATCGCTCGACTAAATCGTGCTATTTATTGGTTGAAGTGAATTGGGCATTTGAACAAATGGCTGCTGCTGCGCAAAAAGAGGGAGTCACGTTAAAGGTTATTTCAGGTGGAAGGAACTTCAACATGCAAAAAGCCATTTGGGAAAAGAAGTGGAATGCGCGTCGACCGAATTTCAAATCAGATAAAGAAACCGCTCTAGATATTTTGAAATACAGTTCAATGCCCGGAACTTCTCGTCATCATTGGGGAACGGATCTTGACATTAATTCACTTGAGCCAAGTTACTTCGCAAGTGGAAGAGGGAAGTTGGAATACGATTGGCTTCAAAAGAACGCGGCCAGATTTGGTTTTTGCCAAACCTATGATAACAAATCAAATTCAGGAAGAACAGGTTATTCCGAAGAGAAATGGCATTATTCATACATGCCTATTTCATCTATTCTACTCTCTCAATATAACGAGCAGATTAATTACGAAAAGTTAACGGGTTTTTTAGGAAGTTCTTCAGCAAAAGAAATTGAAGTTATCCGTTCATATGCGAACGGTATTTCAACCTATTGCAGCTCGCTTACTTTTCCTTAATCAGTTTTTTCAAATCATTTCCAATGTCCTTTCTGAAATACTTTCCAGAGAATGAAATAGTATCGGCTGCCTCGTTACTTTTTCCAATGGCCTCGTGAAGTGAACTTCCGTATGCGGTTGCTGTTAATACTCTTCCGCCGTTGGTAACCACCTTTGGCCCATTCTTTTTAGTTCCTGCGTGAAATACGATGCAGTCACGAACATCTTCAAGATTTGAAATTTCCTTTCCTTTTTCTGAAGACTCTGGATATCCTTTCGAAACCAACATGGTTGTTGTGCAATAGCGCGGGTCTACTTGAACATCGCATTCTCCAAGAGTTTGTGTAGCAATGCCTTCGAACAAGTGAAGCAGGTCGCTTTTAATTCTTGGGATTACCACTTCCGTTTCTGGATCGCCCATGCGGCAGTTGTATTCAATTACGTATGGTTCATTTCCAACTTTAATAATTCCAAAGAATATGAATCCGCGGTAATCGATGCCGTCGGCCTTCAAACCTTTCATGGTTGGAATAATGATTTGCGCTTCAATTTTGTCTATAAATTCTGGAGTACAGAAGGGAACTGGTGAAACAGCTCCCATTCCACCCGTATTCAATCCTGTATCGCCTTCACCAATACGTTTGTAATCTTTTGCTTCCGGAAGAATTTTGTAATTGTTTCCATCGGTCATAATGAAGATGGAACATTCAATACCTTTCAAGAACTCTTCAATTACAACGGTACTCGATGCATCACCGAATTTTTTATCAGAAAGCATGGCTTTCAATTCTTTCTTCGCTTGAGCAAGGTCGTCGAGTATAACAACTCCTTTTCCGGCAGCCAATCCAGATGCCTTCAATACATAAGGTGCCTTCAAAGTATCCAAGAACGCTTGTCCTTCTTTTAAAGTTCCATTTGTGAATGAAGCATATTTCGCTGTTGGAATACCGTGCTTCACCATAAACTGTTTTGCGAAGTCTTTGCTTCCTTCCAATTGGGCAGCAATGGAGTTTGGGCCAATTACTGAAACGCCAGTAAGCGCTTTATCTTTTTCAAAAAACTCAACGATTCCTTTTACCAAGGGATCTTCTGGGCCTACAATAACCATTTTGATGCTGTGTTCAATAACCGCTTTCTTAATGGACTTAAAGTCTGTCGGGTCAATGGGTAGGTTGGTTCCGAATTCTTCGGTTCCTGCATTTCCGGGAGCGATATATATATTGTGTATAAGCGAACTTTGTGAAATTTTCCACGCGAAAGCGTGCTCTCTACCACCGGAACCTAATATCAATACATTCATGCTCTGAGTTTTTTGCAAAGAAACAATGCATTGACGGCTCTCTCAATTCAACTTACTAACAGAAAAAAGGCTTGGGCCGAAGATATTTGGGTTTATTGTTGAAAAATGCCTATATTTGCACTTGAAATTAAGTAATTGAACATTGAGAGAGGGGCGCTTAACCCCTCTTTTTTTTAGTCATGATAACAGTAGCAGAAATAGAACAATTGGTTCAAACCAAGATAGCCGAAACGGATACTTTATCCGACGCGTTTATTGTTTCTATTTCCGTTCGTCCGGGTAACGCCATTGAGGTTTTACTCGATAAAGATTCTGGATTGAATGTGGAAGATTGCAAGAAAGTTAGTCGCCACGTTGAATCGTCTTTGGATCGCGAGAAAGAAGATTTTTCATTGGAAGTTTCTTCTCCAGGAGTCGGAAAACCGTTGGTGGTTCACAGACAATATGTGAAGAACGTAGGAAGAACAGTGAAAGTGAAAGCAGATGATGGAGAAAAATACGAGGGTGAATTAGCTGAAGTAAGTGAGACGGGAATTGTATTGAAGTACCAAGAAAAAGAGGTGCTTCCCGGAAAAAAGAAAAAAGAATGGGTGGAAAAAACAGTCACCCTTGCATTTGATAACATAAAAGAAACCAAAGTAGTAATACGTTTTAATTAACCTTGTCATTATGAAAGGACTAAACCTGATAGAGTCTTTTGCAGACTTTAAAGAATTCAAAAACATCGACCGCGAGACGATCACAAACATCTTGGCGGAAATGTTCAAAGCTATGATTGTAAAGCGCTGGGGCGCTGAAGATGGCTTCGACATCATTATTAACGCAGAGCGTGGAGACTTAGAGATCTGGCGTACTCGTCAAGTTGTTCCAGACGGAGAACTTGATGACGAGGTTGCTGAAATCGAAGTGAGCATGGCTCAAAAGATTGTAGACGATCTTGAAGTTGGTGAAGAATTAATCGAAGAGATTAAAATCGAAGATTTCGGTCGCAGAAACATTATGGCTATGGGCCAAGTGTTGAAGAACCGTATTCAAGAACTTGAGAAAGATCATATCTATCAGAAGTATAAAGAGCGCATCGGAGAAATCATCTCTGGTGAAGTATACCAAGTTTGGAAGCGTGAAATTCTTGTACTCGATGACGAGAACAATGAATTGATTATGCCGAAGGATCAACAGATTCCTTCAGACTTCTACAAGAAGGGAGATACCATTCGTGCGGTTGTTTATCGCGTAGACTTACGTAACAACAGCCCTCAAATTATACTTTCTCGTACAGCTCCAGAATTCTTAGAGAAGTTATTCGAACAAGAAGTTCCAGAGGTGTTCGACGGTTTAATTACCATTAAGAAAATTGTTCGTGAACCAGGTGAGCGAGCGAAAGTTGCTGTTGAAAGCTACGACGATCGTATTGATCCAGTAGGCGCTTGCGTAGGTATGAAGGGTTCACGTATTCACGGAATTGTTCGTGAGTTGCGTAACGAGAACATCGACGTTATTCACTACACAACGAACGAAAACTTGTTAATCGCTCGTGCATTGGCTCCAGCGAAAATTTCGAGTATCAGCATTGATAAAGACAACGCGAAGGCAGACGTATTCTTGAAGCCAGACCAAGTGTCTTTAGCGATTGGAAAGGGTGGACATAACATTCGTCTTGCAGGTAGATTGTGTGGATATGAATTAGATGTGTACCGCGAAACAGATGTTGACATCGATGATGTGGATTTGGAAGAATTCTCAGACGAAATCGACAGCTGGATCATCGACGAATTGAAATCGATTGGTTGCGATACTGCTCGTTCAGTTCTTGAGATTCCGAAAGAAGATTTAGTTAAGCGTACAGATTTAGAAGAGGAGACCATTGAAGAGGTGTTGAGTATTTTGAAATCTGAATTCGAATAATTCGTTTCAGTTTTCAGGTGTGCTTGCACACATTCAATGTGTTAAATAGATTTTATAAGGAACGGGAAATAGATTTATGACAGAAACAAAAGGACCACAACGCTTAGGTAAGGCCGCCACTAACTTAAATGTTAGTAAGGATACCATTATTGAATTCCTTAAGAAAAAGGGAGTTACAGTGGATAACAATCCAATGGCGAAAATTGAGGGTGAAGTATATGATATGCTTTGCGCTGAATTTTCTACGGACCAAAAAGCGAAAGAGGTTGTTCAAGCAGCGGCTACGAAATTGCGTGAGTCACGCGAGTCGTTAAGCATCTCGGACAATAAGAAAAGAAAGGACGGTGAAAGCGAAGAGTTGTCAGATATAGATTTGGCAAAATTCAAACGTCCAGATGCCGTGGTTGAAAAACCAAAGGCAAAGGCTAAGCCAGTTGAAGCACCAGTTGCTCCGAAGGCTGAAGAGCCTGTGAAAGCGAAAGTAGTTGAGGCTCCTGTTGAGACTCCTGCTCCGGCGGTTGAAGCGCCTGTTGAGGCTCAACCTGAAGAACGGAGCAATGAAGTAAAGGTTGTTGGAAAGATTGATCTTTCGGCCCTAGAAAAACCAAAGCGTGGCAAGAAGGCCCCTGAGCCTAAGAAGGAAGAGCCTAAAAAGGCAAAGAAGGAAGAACCGAAAGTTGAAGTTCCTGTAGCCAAGCCCGAGCCAACTCCTGAAGCAGAAGAGGTTAAGCCTGAGGTTGTAGAGAAAGAACTTATTCGCGTAAACGTTGAGAAACTTGCGGGACCAAAGTTGATGGGCAAGATTGTTCTACCTACAACACCTGAAAAGAAATCGCCTGCAGCTACGGCTGCTGAAAACAAAGAAAAGCGCAAGCGTAAGCGCATTTCGAAAGTAGATATTGGACGTCAGCAGGAAATTGATAAGCGCAATGCGAACAAGCCTGCACGCACTCCCTATGTTGCTCAGCCAAAAGCAGCACCTACGGAAACCGATATTCAAAATCAGATTAAAGAGACACTTGCACGATTAGGTGTGGGTGGAAAATCTAAATCTTCGAAGAACAGAAGAGATAAGCGTTCTCAAGTAGCTCGTCGCAGTGAGCAAGAAGCTGCGCGTATGCTTGAAGAGAATGCGGTATTGAAATTAACCGAGTTCGTAACGGTAAGCGAGTTGGCTACGTTAATGTCGCGGAATGCTACCGAGATCATAGCAGCATGTATGCAATTAGGAATTTTCGCATCTATTAACCAACGTTTAGATGCAGAAACCATTGCAATCGTTGCAGAAGATTTCGGCTATCAAGTTGAATTTGTTGGAGCTGAAGTAACCGATGCAATTACCGAAGAGGTAGACAACGAAGAAGATCTTCAGTCACGCCCTCCAGTAATTACGGTTATGGGACACGTTGACCACGGTAAAACTTCCCTTCTCGATTACATTCGTAAAGCCGATGTATTGTCTGGAGAGGCTGGTGGAATTACGCAGCACATTGGTGCATATACCGTTACCCTTCCAAATGCAAAGAAAATAACATTCTTAGATACTCCTGGTCACGAAGCGTTTACCGCCATGCGTGCACGTGGAGCTCAAGTAACTGATGTTGCAATCATTGTAATTGCAGCAGACGATAGCGTAATGCCCCAGACAAAAGAGGCGATTAGTCACGCTCAAGCGGCTGGTGTTCCAATGATTTTTGCATTCAATAAAATGGATAAGCCGGAAGCCAATGCAGATCGTTTGAGAGAACAACTTTCTCAAATGAATATTTTGGTGGAAGAGTGGGGTGGAAAATACCAAACACAAGAAATTGCAGCTAAAAAAGGATTGAACATCGACAAGCTTCTTGAAAAAGTATTGCTTGAAGCAGAAATGCTAGATCTTAAAGCGAATCCGAAGAAACGTGCAATAGGTACAATCATTGAATCTTCTTTAGATAAAGGACGTGGTTTTGTAGCAACCTTGTTGGTTGAAGCGGGAACACTTCGTGTTGGAGATCCAATTCTTGCTGGACAATACAGCGGTAGAGTTCGTGCTATGTTTAACGAACGTGGTGGAAAGGTCGAAGAGGCAGGACCTGCTACGCCAGTTTCAATCTTAGGATTTGAAGGTGCACCAAATGCAGGTGATCGTTTCAACGTATTAGCAGATGAACGCGAAGCGCGTGAAATTGCAACGAAGCGTCAACAACTTCAACGCGAACAAAGCGTTCGAACGAAGAAGCACTTGACCATCGAAGAGATCGGTCGTCGTATCGCTCTTGGAGATTTCAAAGAATTGAACTTGATTGTGAAAGGAGACGTGGACGGTTCTGTAGAAGCGTTGGTAGACTCATTGCAAAAGTTGAGTACAGAGAAGATTCAAGTAAGTATCATTCACAAAGGTGTGGGTCAGATCTCGGAATCAGACGTATTGTTGGCATCGGCTTCCGATGCGATTATCGTTGGTTTCCAAGTTCGTCCAAGTCAGAGTGCGCGTAAGATTGCAGAAAACGAAGAAATTCAAATCAAGTTATACTCGATTATCTACAAGGCTATCGAAGAAATTAAAGAGGCCATGGAGGGTATGTTGTCTGCACGCATTGAAGAGCAGATCACAGGTACTGCAGAGATTCGTGAAGTATTCAAGATTACGAAAGTTGGAACCATTGCAGGTTGCTTCATGTTAGAAGGTAAGGTGAGCCGCAACAGCCGAGTTCGTGTAATTCGCGACGGTATTGTTGTCTACACCGGTCACCTTGGTTCTTTGAAACGTTTCAAAGACGATGTGAAGGAAGTAGTGAAAGGTTACGAATGCGGATTGAACATCGATAAATTCAATGACATCAAAGAAGGAGACTTAGTAGAAGCCTTCGAAGAAGTTGAAGTAAAGCAAACACTATAAAAACAGAAGAGAGCCGAAAAGGCTCTCTTTTTTATTCAGAATTATAACGCACAAGACTATGGCAAAAATTAGCAACAAAGCGCCCAAGAACGCAGATGTAGTTGTTACTCTTTTCAATAAGAAAGAAGTAAAAAAATTAAAGATTGAAAAAGCTCAATTGGTTTTCCTTGAGAGCGAAATCAATGTGAATCGCAACACTGTATTAATGCCTTCTCTAACTGAAAAACATTTTTACGTTGCGGTTGAAGGCACTTGGAACGCTGACGCCAAAGAGGCAATGCGCAAAACCGGTGTTGATATTCAAGCAGCGGTGAACAAAACCAATCTTGAGTCTTTGCACATTGTGAATCAAAGTTCTTTCGAAAAAGCAGCTTGGTATTTGGCTGAAGGTGCTGCCTTGAGTAACTATCAATTCTTGAAGTATTTCAAGGAAAAGGAAAACAAGAAAAATACCCTTTCGAAGATTTTTGTTACCGACGCTACCATTAGCGAAGGCGAGTGGGTAGAATTACAAGGAATCATTCAAGGAACGGAATTGGCGCGCACGTTAGTGAATGAGCCTGTTTCTTTCTTAACAGCTACGCAATTTTCGGAAGAAATGAGTAAGGCTGGAAAAGTAGCTGGATTCAAAACGCAAGTTTTAAATAAGAAGCAAATTGAAGCGCTTAAGATGGGTGGACTTCTTGGTGTGAATAAGGGCAGTATTGATCCGCCTACCTTCACAATCATGGAGTACAAACCAAAGAATGCGAAAAACAAAAAGCCAATTGTTTTAGTTGGAAAGGGTGTGGTATTCGATACGGGTGGATTAAGCTTGAAGCCAACTCCAGGTTCAATGGACGAGATGAAATGCGACATGGCGGGTGGTGCTGCAGTTATAGGTGCGATCTATGCAATTGCTGCAAACAAGCTTCCTGTGCACGTTGTAGCGCTTGTGCCTGCAACGGACAACCGTCCGGGTGGAAATGCATTGTGTCCGCAAGACGTAATCACCATCAGCGATGGAACTACTGTCGAGGTCTTGAACACAGACGCTGAAGGAAGATTGATTCTTGCAGATGCGTTGGTTTATGCTAAGAAATACAAACCAGAATTGGTCATAGATTTGGCAACATTAACCGGTGCTGCTGTGCGTTCAATTGGGACCTACGCAAGTGCGGTTATGGCTACTGCTGATCAAAAGGTGGTAAACAATTTAATGGATAGCGGTTTCGAAGTTTGGGAAAGATTAATTCAATTCCCAATGTGGAAGGAATACGGTGAAGAGATGAAGAGTGATGTGGCTGACCTGAAGAATTTAGGTGGTGCATTTGCAGGACAGATCTCTGCTGCGAAATTCTTAGAGCATTTCACAGATTACCCATGGATTCACATTGATATTGCGGGTCCAGCATACCAAAACAAGGTTGATGCCTACCGCACGAAAGGCGGAGTAGGAGTAGGTGTTCGTTTGTTATACGATTTCATTAAAAAGAATTACGCTAACTAAACCGAATAACCATTCGGTTTGAAAACCATTTGAAAATGGAAAGAGTGAAAGTGGGTATTAGCTGCGGCGACATGAACGGTGTAGGGTTGGAAACAGTCCTGAAAGTGTTCTGCGATGCGCGTATGCTTGAATTCATTGTGCCAGTCATTTATTCGCATGCTGAAATTATTAAGCAAACGAAGCGCATTGGTGGAATGGAAGAATTCACCTATCAGAATGCTACAACCGCAGCAGAAGCAGTTGCCAAAAAGGTGAATCTGGTTAATTGCTGGAAAGAGTTTAAAGGAGATATCGAATGGGGAAAGCCAACCGCTATTGGCGGAGAAATGGCGCGTAGAAGTTTAGAGATGGCAGCAAGTGATTTAGCTTCGAATAAAATCGATGTCTTAGTAACTGCTCCTTTCAATAAAGACAATGTTCAAAATGCAGAGTTTAAATTTCCAGGACACACCGAATATCTAGCGAAAATGGCAGGTACAGAAAAGGTATTAATGTTCTTGGTTAGTCCAGCCTTAAAGATTGGTATTGTAACTGGACATGTTCCTTTGAAGGATGTAAGCGCAAGTATTACGAAAGAAAAAATCACAGAGAAGTTGGTGCTTATGCGCGAAAGTTTGGAACGTGATTTTGGTGTGGCTACTCCACGCATTGCCGTGCTTGGGTTGAATCCGCATGCAGGCGACAATGGTTTAATAGGAACTGAAGAAAAGGAAATTATCCTTCCAGTTGTTCGTGAGCAAATGGAAAAAGGATTTCAAGTATACGGTCCATATGGAGCAGATGGATTCTTTGGAACAGGAGCTTATAAGCAATTCGATGCTGTGTTGGCTATGTATCACGATCAAGGCTTGGCACCTTTCAAAGCATTGGCTTTCGATAGTGGGGTAAACTTCACTGCTGGACTTCCTATTGTAAGAACTTCGCCAGATCACGGTGTTGCTTATGACATAGCTGGAAAGGGAACAGCAGATGAATCTTCGTTGCGTGCTGCTATTTTTACAGCTACAGACATCTTCCTTAAACGCAAAGAGTATCGCGGTTTTGCGAGCAACCCTTTGCAAAAGCAGGACATTAAAGAGAACAGAGAAGACCGCCGCGAATGAGAGTGAAAGTCTTGGTTATTGGGCATACGCATGAACCTTACGTCAAGGAAGGTATTGTGCGTTACACCAAAAGACTTCCACATTATTGCACGTTCGAATATGTTGAATTGAAAGACATCGCAACGAAAGGTCTTACATCTGAAATTCAAAAAAACAAAGAGGGTGAACTTATTCTAAAGCAACTTAAGACCGAAGATTTTCTTTGCTTGCTCGATGAAAAAGGTAAGGCCTTCACTTCAGTAAATTTCGCGAAACACATCGAGAAGAAACAGCTCGCAGGGACTAAATCATGGGTGCTTGTGATTGGCGGTGCACATGGATTTTCAGACGAAGTATATGCTCGAGCGAACGAACAAGTTCGATTGTCTGACATGACTTTTCCGCACGACTTGGTGCGAATTGTTTTGGTGGAACAATTGTACAGAGCCTTCACCATTATTCGTGGTGAAGGATATCATCACATTTAATTAAGATAATTTCGAAAGCGCTGCTTCCAATGAAGCAATCGATTGCGTTACATCTTCGTGAGAAGCTGTTCCTACACTTAATCTGTACCAGGTAGAATCGTCAGAAGCACCGAACGCACGGAAGGGAACAATGGCCACTTTCGCTTCGTTCAAAATATAGGAGGTAATGTCGCCCGTGTTTTCAAGTGCGTTTCCATCTGCGGTTTTCTTTCCAATTAAATTGAATTGAACCGTTAGATAAATAGCAGCCGCTGGAGGAATAGCACGAACGGCAAACCCTTTTTCGCGCAAGCTCTCAAAGCCAGCGTAGAATCCGTTTAAACGCGTTTGCAATTCTTCTTTGATCCACGTCAAATAGTTGTCGAGCAACGAAATGTTTTGCAAGTATCTGCCTGCTGCAATCTGTTCTGGACGTGGCGCCCAAGCACCTACGTGACCAAGAATACTCTTCATTTTATCAATGATAAACTCTGGACCAAATCCCCACCCGACACGAACACCAGTAGCCGCAAGTGATTTCGAAATACCGTCTACGAAGACGGTGTATTTTCTCATTTCTGGACGAAGAGTAACAGGATCGAAGTGTTGTGTATCTCCGAAAGTAAGCAATGAATAAATCTGATCGTACATCACGTACAACGGTTTTTCATCTGCTCCACGCTTCGCATTTTCTTCCAACACCATGTCGCAAATGCTTTCCAGTTGCTCTTTTGAAAACACAGTTCCTGTTGGGTTTAAAGGTGAGCATAACGCCAATAAAGAAGCACCTTGAATGTGTTCCCTCAACAAATCTGCATTCGGCATGAAGTTGTCTTCGGGAATTGTTTCAACGAACACTTGATGCGCGTGAGAAAGATGCGTGTAGTGGTTGTTATTCCATGACGGAACAGGGAAAACAACTTTGTCTCCCGGATCAACGATAGCTTGGAAGATGGCGTAAATGATAGGGCGCGCACCTCCGGCGATTAAAATTTCTTCAGCAGAATATTCAAGACCTTGTTTTTCTTTGAGCAATTGCACAACGGCGTTGCGCAGTTCAACTGCACCGTTCGCAACAGGGTAGTTGGTTAAATCTTCGTTGTAACAATCAATGATGAACTGTTTCAGTTCAGCAGGAATCGGGAAGATTTGTGGATTGAAATCACCAATGGTGAAGTTGTATATTTTTTCTCCTTGAAGAATACGATCGCGAATTTCGCCGCCTAGTTTAATGATTTCAGAACCAATAAGATTCTCTGCCATTTGCGAAACACGCATGTTTAGCTTTTCTTGCTGAAGGGTAGCACTCATTTCAATAAATTGTCTCTCGGTAATTAGTGGCGCAAAAATAGTCTTTTTTAAGACTTATTCAGCTATTCTCCTGTTTCGTGAAGTATTTCTAATATGGTTCGAAAGGCCACAGCCCGATTCCCATATTTATCGACGTGTTCTTTTTGCAGTCGTGGTGCATGTTCTGCGAAGTAACAGTCGAGTTCACTGCGATTAAGTGCAGTGTATTGCACGGCATATGTAACGCCATTTTCTTCTTCTCCATGAACACGTAAGATTCGGTTTTGAAGAAATTTGCCAGTATTCATGACGTCTGGAATGTGAATGTCTTTCATCCAGGTAATCCATTCTTCGTGAATTCCCGGGTCTACGCTTACGGTAACATTGTATACAATCTTATTCATGGTGTTTTCTTGGGAACAAAGATGTGGAGTTTTTCAAAAAGAAGATTAGATTTGAAGAAAATTAATAATTATGCAAACGGGCTTCAAACACTTACACATTTTACTTCCTTATTTATTGTTATTGCTTCCTTTACTTGCCATTGTTGTTTCATTGGTGAAAGAGAAGAACGAAACCGTTTCAGGTAAGCCGAGCAAATTGGTTTTGTTCGCTTTAATATTTACACATATTCAGCTTTTGGTAGGATTGGCTTTATTAGCCATGAATTTCGCGGCTATTTCAGGAACAGGCGTAAACATAATGAAGGATGCAGCCGTTCGCATGAAATTAGTTGAACACCCAATTATGATGATTGTATCTGTCGTTCTTATAACAATGGGATACTCAAAAGCGAAGCGAGCAACGAATGGACGCGAGCGTGCCAAGAAAATTGCAATTTTTTATGGATTGGGTTTGTTAGTTAGTGTTGTTGCCATGAGCTACATGGGTTATTGGTCGAAACTAGCATTTATGCATTGAGAATGAGCAAGAGAATAATTTACGTGCTTTTTTTTTCAGTACTAGCTTTGGTGTTCATGCTCAGTTTTGAGTCATGTTCTGAAGAAGCGAAGGTCTCTGCGCCTGTAGATGCGCAGGCTGTATTCATTAAGCGCTGTGCAACCTGTCATGGGAGCGAAGGGAATTTACAAATGAGTGGGGCCAAGAAACTAACTGAAAGCGTGCTCTCATCTGATGAAATAAAAAATCAAATTATACACGGAAAAGCGGGAATGCCTCCTTTTGAAAGTATGTTAACCGTTCAAGAAATTGATGCGCTCACAGCATACTGCATGAAGTTGTCGGGAAGATAAAAATGGCAAAACTACAAGAGACCAAGAAACCCCAAGAGACCTGTGTTCTCGTGGGTATTGTGAACAAGCGTCAGAACATTGATGTCCTTACCGAGTATTTAGATGAGTTGGCATTTCTAGCCACAACAGCCGATGCGTTTTGTGTAAAGCGTTATTGGCAAAACCTCGATCATCCGGACAATAGAACCTTTGTAGGTTCTGGAAAAATTCAGGAGATCAAAGATTTTGTTTTCGAGAATGAAGTGGACATGGTCATCTTTGACGATGAGCTTTCGCCTTCGCAATTGCGTAACCTCGAGAACTTATTCAACGACGACGATCACAAGGTGAAGATTTTAGATCGAAACAATTTGATTCTCGATATTTTCGCGGCTCGGGCGCAAACCGCCCATGCGAAAGTGCAAGTGGAATTGGCGCAATACGAGTATTTGCTTCCACGATTAACGCGCATGTGGACGCACTTAGAAAGACAAAAGGGTGGTATTGGAATGCGCGGTCCGGGTGAGCTTCAAATTGAAACTGACAGAAGAATTATTCGCGATCGAATTGCCAAGTTGAAAGAAGACTTGAAAATTATTGATCGTCAAAAAACTACGCAGCGCGGAAATCGCGGTGCCATGGTTCGTGTTGCGCTTGTAGGTTACACCAACGTTGGAAAGTCTACCATCATGAACATGATGAGCAAGAGTGAAGTCTTGGCTGAAAACAAATTGTTTGCTACGCTAGACACCACTGTTCGTAAGGTGGTTGTGAAGAATTTGCCTTTGTTGTTAAGTGATACTGTAGGGTTCATTCGCAAGCTTCCTCACCAATTAATTGAATCGTTTAAGAGTACGTTGGATGAAGTTCGTGAATCGGATTTGTTGGTGCATGTTGTAGACATTTCACATCCGCAATTTGAAGATCATTACAAGGTTGTTATGGAAACGCTTCAAGAGATTGGAGCGGGCGATAAGCCTATGATTCTTGCTTTTAATAAAGTTGATGCTTATTCATTTATTGAAAAGGATGAAGACGATCTTACTCCCAAAACCGCAGCGAATTATTCTTTAGATGAGTTGAAAGAATCTTGGATGGCTCGCATGGGGTCGGAAGATGTTGTTTTCATGAGTGCATCGAAGAAGATTCAGATTGAAGAGTTTCGTGAAATTCTATACGATCGTGCCCGAGAGATTCACATCGTTCGTTTCCCTTACAACGATTTTCTCTTCGACGATTTTACTGAATAATTCCGTAAATACTTAGTCCCAAGTAAGCGATGTAAAGCGCAATGCTTTTCTTCAATCCGCGGTTCCAATAGGTATAGATGGAAATGGAGTTCACTGCGATGAAGTAGTACCAATTGCTTTCTATATATAAGATTTGCAGAATTGTTCCGGCTAGGGCGAAAGCTAAAACAAAGGCGTCGAGTTGCGGCAATGCCGAGTTTCGTTTTTTCAAGACAAGAAACAACAATTGCCAGAGAAGAATAGATCCAAGCAGAAAAAGTAGGTGCTGTTTAGTATCCCATTGAGGGTGATCAAATGAGGGTTTGGAATTCATCCAACCAAATACTGCGAAGCCAACATAGAACAGTTGCAGCCAACTCTCTCCCTGCAGGTTGGCTTTTCGACATAAATAAAAATAGATGGCACTTCCGAGTATAGCCAAGGGCCAGCACCACGCCGATTCCAAGAAGTATAGAATGGTGTATGCAAGACTTGATAGTATGGCTAGAATTTCCATTTTGCAAAGTTAGGTTTGAAAGGGTCCTGTTTTGTCAAATGAATTCTTTCTGAAATGATTTATGTCTGATTGAAATTCCTATATTTGATTACCTCAACCTAATCTCATTTTAATGAAAAAATCTATTTTGTTTTTATTGATGTTTCTTCCTGTTTTTGCATTTGCTCAGCGCAATTGTGGAACTATGGAGCATTACGAACGTGCGGTTCAAGAGAATCCCGCTTACGAGTTGAATCAACTTGAAATTGAAAACTTCACCAATGAGTTTCTTTCTCACAACAATGGTTTAGATCGCGCTACAGTGACTATTCCCGTAGTTGTTCACGTGGTTTATAACACGACAACAGAGAATATTTCTGATGCACAGATTTTGACTCAGATCGATGTTTTAAATAAAGACTTTGCAAAGATGAATGCCGATGCAGCGAATACGCCATCGATTTTCACGGCATCGAACACCGATATTCAGTTTTGCATGGCGTCTGTTGATCCAACGGGTGCGGCAACAAACGGTATTACTCGCACATCAACAGCCACTACTGCCTTCAGTACAAATGATGCGATGAAGAACAACTCAACTGGCGGGAAGTCTGCTTGGGATGCATCTAAATATTTGAACATTTGGGTATGTGATATCAGCGGCGGAATCTTAGGTTATGCTCAGTTTCCTGGTGGTTCTGCAGCTACCGACGGTGTGGTAATTGACTATCAGTATTTCGGTACAATCGGAACTTCTACAGCGCCTTTTAATTTGGGAAGAACAGCTACGCACGAAGTGGGTCACTGGTTAAACCTTCGTCATATTTGGGGAGATGCTACTTGTGGATCAGATTTAGTAAATGATACTCCAACGCACAACACTGCTAATTACGGTTGTCCAACTTATCCTCACTTGAGTACTTGCACCGGCACTCCTGTTGAGATGACCATGAACTACATGGATTACACAGACGATGCGTGTATGTATATGTTCTCTGCAGGTCAGACTGCGCGTATGCAAGCATTGTTCGCTACAGGCGGTACTCGCGCGAGTTTGCTTTCTTCTAATGGTTGCGGAACTCCTGTGCCTGTGTTATGCGGCGTACCTGCGAGTTTGGCGTCAAGCGCAATTACAACTACGGGCGCAGTTGTTTCTTGGGGAGCTGTTACAGGAGCAACATCTTACACGTTGCAATACAAACTTTCTACAGCAACTACCTGGACCACAGTTTCAGGTTTGACAAGTACTTCATATAGTTTGACTGGCTTGGCTTCGCTTGCAACATACAACTACCAAGTGAATGCAACGTGTCCAGCAGGAACAGGAAACTATTCAGCAGTTTCTAGCTTCACAACGTTGTCTGCTTTCCCAACTTGCACAGATTCATATGAAAACAATAACACAACGAGTAAGGCGAAGTCAATTGCTGTGAATACGAATATATTAGCCAAAATATCATCTTCAACAGATCAGGACTGGTTCAAGTTTGCGAACACTTCAACAAACAAGAACATTAAGATTGACCTAACGACTTTACCAGCAAACTATAATGTGTCGCTTTATTCACCAAGCGGAGCGTTGTTGTTGAGTTCTACAAATACAGGAACAGCGAACGAAGTTATCGTTTACAACACAACTGTTGTTGGTACTTACAAGGTTCGTGTGTTTAATGTTAGCAGTGCGTTTAACAATACGTATTGCTACACACTACGTGCTAACATTAGTGCATCAACTTTTGTAAGAGAGTCTGGAGAAGATTTGATTTCATTCGAGGATGCTGAAATCCCAGCGCAAGCGACATTAGCGAATTTGAATGTTTATCCAAATCCGTTTTCAAGTCAATTAACTGCTCAATTCTATTCTTCGAAGGAAGAGTATTTGAATGTTTATTTGTTCGATGCAATGGGTAAACTTGTTTACGAGTCTAAATACCCCGCGATCACGGGAAATAACATCATTGAATTAAATGGATTGGCGCTACCTTCAGGGTATTACCATTTCTTAATTCAGAACGAAACAGAGCGAGTTTCAAAATCGATTATTCGCGAATAAGAGAACCATCAATAATGAAAATGGCGATCCAGATGGGTCGCCATTTTTGTTTGAAGTACTTTGAAGTTTATCTCTTGCTGAGAATATTCGTTGTTGAAAATCCTTCAACCAAAGGAATGGCAATGGCCTTTCCTCCAGATGCTTTTACTTCCTTTGAGCCAACCATGTAGGTCTTGTTCATTTCATCGGTTTCATCTGGATTGTAATCGCCGCCTTTCACTAAAATGTCGGGTTGAATGGCTAGAATTAATTCAAGAGGAGTGTGGTCTGAAAATACGATGGCGGCGTCGATGCATCTGAGTGCTTCAAGCACCCTCACGCGAGCCCATTCGGGATTGATGGGACGTTCAGGACCTTTGTTTAAACTACGAACAGAAGCGTCGCTATTGACGCCTACAATAAGCCTGTTGCCTTGCGCAGCAGCTTGCTCGAGGTAGGTGACATGTCCCACGTGTAAAATGTCGAAAACACCATTGGTAAAAACAATGGTATCGCCAGCTTCACGCCATGCTTTAATTTGCTGCAGTAGTTTTTCCATATTTGATGCGATACGATACAATAAGGAAACCAACGAATCCAGATAGAATTTCCATCAATGTTCTTGTTGACCAAGAAACTGTCGCGAACGTTAATCCAAGTAGGGAAGTAGACGCGTTGCTTTCATCGGCATAACCCAAGACAATGAATCCAATAATTGTGATTGAATGAAATGCCCCCAGTCCACCAGGGGTTGGTGCAAGCATGGCCAAGCTCGCGCAAATCATTAAGAATACCGATTCATTCAAGCCCATGTGCTCGCAACCAGGAACAGCCAGAAGATTGAACCAAGTCATGAGCAACCAAGCGCCCCAAATTCCAACGGTTAGAAAAATGAATTTGAATTTGCCTTCAATTTTTCCAACGCTTAAAAATGCTTTCCAAGTGCCTCTGATAAATTCAGCGAATTTTTCAATGAATTTATTTTTGAACGTGTGTTTCAAAATATGGCGCAGTACCAAAATTCCTATAGCCGCCAGAACGATCAAGGCAATCCCTAGTTCCATTGAGAATCCTGGACTTTTTGTTTCATTCATTAACGAAGACAATGTTGAGGGCAGGAGTAAAATTCCCCAAAGAAGAAGCAATCCAAACATCACCATGTCTATCACACGTTCAACGATTACCGTTCCGACTAAAGTGGAAACTGGAATTTTATCTGATTTGAAAAGCAAGGTACAACGCGCTACTTCTCCGCTTCTTGGTACCAAATCGTTCATGCAATAGCCAAATGCTACGGCATGAATGGCATTCCATGTATTTGCTTTATGTCCGAGAGGTTTCAACAATTGGTTCCAACGAATTCCTCTGAATATGACAGATACATATTCAATGACTAATGCTGCAACAATCCAAATCCAATTGGTGTTTATTATTTGTCCTATAATTTCTTGAATAGAAACTCCTTTGTATGCCCAGTACAACAAGCCTATGGCTAAAGCCGAGAAAGCGAAATATCTTAACGCCTCGCTCCACTTTATTTTTTTTAACACCGTTAGTGAAAAAAGAAGCAGTACAATTATACCGTTACTCCAAAAAATCCAGCTTGGTAATTCACTCGGGTTTATCATAAGTCAGAGCAGAGATACTTTGTATTTAGTATTTTTTCAAAATGTAATACGCGAAAGTACATTGTTTTTCTTGTTCGAGCGTAAGTTTGCACCATGAAACAGAGCAACAGTGAAGCACTTTTTTTAGAGGCGAAGAAATATTTTCCAGGCGGAGTAAATTCTCCCGTTCGTGCGTTTAAGTCTGTAGGTGGAAATCCATTGTTTTTTGAACGCGGAAAAGGATCTCATGTTTGGGATGCAGATGGAAACGAATTTGTTGATTTTTGTTGCTCGTGGGGGCCACTTATTTTAGGTCATGCAAATGATGCTGTTACAGAAGCAATATGCACGACAGCCGCTAAGGGCGCTAGTTTCGGTGCGCCAACACAAGAAGAGAACGAGTTGGCTTCTTTCATTTTACAACATCACAAATACTTAGAGAAAATTCGATTTGTAAGTAGCGGAACAGAAGCGGCTATGAGTGCCATTCGTTTAGCAAGAGGTTACACGGGAAGAGACAAGGTCTTGAAGTTTGAAGGATGTTACCACGGACACGTAGATGCTTTATTGGTGAAAGCCGGAAGCGGATTAGCAACGTTAGGAACATCGAGTAGCGCCGGAATTCCCGAGGCTTATGTGAAGGAAACCATTGTAGTTCCGCTGAACGATATTGAGGCTTTCGATGCAGCAATTGAAATGTATCGCGGACAAATTGCAGTTGTGGCTATTGAGCCAGTTCCTGCCAACAATGGACTACTTATTCAAGACGGTGTTTTCTTAAGACACCTTCGTGAAGTCTGCACGCGTGAAGGAATTGTATTGCTCTTTGATGAAGTTATTAGCGGATTCCGTCTTGGATTTGAAGGGGCTTCAGGATATTACGGTATTCAGCCCGATGTGCTGGCTTTCGGAAAAATCATTGGTGGAGGAATGCCTGTTGGTGCGTACGGTGCAAGTGCAGAGATCATGTCTCAAATTGCACCTGATGGCCCTGTTTATCAGGCAGGAACCCTTTCCGGAAATCCAGTTGCCATGGCAGCTGGTTTGGCTCAATTGAAAGAATTGGTCAAGCCTGGTTTTTACGAAGAACTCGAAAGGAAAACAATAAAGATGGTAAGCGCCATTCAAGCGCATGCTGATCAAAAGAATTATGTCTTCCGAATTTTCAATATGGGAAGTATTTTTTGGGTTTCTTTTTCGAAGGAAAAGGCAATTCGAAGAATGGATGAAATTCCGGAGAATAGCGGACAGTTATTTGCTCCATTCCATCGTTTCCTTTTGGAACGCGGAATTTATCTAGGCCCAAGCGGATATGAAGTGGGCTTCGTTTCTGCGGCGCATACAGATGCAGATATTGATAAAGCAATTGTTGATTTTTGCGACGCCTTGGACCACGTCTACAACAAGTAAATTCCAATTGCATACGCCAGAAAGGGAAGTTCACGAAGGGCTTCTCTTTGAGTTTCTTTTGGAAGATAAGTTAGCCCTGCTTGAATAGCTAACGCGAGAATTCCTGCGTAAAAAGCTGTTGGAAGGAAGAGGTGTCCGATCAGCGTAAAAATCAAAGCGAAAAATAAGGTTAGGTTATTTCCAATTAAATGAGGAACGGTTTCAACTATTCCCGCGTCTTCCTTCCGTTGAACAAAGTCAATGCAAAGTGATAATGCAAGTGTCGTGAAAAATACACTTCCACCTATTTCGAAAATCTCTTTGGTGTGGGGTATTGCAACAAGCAGAGACCAGCACATTGCAACGGTGAAGTTTTTCAACAAAGGTGTTTTTCGAAATGAAAATTTATGTTGAAGAAAGTATAGGACAGTGAATAATGCAATCAATAAGAGTAAAACCGAATGAACATTCGGTGATATGACTAACATGCCAGCAACAATTAACAGAGGTAGCCAAAATGCTGGTTTATGAAGTTGTTGTGAGATCCAATAACTGTAGAAAACGGCAATGGAAAGGAGTGTATTCTCTAATGCAGTTTGTGGGTTCGAGAAAGAAAGAAGAAAGAAAGATGCTCCCCCAAGGCACAAACTTTGAATAAAGTTTATTATCACTTTATTGATTTTTAATTATAAATAGTAATACTCCAGTCACAGACCCAACAACTCCACTCAATGCTCCGCGAATCATTTTTCGAGAACGAGCCGGAGGCTCAAATCCTTCGGCATATTGGTCGTTGTATTTGTAGTTAACGTCTGACATGTATTTTTCACGAATTTTTATTTTTCCAACGTATTGAATGGCGGCATATGTAATGGGTGGGACTACTAAAATCATGAGACCGTCACCAACTAAATATCCAGCTAGCGTGCATAGTCCAAATCCAATAGCACTGATGTGTCTAGCTTTGTAATTTTTTCTTGCGTCACCTGCTCCAGCAAGATACATGCGCATCTCTTCAGGTGTGTAATAATCGCCCAGCATGGTATCTTGGTAGTAAAGCACTTGTTCTTTGTTTCCGTTTGATAAGCTGAAAATTTCACTCTTATTCAATTCAACGGCGCGTGTTTTTTCTTTTCCAAACAAATTTTTTTTCTGGTCGTAGATGTAAATCATCCCATCCTTTTCCTCCCAAAGTGTGTTCTCTACAACTGAACCGTTCATGAGTAATACTTTTCCCTGCTGCACCTGTGAATGCATAGAAAATGGAAGAACTGCGAGAAAAACAATCAATGCACGTCTCAAAATTTGGTTCATGGCTAAAGGATTAAAAGCATTCAAAGATAGGATTAAAAGGTATGAGCAATAGAGACAACTGAAATTTTGCCTT